>NZ_RRYV01000172.1 GCF_014861395.1 Psychrobacter sp. FME13 | reverse complement strand
TTGTTTCTTTGTTGTGGTAAACATTAGAGTAAGGCGTTGCTTATTTTTTTCAATGGTTCCTCAATTCTATACAGCCCCTAATATAAACGGTATTCCTATGTTTAGGAATAGCGATATTTTGCGCTTTATTGAAAGTCAGCAATCAGTTAGCGAGGGGGTTTAATCATGACTATTACAGCCACCACCATCGCCCCAGTGACCAACGAGCCAGCACCTAAGACACAGATAGAGATTGTTAGAGCGCACCTGATGACAGGGGCAACGATCACCACATGGGACGCATACCGCCTTTATCAAATCACATGCCTAGCCCAGCGCATACATGACTTAAGAACCGCAGGGCTAACCATTCAAAGCGAGATAGTCACGCACAATGACAAGCGTTTTTCAGTCTATTGGCTTGATGAACAAACACTACTTGAAAGCGAATTATCTAACAGTGAGGTGAACTAAATGAATAACCACCCTAGCATATCAATCGACACCCCAGCCAGCCGCCTAGTGACTGTGGATAGCCTTTACTTACGTCTTATGAATGACCGCGTACAAGATATTTATATTAATACTGACCATCTAGCCACCGCGCTAGATGCTATCAATACAAAAGATGATGTTAGTCAAGGCGTACTTGTGGCAGTCAAAGCCGCACTTTATGCCAATAGCGAGCTGGCAGGTATTGTTAGCGAGATGTTTTGTGAGCACGCATTACCGTACCAAGCGGAGGCAACAGACCATGAGTAATAACACTTTTATAAATGAAGTAATGGACGGGCTAAAAAAAGAGGGTTTTTTGATGATACCTGATGACTTTATAGACCAGTTGATCACTACTTTACACGCCAATGTAACCATTATTAATACCATGACAGAACTTGCAGAGCTAGAAACCAAAATGTTAGGCAGCTTTTTACCGACAGGCAGCCGACAAGTGGAGTCATTAAAAGAGCTATCGAAAAACATAGCAGAAATCGCCTTTAACGTGGAGGACGTAAGAAATGATCAAAGATAACAGAACCAATCTAACAACCAGCCACGGGCCGCACAGTGGCAACCAGCCACCTAAACAAAGTAAGCGTAGTTTTACTGGCTTTTTATCAGTCATGGCTTGTTTGTTAATGCTGCTACTAATCGCCTCATGCCAGCCCGTCAACGTCCAAACATTCATAAAATCAAAGGTAACTAATCATGCATAACTCAATTACAACTACTCAAACGAGCCAGCGCAAAGTTATAGACCTTACCAATAAAGATGATGACGAAGTAATTTTAATGCCGTCTATCATGCTATCGGATATTGCATGTGATATTAATGCCGCTGCTACTGCATTGCATGACATAGGGCAACTGCTACACCTTATCGCTACCCGTCAAATAGAACCCCATGCCGCCATAGCATTGGCCCGTCTATCGCAAGATGCCGCCGATACTTGGATTAATCTGCTTTACAGTCAACTGGACATTATCAACGAACCATTAGCCCAAACAGGTTTTGGTAAGGTAGATGCTTGTGCCTACTGATAACGATAACCCTAAAACCTTTATGGACGCTCAACTTGCCTATGCAAAGTCAAAGCATGGTAAAGAGCAGAAAAGAAAAGACACGCAAGGCGGCCGTTACTATCAAATCAAACGGGCAGCGGACAAGATGCAGCATTCATATGATGATGACGGCAAGGAGGGCAAACGATGACCACACCAACAGACAGCCAAGAAAAAACCCATGCTGATAACATGGGCGGCTTCATAGGTTATATTGCTGATATTGATAATGCGACACCTGAACAACGCGCTCAAGATGCCAATATAAGCCAGTTGGACAGCTTGCAGCATGATTTAGGACTACCAACCAATCACACTGATAAAACGCGTTATCTACACGATGATATTAGCATGAGGGGCGGCAATAGCAAAGGCGATAAGCTACCTAATACCAAAGGCAGGTATGGCCTTATTATGGTCAACAATAAAGCTGAACCAGTCAACATGGCAGCACGAACAGCAAACAATGATAACGAGCCGCCAATCATATCGGACACCACACAAGCAGGCGCGTATGCTATTGGACCAATGAGCCATGATAGTGACTGGTGGCTAGTGACCAGTTTAAGCGATCAGGTCATGCTATATGCAGCCCTTGCAATGAATGACCCTAATGTCACTGTATTTTCATGCCTTAATCAAAGTATGTTTGATATGACGTTAAGACACCTTAGCGAAGTCAAAACCATTCATATCATAGACACGGCCCAGCACAAAGACACATTAATGAGCCGCTTATCAGGTGTGAATGCTATTGCTCATATAACGATAGATACTATTATTAGCAGATTGCATGATGGTGACTTGATAGGCGACCTTATTACAGATGCGGACACTATCGACTTATCAGTATTGGCATGGGGAAAGCTCGGCGATATAGCAGATCAACACAGCAAAGCCACACCCTATCCAGTAGAAGCATGGGGCAAAGAGGGCGAAATATTAAGAGATGCTTTAACGGCTATTACCTATCATTCACAGGTACAGCCAGCAATGGCAGGGCAATGCATACTAGGGGCAAGTGCTACGACCATTCAGCAATATATAAACGCGCCTTATGCCTTAGGTGATTATTTTATGCCAGTATCACTATTTTTACTCACTGAGGGCGACAGTGGCAGTGGTAAAAGCCGAACCGTAAAACTTAGCCATAAAGAGCTTGTTAATTATCAAAACGATAAGCGCAAAGAGTATCAAACGCTTAGAGATGAATGGTTAGCCCAAAAAGCCAGCACACCCAAAAAAGACCTAGAGCTATGGTTACTAGAAAACCCCAAGCCTAAGCAAGCCATAATTTTGGTTAAGTCTGGCACTATTCAAGGCTTTTTAGACAATATGCTTATTGGTAATACTAAAGATATAGCATGGTCAACGGCTGAGGCTGCATTATTTTTAAGCGGTCATAGTTTAACCAGTGATACGGCAAAAAGTAACATAAGCCAGCTATGTGATATATGGAGTGATGGATCGTTTGATAGGCTGTTATCACCGCGCTATGACACCATAGAGCAAAACAGCATGAATGGGGTTAGGTTCACTTTAGACTTGCAAGGGCAGCCACCAGTTATCGCACCAGCGTTAAATGATGAGGCTATGAATGGGCAAGGCTTACTACCTCGTTTTCTGTTTGCCTTTCCTGACAATATGAACGGTCAAATCGTTTATAACACTGATGAACGGCTAGACGCTAAACCAGAGCAAGACCCAAGATTACAGGCTTACTGGCAACGATGCCGAACGCTGCTAGACCCCATTGCTGATAGTGTAGATAGAGATAATGAGGGCAATATTATCCGCTTTAATATGCCCTTTAAGAATAGGCAGGCTAGAAAGGCTTTAGCTAATTATCAAACCGATAAAGAAAGCCAGTTATGCAAAGGCGGTAAGTTAGAGAAATACGCAAGCTATGCCAGACGCTTACATGAAAATGCCAGCCGTATCGCCTCAATACTTGCTTACTTTGATGGTAGACGCTTTATAACCGCTGATGACATACATAAAGCATCAAAACTGACTGACTACTCGATAAGCGAGCGCATGCGCTACACGGACAAGCCCCAAGCTGGTGATAATGATGCTCAAAAGTTAATCAGTTGGCTAGTCAATTACTGTAATAGGCAATCGGTTAAGGAGCTGGCTTATTCAACGGCTCAAAGCAAAGTTATCCCTAAGCACTTACGGCAAAAGCATAACTTTGAATTGATAGCTGAGGTATTAGAAAGCGAGGGGTATATTAAGATCATAACCAATGGCAGGGCTAGAACCATACAGGTAAGACCTGAATTATTAGAGGCTAAGTAGGGGGAAAACTAGGAAAGTGGGAAAGCAAACGCTATATGGCTTGTTATTCCTACCTTAGCCAGCTTTCCTATATTTTAACCCATTAGGCAAGTGGGGAAAGTGAACGGTTTAAAGACTGCTAACTTTCCTTACTTGCCTTTTTACTTTTAAAAGGGGAAAACTCTATAACCCATATATACCAATGCTTTAGAAGCTCACTTTCCTACTTTCCCCATTTTCCCCACCTATGCTATTCCTATGTTTATATTATCTATTGCAGCTGTCAAAGGTTAGCAATGCATGAGATTAAATATACTCATCATGTTATGATAAAGATGAATTTTACTAATTATTTAGATAACAATTAGAGATCATCATGCCAGCCATTGCCACTACTCGCAGCCTTAGCGACTATTCAAAGATTAATATCTCAACATATCGCGATAAGTTAAAACAAGCAGCCGAACCTTTTTTAGATCTTAGTTATCAATACCGTGGCAAGGCTTATGACTACTCTATTCAAGTATCAAAGACCCCATGCAACTATGGCGGCTATCGTCATTGGTTTATGTGCCCGTCATGCTCGAAGCGTACAAGCGTCTTATATTTTGCTGCTACTTACTTATGCAGGCATTGTATTGGTGCTAATTATCAATCACAGCTACAGCAACCCATTGACCGCCTATTCAGTCGCTTGCATGCGATTAGACAGCGTTTAGGCTGGCAAGCAGGGATTGCTCACGGTATTGGTGAACGACCTAAAGGAATGCACCACAGCACGTATAACAAGCTGGTGAATGAGCATGAGCAGCTAACAGCTAAGGTATGGCAATCTACACTTGATAAACTACATTGCACCCATTGAGGCTAAAAGATGCGACTACCTGACATTAACGACTTGATCCAAGACTTACAGCTTGCAAAGCAGATAGCGATTGAGGATAGAAACCCAAACGCCTTAATCATGGCCACCATTAGCCAAGCTAAATTACTAGGATTAGATAAGCCACAGATTAGAGATGTTAATGCCGATGCTGTGCAGTCAATCAGTGATCTAATGAACGAGCTATCAAGCGATGAGCATACAAGGGCGGTAACTTATGAAAGTAACAGTTAATGACTTAATAAAAGAATTGGACGATGCAAGACAGACAGCCAAAGAAAACGGCCAAGCGTCTGCTATGGTGGCATCAATACTAGCTAAGGCTAAATTACTAGGACTTGATAAAGCAGACAGCGAACTTAATAACGAACCACAGCCAGTACAAATCATAGTTAATGTTAAGAACGCTCGCAAACCTGACAGGTAATAAACTGGTACGTTATGAAAATAATCAAAGTAATTCATCTAATTTTATCTTTAAATAAGAGTTAGATAAAAACTATCATGTACCACATTATGTACCAAATATTTAAATATCATCATAAAATACTTTTAAATCAATAAGTTAAACACAAAGAAAAGCCCCGAACCTAGGGCGATTGGTTCGAGGCTCTAACGCTTCATGTTGTTGTTATTATCTCTTCCATGTTGACTCATCCTAAGTCATAAAAAGCATCTTGCAAAATAACAGGTAACCTGCTCTTTTTATTGATACTTTCTCAACACTGTATCCTTACATATCCTTGTGTTGATGGCTGTATTGTAAGACAGTTGACTTGTTACGGCTAGAGGTTAAAGACCTTAATTAACGTAAGCATATGCTTACGTTTTTAAAGAAGCTCTGAAAACATTATGACTCAAAATTCTGACAGCCTATTAGCCTAAATTTGGCTGCTTTTCTGCATGCTCCTTTGAAACTTTTTCTCCTTCTTTTTTCCCTTCTTCTATTTTACTTTCTGTTTCTTTAATATCTTCTGCTTCGGCAGTCGGTGTATTTTGCGCTTGTTGACTGGTTTTTTCTGGTTCGTACTGTAGTGTTGTCATCACAGGAAAATGATCTGAGCCAATAGAAGGTAGTCGCTGAATATCTACGACGGTAAAGCAAGCACTATGAAAAATGTGATCTAATGCCCAACGTAAAAAGGGATAGTCAGCATGGAAGGTGTTGATAAAATGTCGACCAATACGTGGGTCAAGTAGCCCCGAGATACGTTGAAAACGACGCGTCGTCTTTGACCATGCTACATCATTGAGATCCCCTGCCAATATCGCCGTTTGATTATTTTCTTTGATGTGCTTGCCAACCATTAAGAGCTCTGCATCACGAGTGGTTGATTTGTCCGCTTCAGTCGGGCTTGGCGGCATAGGATGCAAGCAATACAACCAAATCACGCGACCATTTTGCAGGCGCAGCTGTGAATGAACAGAAGGTATGTCATCAATCATCAGATATTTGACGACAGGATCAATCAGTTCGAGCTTAGAATATAGATGCATACCATACAAATTATCCAATGGAACTTTTACCGTATAAGGGTAATCAGGCTCTATTTGATGTAAGGCTGTTTCCCACTTTTCATCACTTTCTAGTATGACCAAAACATCTGGTTCTTTTCGCTGTACCAAATTAACCAGTTTTTGTGTTTGATCGTTAGGTGTCAAAACATTTGAAATCATGATTTTGAACCGCCCCGAGATTGTCGGAGACTCAACTTTCTGAGAGAATACGACAATGAA
>NZ_RRYV01000171.1 GCF_014861395.1 Psychrobacter sp. FME13 | reverse complement strand
TGACTATCTCTGCGAGCAGTTACGCTCGCCTAGACTGATTGTTGCGTAAGTCCTAATAAAGAACTTCAAGAAATCGAAGTCGTTAAAGGTAATTATTACGATAGAAATGGTAGAGTAGGGATTACGGATGACCAACTACATGATTATATTATCAATATCTATAAAACTATTATGTATAGAGGAATAAAGGGAACTTATATTTACTGTTACGATGAAAATCTTCGGGAATACTTTCAGAGCTTTATTGACTAGCGTTGGAGTTATATCTTTAATATAGTTTATATTTGGTAGACAAAGCTTAGAGCATACCTACTAACTAGGTTGCTAGAGTCTGTTGGACATTAGTAAAATCACTCTGTCTGATCAATATTAATATTCTAATATTGGTCAGACAGAGTGATTTTACGTGAAGGAGCTATTATCTTGTCTATTGATGCCTTCTTTCTTAATTTGAATATTCAATTGATCTAAATGCAAAATTTTTTAGCTTGTACAAAAAACCTCAAACAATCTAATGCTTGAGGCGAAACTTGCTTAAACTTAACAGTCTAAATTCGTTTTAAATATGGCGCAGCGGACGGGACTCGAACCCGCGACCCCCGGCGTGACAGGCTAGTAGTCTAACCAAGTAGTGGACTGATACTGATTATTTACTAAAATAATGGTGGGTGATGACGGGTTTCGAACTACTGACATCCTGCGTGTAAATCAGACACTATAACAACTGCGCTAATTAAATATTACTGTAAGTGCTGTTGTATATAAGAAGAATAATTTAGTACAGACAGTCTCAAGAACTCGTATTTGATGATGCTCTACTAACTTGATATAGATATTTTTGATAGCATCAGTGCTAATTTTATTAGGATGAGCTACTGTATTTTTAAAGGATTGTTATAGTGCCCATGGCAGAATTCCAGCTTAACTTTTTAAGACGTATTCAGTGGCTGCTTGAATCTAGCTCATATACCTCGACCTATAAATTTGCCTTATTGATGGCAATGGTTAATCTGTCTATAGAGTCTGGAATTAATGATGACAGTGCACACAGTATTTCTTATGAGCAGTTAGCAGAGCAGTTTATACAGCTTTACTGGACACAAGCATTACCATACTCAGATCAAAGTAGTGATTCTGTACTCAGACAAAGCAGTACAACAGGGCAGGCTAGTGTTATTAATAGCATTCTAGATTTGCAGCATAAAACTAAGACAACCAGCCTAACTATAGCTTACACACAAAATATCAAACTATGGCAATCCACTATCAAAGGTATTTCCTCGACTATCAAAAAGTACCCCGCAAGATATCTGCAAAGTGCGGAGGACAAAGTTAGTCGTGAGTTCTTATATGTTTATGACTCAAAATCAAAGGTAATAACTTTAAAGCCTAGTATTGCATACTGTTTTACACGCTTTAGTAAAATAATTAATAAGCTATGCCAGCAATACTGGACAGAGTTCGTACGTAAGAACAGTCGTAACCAAATACATTTTAGTGATGATATTGATTTGCAGCAGTTCTTGTTTAATCAATCGCGCCAAAGTCTAAAATTGTTAATACCTATCCTGATTGATACTCAGCAGGGACAGTGCTTCTATTGTCATAAACCCTTGAGAAACAATATCGAAGTTGATCACTTTATTCCTTGGTCGAAATATCCAATTGATACGACTCATAATTTCGTACTTACGGAGCATAGCTGCAATAATAGTAAGCGTGATTATCTGGCTGAAGAGCTGTTTTATGAAAAGTGGCTAGAACGCAATCAACAACATGGCCATACGATTGAGCAGGAAGCAAAAATTATAGGTTTTACGACCAATCAACTTCGCTCTGAAACAATCAGTCAGTGGGCTTATCAAATAGCAGTGGAACATGAGGATCTAGTCTGGTCACCAGAACCAAGTATAAAACTACGAACTATTAACCCTAGTTTACTGCCTAGGCTTAGGGGCTGATAAGTAAACTTATTATTATCTACTGGACTAAAATGAAAACTATAGAAGTTGTTGCCGCCATTGTTGTTAATGATGGGGAAATACTGTGCGCTCAACGTGGCAAAAATAAGCTGGGTTATCTTTCTGAGAAATTTGAGTTCCCAGGAGGTAAGTTGGAAAGTGATGAAACGCTAGAACAAGCATTAGCTCGTGAGATAAGGGAAGAGCTTAATATGTCGATTAGCGTTGACCGTTTATTACTAACAGTTGAACATGTGTATCCAGACTTCAAAATTATTATGCACAGTTTCATTTGTTATACGCAAAGCCGTGCTTTGTTATTGAATGAACACTTACAAGTACTTTGGTTAGGTGTGAACGAGCTTGATTCGCTGGATTGGGCTGCTGCTGATATTCCAATTGTAGAGCAGCTAAAGGCTACTATGTAATGAGCGATAAAATTCAAGAGCTACAAAATGCGCTGATCTCTGGCTTTATAGATCATACGCGAGCTTCGAAGCATACTTTTAAACCAGAGTTACTAGTTAATGATGGTCAAGGTAGAAAGGTTTTAACTTCAATTAACTCGCATTTGCAGTTCTGCGATAAGTTCTGGTTCTCTGTTGCATTTGTCACCACCAGTGGTATCGCTTGTCTAAAGCAACAGTTGATGGAACTCGAAAGAAAAGAGATTCCTGGACGTATACTTGTTTCGCAGTACCTCAATTTCACCCAACCAGAAGCATTGCGTGAACTACTGAAGTTTAAAAACTTAGATGTGCGAATTGCAACAGACTCTAACTTCCATGCGAAAGGATATCTATTTAGCTCATCCGATATCCATCATTTAATTATTGGCAGCAGCAATCTAACAGCAAACGCTTTGACATCAAATAAAGAATGGAATTTGAAGGTAAGCTCTAGTAACTCTGGTTCTCTTTCTCAACAAGCTATACGTGAATTCACGCAGGAGTTTGACTCTGCATTGCCTGTAACATCCGAATTTATTGAGCGTTACGAACTACTATACCAGCAAGCCAAGGCACTCTCTCAGCAAATAAAAGAAGAGTGTAGTCATGAGTCTGAAAAATCTATTGAACCGAATAAGATGCAGCAAGAAGCTCTGGGAAACCTGATAACGTTGCGTGCAGAAGGTAAGAATAAAGCATTATTAATTTCTGCTACTGGGACCGGGAAGACATACCTATCTACTTTTGACGCACTAAATGTAAACCCTAAACGCTTACTATTTATCGTTCATCGCGCAAACATAGCTAAGAAAGCTTTACAGACCTATCAATCCATTTTTAAAAACGACAAAACATTTGGTTTGTATAGCGGTCAATCAACGGACTCTGAGAGTGATTATATATTCTCAACCATACAGACTCTCTCCAGAGAAAATCATCTGGCAAGATTTTCTCCTGATGCATTTGATTATATTGTTATTGATGAAACTCATCGTGCTAGCGCCTCATCGTATCAAAAAATATTGGATCACTTTACCCCTAAGTTTCTTCTAGGCATGACGGCAACTCCAGAGCGGACCGATGATAGCGATGTATTTGAGATTTTTGATCATAATATTGCCTATGAAATTCGCTTACAGAAAGCTCTGGAAATGGATATCTTGGCACCATTCCATTACTACGGTGTGACAGATCTGAGTATTGATGGCGAATCTATAGATGACACTTCAATGCTCAATCTGCTTATCAGAGAAGATCGTGTTGAGCACATTCTTCACTATATTGATCGCTATGGCTGTGACAATGGTGATGTTCGTGGCCTTGTGTTCTGTTCTAATATCCAAGAGTGTAAGGCCTTGGCTGAGATCTTTAATAGGCATGGTTTACCATCCATTGCATTGACTGGGGAGAACTCAGAAGAACAGCGTGATTTTGCAATAGAACGTTTAGAATCCTGTAATCCAGTAGATAAGCTTGATTATATTTTTTCTGTTGGTATTTTTAATGAAGGAATCGACATTCCCTGTATCAATCAGATCGTAATGCTGCGTCCAACAGAGTCGGCAATCATCTTTGTTCAGCAGCTAGGTCGAGGTCTAAGAAAAGCACAAGATAAAGACTATCTTACCGTTATAGACTTCATTGGTAACTACAAAAACAACTTCATGGTACCTATCGCTTTATACGGTGATGAATCCTACAATAAGGATACACTGCGTCGCTTACTAGCTAGAGAAAATTGTTTCATTCCAGGCTCGTCCACAATAAGTTTTGACAGAGTTGCAAAAGAGCGTATCTATCAAGCGATTGATACTGCGAATCTGCAAACCAAAAAAGATCTATTGAAAGACTATAACTTACTTAAATATAAGTTAGGTTACGCACCTATGATGATGGACTTTATTCGTCATGGTTCCCGGGACCCTTTTTCATATGTGGAGTATGCCAAATCCTTTTATCATTTTGCCAAACAGCAAGAAAAAGATGCCTTACCGGCTCTTAATGATAACGAGCTAAAACTAATTAGTACCTTCTCAAAAGATATTAATAACAGTAAGCGTATTGAAGAAAGTTTGGTGTTACGTGCTCTTCTTGCAGACGAAGTGATTACGGTTGATGCTTTGGCATTGACTATAAAAGAGCGATACGGTTATAAGATGAACTCTGATGTCGTATCGTCAGTGATTAACAACCTCAACTTAGGTTTTGTGACCGAAAAACATGAAAAAGAATTAAAGCCTGTAGGTGAAATTTATGGTTTTAATGTGGTTCAATTAAGAGAGAGTACGTTCTATTGGCATCCTGACTTCTTAGTCTATTTAGCCAACGCCACATTCGTACAGTTTCTAATAGATAATACAGATTATGCTATTTATCAATTCAGTGAGCAGTTCAAACTTTCTGACTTTGTTAATGGATTTCAGTTATATCGCAAGTATTCACGTAAAGATGTTTTTAGGATTTTAAACAAGTCGGTTAATCCTCTCGCTCAGAATGTTGGTGGTTATATGGTTAGCCAAGATAAAACCAATTGCCCTATCTTTGTGAACTATCATAAATCTGAGGACATCGCTGACACTATAAAATATGAAGATGACTTCATTAATGAGTCTGTATTTAGTTGGATGTTTAAATCGAGACGAACGTTAAACAGTCCAGAAGTACAGTTATTCAAAGCGCATCATAGTGGATTTCGTATTCCTTTATTTATTAAGAAACACAACGATGAAGGAAATGACTTTTATTATATGGGCGACATGTCACCAAGAGCTGAAAGCTTTGAACAAACCACTATCTCTGGCGTTTCTGTGGTGAAAGTCGAGTTCGATATGCATACAGAGGTTCGAAGTGATATCTATAAGTACTTAATTGATGAGTAGAAAAGTAAGCTTTATCGCTTGAAATGAGCCTTTCCTAAAAAGTGTGTAACTGCTTATAATCCACTAACCGGAGAATAAGCAATGACTAACCAATCTGACATCAAGAAACTGGCCGAGCAAATGGCCAGTAGCATGAAAAGCTTCGATGACATCAAAGACTTTCAAAAGCAGCTCATGCAATCCTTTATCGACACTGCCCTTGAAGCTGAGATGGAAGACCATCTCGGCTACCCCAAGCATGAGAAAGCAGACAAGCCTAATAAGCGCAATGGGCACACTAAAAAAACCGTCCGTAGCGACACAGGCGATCTTGATATCTCCACCCCAAGAGACCGTCATGGTGACTTTGAACCTACACTGGTGCGCAAGCATCAAAGTCGTATTAGTGGCCTTGATGACAAGATCGTATTCCTTTACGCCAAGGGTCAAACCACCACCGAGATTGTAGAGAGCATTAAAGAACTCTACGATGTCGACATCTCAAGCTCTCTTGTCTCAAGAGTCACCGATAACATATTAGAGGACATTACCGCTTGGCAGAACCGGCCGCTGAGCAGTGTTTATCCTATCGTCTATTTGGACTGCATCGTCGTTAAGGTGCGCCAAGACATTCCATTATAGCAGTCTACTTTGAGTGGCCTATTAATTTATTAATTGGTCTTACTAGGAAGTTTAAGGGATATGCTTATCAAGGTTTAATATGAACCGCCCCGACTTTATCGGAGGCTGATTTACTTGAATCAGGCAGCAATGCCTGACAGGATTAAATTATCATAATACCGCTTTTCAAACTCAAAAGGCGACACATAGCCAATCGTACTATGAATGCGAGTTTTGTTAAACCAATCGACCCATTCAAGGGTTGCTAATTCAACATCACACGCATCCCGCCACTGCTGTTTTAAATATTCAATCACCTCCGTTTTATAAAGTCCGTTAACCGTTTCAGCCAACGCATTATCGTATGAATCACCAGTCGTGCCGACAGAAGCGATGATACCAGAGTCACACATTTTGTCAGTATAGCGAATGGATAAGTACTGAACCCCTCGATCACTGTGATGAATGACATCCTTAGGGTTGTTCCTGTCTGCTATCGCCTGATTTAGCGCAGCCATAACCATATCCGTGTTCATGCGATTAGATACTTTCCAACCGACAATGCTACGGGCAAACACGTCAATAATAAAAGCGGTATATACCCAGCCGCTAGTTGTTTTTATATAGGTGAAGTCAGCTACCCATA
>NZ_RRYV01000170.1 GCF_014861395.1 Psychrobacter sp. FME13 | reverse complement strand
TTCTTTGGGTTAGTATAGCCTCTTAGCAGTTGTCCAATTTAATTATGCCACTACATTGTAAGCTATCTTCGGTAACAGTAGCGGCATAGCTTGGAGCGATAGAGGTACTTCTATTACCCGTACGCGCTTGGGTGAATCCGCTATAGGTATGACTGGCAAAGGATGCATCGCTCGGATAAGGGCAGTAGGCAATGGACGCATCAAGTAGCTGAGCACTCACCCATACTCCTGTATTGCGGGCTATTTCATAGGCGTAGTTGGGTATGCTATTTAAGGTTAGGATAGAGAGCGATTGTGCAGCTATAGAGCCTCGGTTATTTTGATTATAGTGACTTTGTTTGCTTGTGCGTTCAAGCCAGTTTTTTATCATGGTTTGGTGTTGATAGGCGACGCTGTCACTGTCAGGCTCTATACCGATTATCAGCATCGATAAGCAATGGGTGTCGATGCTCTGAATATTAGGGATGTTGTTGATAGCCACAGGTGCGCCAACATGCATACCACGTAGCGAGCCTGTGACGGTGTAGCTGCTGCGATGAGAGGCGTTGGCAGCGACCCACAGTTTCGCTAATCGGGTGGCGTCACTATCACTGCTGACTCTAGAAGGCGCTGCAATCAGTACTGCACTATCCTCTATAGCTAAAGTAGAGTCATCATCGGCCGCTCCCTCATAGATAGTGTCAGCTGCTAAGCCATCAGCGCGGACGGTTACGGTGCGAGTACCTCGCTGTGTAACCATCGGTTGCAGCTCATCGACGGTGTCTTGACCTGAGACAATAGCGTCTTGATCATAGCGGTAGGTTAAGGGCTTCGTGCTTAGGTTGCGACTGTCCTCTTCATCGTTATTTTTTGCGCTTAGATCATTAGTCAGTAACCAATAGCCTAGATCGTCAGTTGAGTCACCTGATATCCATAAAGTGGATATGCCAATATCAGCGAGCATTCCCACAATAAACTCCCAGTTATTAATATCAGACTGGGTACGCAGGTTAAGCGGTTGTTGCAATGGCTGAAAGGACTGTTCAGATGATAGTAGAGTCTCAGAGAGTTGCCAATTGAAATTATAGTTTGCTAGGACGTCAGTGATGATATCAAGAGTGGACTGTCCTGTGTAGCTGCGAGTGGTAATAGATTGAGTAAGCAGCCATTCAGGGGTGACTACTCCTAAACTATAAAAGTGCAATGCGTCATCTGAGTGCTCATAATTAATACTTTGAATAATGCCTGTGCGATGATTAGGAATACGGCTAGCAGATAGGGTTGTTAGGCATATTGAGCTGTCAAGCAAAGTTGAACAGGCGTTGGCATCTAGAAAGTGATAACTAAATATGAGTATTTCAGCGCAGCAGGTTTTGTTAATAGCACTTTGCCAGCGAAAGGCTATAGGATAAAGATCGAAAGGAGCCAGTAATTCTGTATCAATACTAAGCTGATGCAATCGAGCGGTTTGTGATGGCATAGAGGAAATCTCAGAACTGATTGATTTTAGAATGATGAATAGATTAGTGTTTCTTGTTATGACATTATGGAGTTTATTAAAATATAGTCAGTCTATAATAAAAGAGATACAGCCCATATTATGAAACAGTTTAAGTAGATTATTTTCCATCCATCCTTGTCGTAGAGACTTAGCTTGTGCCCACTTCTTTTCAATGGGATTTAAATCAGGACTGTAGGGTGGTAACCAAAGAATACGATGGCCATGCCTATTGAGTAGTTTTTGAATACGTTTACTTTTATGAAAGCGGGCATTATCCATAATAATCACGCACTTTGTTTTAAGGCTTGGGATAAGCGTGAACTTGCACCAGTCGTAAAATACGTGACCATTAATGTTTGTCTCAAAGTAATCAAGCGCAAACAGCACCTTTTCATAGAGAGCACCAATGACGTTTGTTCGCTTTTTTGCTTGCCAGTTGTAGCGATCAATGCAGGGTTTGCCGATCGGTGAATAGCCATAAGGACGAATCGTTTCAGCCTCAAAACCACTTTCGTCCATATACACAATAGGATAGCCTTGCTGTTTGAAGCTATCAAGCTTAGCCTGATATTTCGCTCTTTTTATCAGACACGATTTTGGGTGTTCTAAGCTCTTTTTTTTGACTAATACCGAGGCGCTTTAGGGCAATCTCAATACCCGATTTGCTGCATCCTAGACGCTGTGCTCGCTCGTACATGTAATCGTCTGGATATTGAGCAACGTCTTTGAGAAGAGCTTCATTCGGTATTTTACTTGGTGGCTTATCCCTATTTTGCTTGATATTTGGGTTTTTTAGCCAACGCTGTAATGCGGTTTTGCTAATGTTATAGAAAGTACAAGCTTGACGAATACTCATGCCTTGTTCTTTAACACTTTTGATAACTTGCGCTCGAAAGTCTGCTGAATAGGTCATGTATTCTTCTGCCGTATCATTTATTTTAAAAACATTGTATCTTATTTATAGAAGACTGACTATATTATAAACTAATGTTAATAATACTTTATTAGCTTCTTATTATTTATGTTTATAGGTAGACTAAACTTTACTATTTTTCTAACTGCAAAAAGTCCAGTTATTTAAAAAATTAGTTGAATCTAGATATTGTCTTTAAGATATTTCTGTTTCTCATCACATAAACTTAGACCAACTTCTATAGCTGCATTAAGATCAGCATCTTTTTTGATGCTATATGGCACGTTTGAACTCATACCACTTAGTTTTAGAGAATCGACGGCTGCTTGGTTGAGCGGTATACCAATATAAGACTCATCTGTGAAACCTTTTGGCATAAAATACACTTCACTACCAAAAGTTGGATTATATCCACAAGAAATTTCGCCATAAGTTACAGTGAAAGGATAAGGTGTAGCATGCTCAAAAGACCATAAAATTTCATTTACATTAACAAAACCTGTACCATAATATTCATCATATACTGAAGGCACGGGAGTACAAGTAACTATGGGCTATGGGCTATGGGCATAAGCTAAATATTGGCTTAAACATAGTACATTACTAACTTTATTATTATTAACAAAACCTTATCAAAATTGATCATCGTTTTAGCTTTAATAAATAATAGTGATTATCTATTAAAGCTAACGTATTATAAGTTGATAATACTCTAAAGTTTTTTATTCTCTCAACAAAACATGGTTTGTATACCTCTATCATAAAACAGACCTCTTGCAAAAGTACCAGTTCATTGACTTTCACTGATGGATTTACGAGGGCTAGCGATGACTTATGCAAGAGGTCTAATAAAAAATTATTTTTTTAGCTATTAGAATTTTGGGATATATCTGATTACTCATTGATATTATTTATTCCATTTAGTATCCAATTAATTTTTTTACCTTCTTCGACCAAACCATTCTTCCTTTTTTTGCTATGCTTAAATAATGCCATATTGCCATTAAAAGAATCAACATAACTCTCAGATAGTGAACCTTCCATTTGTGCAACAATTATAAGTATGGACAATAGACCATTCTCGTTCTCAGGCCTTAAAAAATAAGCCTCATCGGTAACTTTAATGACTATTCCACTCATCCCTTTCTTTTCTTTATCAGGTCTTGCATCACTATCTATAATGTAGTAAATCTCATTATCTATTAATACTCTAATTACCAGAACTTCATATGGATACTTAGTAGGATTAAGTAACTTATGACTCAAAGCCATAGTCGTGAAATCATCCTCATTGTTAAATCCTGTGCCAAAAGTAAACCATTCGGCTCGAACCCTACCATTTACCTTTTCACGAAGCTCTTTAGCATGAGTCCATAATTTGTCAAGACGTGCTCTGGACTTACCAGTATCAGTACTAGGTGCGAATGCAATTTCTAACCATCCTATATCACCCCTATTATTTGCTATATCTCCGACAGCAAACTCGTTTGCTTCGGGCGGATAGATAGCTTGCATATTACCCCTATCGTTTCTATCAGATTGCTGCCTATAGTTTTCTAATATCCATCTTTCTCCTAAAATCTCTAAGCACTCTTTAACTACTGCTACCTCTAAATTATTAACATGATAGTCAGGGTTTAGATCTATATCTTCTACGTTTTCTCTTTTAGTCAGAGGTTGATAATATCCATCTAATGTTTCTTCTAAATCAGCTAAATCGCTAAGTTTATTTTTAAATGAAGGTGATAGCATAACTCTTATGACGTTCTGATCGTCTAAAAAGTTAGGTTCTGACATACCTGTTATCTGTATGCATAAGAGTGTTCTAGCATCTAATCTCATAACCCTACATTTAGCTTGGATTGGATCTGTATGCCAGGGTTCTACTGGTAGATCGATTTTTTCACTACCATATTCGTTCATTCGTTGTTGATGGACATTAGACACTAAGTCTTTTACGGTCGTCTTAGCATAAGCATTTGTTTTCAAAAAATGTAATAGTAATGCATCACGTTTTACAAATCGGCTTGGCAAATATACTGAGTTTTCAACATCCTTATTGTTTTTATCTAAAAGACATCTTCCTATGACTGTCCTTTTTCCTTGTAACTCAGGAAAATTTTCATTACCCCAAGTTGAGGTGAGTAGTACACGTTTTATCTCCGTTGAATACCCATAGTTTGCGTTAAAGAATATTAGAGGGTGAATAAGCAAAGTTTGAATCTCACCCGATTGATCTTCAAAATCTGTTGAAATGATAGATAGGTTACTATTGGTAAGTAGTCCTGAATAATTTTGAACAATTCTGTCTCTTAGCTTTCCAACGTCCAAACCTTCTGGCTGATACTTTGTATTTTCATTATTAAGTGTTAATTCCATTTCTGGAAAATAATACCTTGATATACAAATGCCATTACGCCAAATAGAGCCTATTGGCATTTTTAGTATATAGTTGAATGGTAATTCAAGGACGCTTTGATATTCTCTTCCGCTTTCATTAGCCAAGCTTATGTTTAAAAAAGCAATTTTTATTAAAAGTTGTGAATTATCTCGACTATCCTTTTTTTTAAGATAGCCGTAGTAGGTCACCACGTAATCATCATTATATTTAAAAGTGACCCCTGCCGTCAAATCCGTAGAACCAAACTTGGGAGATTTTAATTACGCAGCCTGACGATAAAAGTCAAACCACACCTGTCTTGGCGATTTATAGCCCAAGCTCTTTTGAATCCTAGTCTGATTATAATACAACTCAATATATCCAATAATATCTCTGATGGCTGCAAATCTTGTTTTATAGTCTTGGTGATATACAAGCTCGTTCTTTAATATGCCCCAGAAGCTTTCTATGGGTGCGTTGTCAAAGCAGTTGCCTTTAGCACTCATTGAGCCTTTAAACTGATGCTGCTTGATGATCTTGTGATAAGCGTGGCTACAGTACTGACTGCCTCTATCAGAATGCACAATTAGCCCTTGGCTTGGTCGTTTATTCTTGATTGCCATATTGAGTGCACGGCATACTAAATCTGCTGTCATGCGCTTATTAATGGCGTAGCCGACCAGCTCTTTGGTGTATAAATCTTTTACTCCTGCTAAGTATAGCCAACCCTCGCTTGTCCAGATATAGGTGATATCACTGACCCAAGACTCATTAGGACGCTTAGCATCAAACTGCTGATCGAGCACGTTTGGATAAACCATTTTATTATGGTTTGAGTCCGTGGTGACCTTAAAGCGTTTGTGGCGACGGCATTTGATGCCATGTTCTTCTTTGATACGTCTGACCATGTACAAGCTAATGTCATGGCCTTGCTCTATTAGCTTTGCATGCAGTCGCTCAACACCATAGCGCTCACGAGTTTCACTGTGAGCGGCTCTAACCAGTAGCTCAGACTGGTTACGATGTATCTGTTGGTCGCTGATATCGCGATTTATCCAGTCGTAATAGCTTGATGGCTTAACCCTTAATACACGGCACATAGAGACGATACTAAAGGCCTGTCTATTAGTTTTTATAAAGGCGTACTTCACTAACTGTTTTTCGCAAAGTACGCCGTGGCCTTTTTTAGGATCTCTCGTTCCTCTTCAGCCACTTTAAGCTGCCGCTTGAGCTGCTTTATTTCCTGAATAGCTGCCATAAGCTCAGGATCATATTGTTCTGTGCCGACAAGTTTGCCTTGATTGGCTTTATTGTTCCAATTAGATAACGTTTGCATCGCTATGCCAAGCTGCTTTGCGGTCGCTGAGATGTTGCCGTTATTGTCTGCTATCTTCTTAACGGCTTCTGCTTTAAATTGGGTGCTATAAGTTCTGATCTTCTTGGTCATGGTAAACTCCTCATCGAGTCGTTAGTTTACCAAGTTTATCTCTACGGTTTCTTCAGCATAGCTCAAAGCTTCACGGCCTTTGAATTCATTGTACCTTTCTATATATTTTCTAATTCCGATTGATGTTTTATAAGGTATTATAGGATTGTCTTCAAACTTTGAATAAATCATTAAGCATTGTCCATGTGACATTTATTAAGGAAATATAACATACATTTGTTGCTATTAATTGAAGAGTCTAATATATGACATCTATTGGGTAAATTTGACATTTATTAGGAGAAGTGACAGGTTAAGCGGCTGACTATGGAGCGCGACATATTAAAAAAGGCTTCTGCTCTGC
>NZ_RRYV01000016.1 GCF_014861395.1 Psychrobacter sp. FME13 | reverse complement strand
AATTGTTTTATGATGTTTGCCCTAACCATAACAATTTTATTTTGAGCTGACTATAGACAATAGCAAAGCCTTGAGCGATGTAGTGGTTAAGTTTTTTTAGGTAGTGAGCCCGCTTTAGTGGACAAGATTTGGGATGCTCAAGTGTCTTTTTTTTTGCTAATACCAATACGTTTTAAGGCTTTACTAATGCCTGTTGGACTGCAATTAAAACGCTGGGCTCGCTCATAATGATAATCGTCAGGGTGGTCTTTGACGTCTTGAGCTAAGGCTTCATCCTCTATTTTGTAGGGAGTGATGTCTCGAGTGGTTTTACTGTGAAGACGCTTTTTCCACTTCTGTATGGTCGTTGGACTGATATCATAGAAAACAGCAGCTTCGGCAAAGGTCATGCCCTCATCTAAGCTTTTAAGAACTTGTTTGCGGTAATCTAGGGAGTAAGTCATAGTTGTTTATAGTGGTAATCGTTTAGTTGATTTATTTTATAACATTTTTGTGGTCATCTGACTATACTCTTCACTAAATACTAAAACAAACACTTTTGCCAACATACGCAATCTACTCTCGCAAAAAAGCCGCCTATACACACTTATAGACGGCTTTTTTGTGTGCTACTTACAGCCGCTGATAGATCAATAACGACCCATTTCAACTGTCGTCTCAGCTGTCATCATATCGCCCTGCCATGACTGTACATCTATCGTGTACAGATGATCTTTTCCGCCTGAACATGGTGGCTTATATGCACCGCGGACATCGCCATTACGGCTACGATATTCAGCCACCATCTCTACACCAACTGGCACTTCATAAGTATGCCCAAACACGCGTGGCACCTCGGCTGTGGTTTGACCATCTGACAATGCATAGCTGACGATGCCATGGCCACCTTTTTGCATGCGTTTATTGCTCACATCGTTATAGACAAATACTAGGCTATCCGCACCATCAGGAATATTTGAGACAGTCATGCCTGGTGTAGCAGGACTTTTACCACCGTAGTCTAGACACTGTTGTCCCTCAGGTATGCTGTCAGCATCCCACATCTCATCGTTAAACTCTACATCCATCGCAAAGGCACTGGCAGATAAAGCCAATGCACTTAGAGCAACCACTTTTTTTAAGGTAAAAACTTTCATAATTATTCCTTTAGGCAATTGGTATATTAGCGTAGATAGGAAACATCGTTTTCAATAGAAAATAAAACTCATAAACATTAATTAATAATAACTTTATAATACATGAGCATTGTTAAGTTGATTGTATCTTTTAGAGAGTTTTGTTAATCGGTTGAATTAAAAAGAGATAATATTTAGAAAAGAGAACCATCTCAGCCTAGTAAGCTAAAATAGCTATTGATAAGTTACGCTATCGCCATGTATTTCATAAACGCTGTTATAGTAGTATTCGAATTTATAAATAAATAATAATAGGACAGTCATGTTTGTTGAAGACAAAACCGCCACGAAGGCGATGGCTCAAAACATACCCATACCTACGCCTAAAATCATATTTTTTGATATTGATGATACCCTCAGCCGTAACGGTATTATCGCTAAACACAATCAGGCAACGCTTGAGCAGCTTGCTGAGAGTAATATCAAGCTGGTGATATCAACGGGACGCTCTAAAGCCATCTTACCAAACGATATCCTTGCGTTGTTGGAAGCCAATGTATTGGACGCTATTATTTGTATGAATGGCCAATATAGCTTCGATAATAACGGCAGAATCAGCCACTATCCATTGTCTGTAGAACAAACCGCAAAAATTAAAAGCCTATGTATGCAGAGCGAATTTATTCACAAGTTTGACTCAGCCACTCATATTGCTTGGTCAGGTGAAAACGAACGTCTGCGTGAGTTTAATGCAATCACGCCCAACTCTATCGTTGATCCCGAGTACCACAAGTCCAACACCGTTTATCAATGCTCTGTTTTCTTCAATGATCAAGAAGACAAAATGCAAGATATTGACTTTGCAAAATACGATTTAAAACTGGTGCATTGGCATCAGATTGGCGCAGATATCTTGCCGATAGAAGCATCCAAAGCGCGCGGTATCATAGACGTATGTAAATACTACGATGTAGATGCAAGCGAGTGTATGGCATTCGGTGACGGAATGAATGATTTAGAAATGTTCGACTTAGTTGGGTTTGCTGTGGCGATGGGCGATTCGCAGCCTGCACTGATAGCACGAGCTGATTTTGTCACTGGTACGATTGAGGAGTATGGCTTACAGACAGTACTCAATCAGTTAAAAACCACATCATAAGAATAGCAATACAAGCGAAGCCATTTGCACTCATTTGAAAAAAGCCCTCACTAGATCACTAGTAAGGGCTTTTTTTGATTGGCATATTTTTTACAACTACTTAACCATTTATTGCGCTGGATAAAAAGTCTCTGACCCTGGGCCCACTGGCAAACCAAGTACAAATACCCACACAGAGAACAAGATTGTCCAACCAATCAAAAATGCCATCGAGTATGGTAGCATCATCGCCATCAATGTACCGACACCTGTGTCTTTTTTATAGCGCATTGCCACTGCCAGAATAAGACCAAAATAGCCCAACATCGGGGTGATGATATTGGTCGTCGAATCGCCAATGCGATAAGCAGCTTGTATCATCTCAGGCGCATAACCCGTTAGCATCAGCATCGGTACGAATATCGGCGCAGTCACTGCCCACTGTGCAGACGCTGAGCCTAGCATTAGGTTGACCAAACCACAAATGAGGATAAAACCAATCAATAGTAAAGGACCTGTGAGACCAATATCGCTCAAAAAAGTCGCGCCAGATACGGCCATTACTGAGCCCAAGTTTGACCACTTAAAGAACGCGGTAAACTGTGCAGCAAAAAATACTAATACGATATAAATACTTAACGAGCTCATGGCGTTGCTCATAGCATCAACGATATCTTGATTGCTCTTGATGCTACCAGTGATCTTACCGTAGATATAACCTGGGAGCGCAAAGAATACAAAAATAAAGACCACAATGCCTTTTAAAAATGGCGACCCTGATACTAGGCCTGTCTCTGCATTACGCAAGATGCCATCAGCAGGCACTACTGTCCACGCCAGCAATAAGCAAAATATCAACATGCTGATACCTGCCCACAGTAAACCTTTTTTCTCAAGCGTTGATACTTTTTCGATTTGCGTCTCTAGCACAGAGGCATCATCAGCATCTTTAGGGTTATACTCCCCCAAGCTTGGCTCAACGATTTTTTCCGTGACAAAATAACCCAGACCACTGATCAAAAAGGTACTGGCGATCATAAAGTACCAGTTGGCCTCTGCTCCAACAGTATAAGCCGGATCAATGATACGAGCCGCTTCTTGGGTAATTCCTGATAACAGAGGATCGACCGTCCCTAGTAGCAAATTAGCGCTATAACCACCAGACACTCCGGCAAATGCCGCCGCTAAACCTGCTAAAGGATGTCTACCTAGCGAGTGAAAAATCACCGCTGCCAGTGGTATCAGTACCACGTAACCGAGCTCAGCTGCAGTGTTTGACATGATGCCTGCGAACACGATGGTAAAGGTGACCATCTTTTTAGGAGCATTCATGACCAGACCTCGCAGCGCAGCTGATATCATGCCAGAGTGTTCAGCGATACCAACACCTAACAACGCTACTAGCACCGTACCTAGCGGCACAAAACCGGTAAAGTTGGTCACAAGATTTTCGACGATACGAGCCAAGCCTTCACCGTTCAATAAGTTGACGACTTCGATCATCCCATCAGCGCTACGTCCGCTTGCGCCCTCTGGCCTTGGGTCGATCACTGACACGCCAAAGTATGACATGACAGCTGAGAGCACCAACAACAGCACAGACATCCAAACGAATAAAATAACCGGATGCGGCAATAAATTACCGAGCCACTCGACGCCTTTTAAAAACCGCTGCATGCGAGAGTTTTTCTCTGTTGCATCAAAATCATTGTGTGGCGGACTGCCATTTGGCGAATTACTTCCTTGCATAACCCATTACTCCAATCAGCACTTAAGCACAGTGAATGCACTTAAGCTATATAAGAAATTGATAAAAGAATGAAATTGAAACATAGTTGATAATTAGAGACAAATGTTTTTGTATGACCAAACAAAAAGTTTGTAACTATATGCAACTTATAAATCACAGGTGCCTAAAATAAGTACCTAAAAATGAACTGCCAAACATAAAAAAAGCAACAAATCGGAATACATCCAATCTGTCGCCAATCAATAATACGTGAGAACTAAATAAGCATGATGTCCTATTCTGCACAATGAAAAGTGAGCCCGCTTGCACAGTATACAAACTCTTAGCGCCTATCTGCTACCTAGACATAAACCCAGCCGCCAAGGTTATAAAACCTTACCGTGATAAGAATTAGTACCACTGCTATCTATCGTTATTTTTATGATGCTCACACCGTCAGCTATTCACTAAAAAGCACTAAATAAGTCTATCAAGGCATCGTCAAACCGCCATCGACCGCGATAGACTGTCCAGTAATAGCAGCACTCAAGTCAGATGCCATTAGTAGTACAGAATTGGCAAAGTCGGCCACTGAGGTCGCTTGACGTAACGGTGTCGTCGTAGCGATATAATCGAACACCTCCTCAGTCGTTAAGCTGCTCGCATCTGTAGTTTTCAATAGGCCACCTGCCAGCAGGTTTACCCGAATACCGTACTGTCCTAGCTCGCTTGCCAAGTTGCGCGTCAGCCCAATCAGCGCAGATTTGGCAGTGGTATAGTCGTAATAAGTGACCACTGGGTTGTAGACAAGATTGGTCGAGATATTGATAATCTTGCCCATTTTCTGTAATTTCATCTGTGGCAACACCGCTTGTACTGTGTTAACCGCACCCTTCACGATGCCATCCATTTGCTGCGAGAAGTGGGACCACTTTACGGTTTCGATACTGGTGTACGCAGCACTTGGATTGAACTGATAATTAGGTAAAGCGTTGTTGACCAATATATCAATGCCACCAAAATATTTGATCACTGCTGCTGCCATTGCTTGCATCTGGATTGTATCAGTCACATCTCCTTGATAAGCAAATGCTTGCCCACCTGTCGCTTTAATATCTTCTACCACTGCCTCGGCAGCCTCCTTACTGTTCAGGTAATTGACGCACACACTAGCCCCTGCAGCTGCCATCTGTCTGGCTATTTGTGCGCCGAGACCACGACTGGCACCTGTGACAATAGCAACTTTATCCTTGAGAAGCATTGGTGGTATTGGGTAGCTTTGAGTCATGATGTTGTATCCTTTATTATTGTGTTATGGTTAAACTCACCTATCCTATTCATCATATAAGCGCCATGATAAGAATCATATGACACAGTTATCATAGCTTCGCATTCATCATAGCATGATTACCTAGTGCCCCTAAGCTGACAAAGACTCATACTATATAGTCAGTCCTAAATAAAACAGATACAAATGTAACCATGCAATACTGGTATACATTTTCCTTGCTTGCTGTGCCTGCGCAGACAGAGGCTACGCAAAATGCACCCAGTATCGCTGTATTTATTTTATAGTGGATCGACGATATCTCATATAAAAGCTGTCTTTTTAACAGAAAATCAGTCTATCATAACCACCATTCTTAACGATTGTCTCAATATCCCCTTTAAATCACTGAAACAAATAGCCATAATGGTGTAACTGTTTATATTCACTAGCATTTAGGGTGTGTCCTCATTTTAAAAATGGTGATAAAAATGAGATAAATTGTAGTCAAACAAGGAAAATAGCGCAGATAATATCGAGATATTAGTCAGCTATTTGACGCCGTTTGGCAAGATTTAGCCATTTTTAACCCATTTAGATGGCTATCGATTGAATTGAGGACACGCCCTAGTAGTTTTCACTTATTTGTATCGTTTTTATTTTGGAGAATTGTTTTGACCCATTTACCATCAGGCCCTGCGACTCGTGCGGGCCATATAGTACCAAAAGCATTATTAGCAGCGGCTATCGGCTTGGTGCTTGCCAGCTGCAGCAATTCTGAGAATACCGCAGCTGACAGCAGTACCACTACAAGTGATGTAACGCTTAATCTATACAACTGGTCAGAATATATGCCTCAAGAAATTCTGGATGGTTTTGAAGAAGAGACTGGCATTACCGTTAATTACACTACGTTTGACTCTAATGAAGCCATGTATGCCAAGCTCAAGCTACTCGATGACTCAAGTCAGTACGACCTTGCTGTGCCATCGACCTATTATGTCGAAAAAATGGCTAATGAAGGCTTATTACAAGAAATTGATAAATCAAAATTGAGCAATTTTAAAAATTTGGATACGTCATTTACTAATACCAAAGTAGATCCTGAAAACAAATACTCTATTCCTTATATGTGGGGCAGCACAGGTCTAGCAATCAATGGAGATAGCGTTGATCCTGCGACAGTTAATAGTTGGAATGATCTATGGGATCCCAAGTATAAAGGGCAAGTCATGCTGACCAATGATGTGCGAGAAGTGTTTGGTATGGCGCTATTCACCCTGGGTTACTCAGGTAATAGCAGCAATCCCGATGAAATTGAAGCCGCTTATAACAAGCTCACGACGTTAATGCCCAATGTTAAGACATTCAACTCAGACGCCACACGCATGCCATATATGGAAGGTGAAACCTCAGTGGGTATGAGCTGGAATGGCGAAGCAGTAATCGCCAATGATGAAGGTCTCACCAGCTTGGTTTATAAGTACCCTAGCGAAGGGGCAATCTTATGGATGGACAACTTTGTCATTCCAAAAAACGCCAAGCAAGTAGATGCAGCGCACAAATTTATTGACTATCTATTGCGCCCTGAAAACTCAAAAATCGTCAGCGAAGAAATCGGTTACGCCTCACCAAATATTGCAGCACGTGAAATGATGCCAGACGACGTGAAAAACAATCCTACTATCTATCCTTCTAAGGAAGTACTAGCGAAAGCAGAGTTTCAAGAAGATGTAGGCGATGACGCACTGCAAATATATCAGCAGTATTGGGATAAGCTAAAAACAGGACGTTAATCGCTGCATTTTTTACGAACATAAGATAAAACTAGAGCGTGTTAAAACCAGAAAATAAAAACGCTGACTATCCAAAGTCAGCGTTTTTTTATAAACCCAAATCCCCTTCACCGCCCTGCTCTTTCATTCTACGATGCTCACGACGTTGATAACCAAGACCAGATGCCGCATACCATTGTGGCTTGGTAGTCTGTAGCAAATCACTCATCTGCTGCAATTGCGTCTGTAACGTTTGAGTTAACCAAAAATATCCCTGCCACTCAAATGCCAAACTCTGCACACTTGGATACTCCGAGACTGCGATGCGAGTAATAGGGCGAAACACCTCATCACTTGGACTACGCAATACCGCTGCCATATGATGCATGGCTTGCGTCAGCTCATTCTGATAATGTACCAATAAAATATAATTATCGTCATCGATATCAGTATTTATCAAACGAGGTGCCGCACTCAGCAATAAATCAATGGTTCCGATAATATTACGGTGGGTACGTTGAATGATTTCTAACGTTGGTTTATCGATACCTGACTCACTAGCCGTCGCTGCGATATGTGGCCGCACAGCAAGTAATCGTTTATTAATTTGCTGTAGTTCTGCGACTAGTGCCTCGTTGACAGGTACTTCTTCAACGGGAAAGACCTTTGAGCTCTGCTGCTGGGTCAAAGCATCTTTGATCTCATCAGGAGTATCAATATGCTTGCCGACACCAGCATATAGACTGCTACAAGCATCGAGGTTACTGCTCAATAGAAATCGCCACATCAACGTCGACTTCAGCGGCAAAATGAGTGTCACAGCTACCGAAACGCCTGTACCCAATAAAATATTTAGGGCGCGGTAGATGCCATCTTGGCTCATATTACTTTGGCCCAAATTTGAGATAATCATCAACATAGTGATACCAGTCAGCAATCCCGTATAACCGAGGTTCCTAACTGCTAAATAACCAATAATACTACTGACCAAACCAATCAGCGCATAATACACCCATACCCATGCATTCACGCTATCACTGAACCACAAAATACCGAAAGCTGCGATGATACCAAATATTGTACCCAATATTCGCTCTTTGGCTTTGGTATAAATAGCACCTTGATACTGCAACAATCCCAAAATGATAAACACAGTGATGGTTGTCCACTCTCCATGAGGAAAGCCAGTAAGGGCATTAATTAGCAAAGCAAGTATAACCGCCACACCTAAGCGTATGGCATGCAAAATATCTGCATATTGATAACGAACGTAAGGCTCAATGAACGGAGCAGTTACACGCTGCCAAAGAATTGATTTCACGCAAGATTACTCTCTTTAATGGATAGGAAAAAATAAATGACGAACATCACTCGTTACTAACAAACATGCTATCAGTCGCACTGCAATTTACAAAGCAATAATCAAAAAAACGCCTTTTGCCCATTTAAAGGACAAAAGACGCTCAAGCTAGAACCTGCGTATAAATCGCTAGATTTAGATAAATTATATTATACTTCTAAGAAGTCCAATATACCTTCTGCTGCTTCCCGACCTTCCCAAATAGCCGTTACGACTAAATCAGAACCGCGAACCATATCACCACCAGCGAATATTTTTGGATTTTTTGTTTGGAATTTAAACGTTTGCTGCTCAGCTGCCAATACTCGACCCGAGCTATCCATCGCCACTTGCTGTGACTCAAACCAGTCAGCAGGGCTAGGACGGAAACCAAAAGCCATAATCACAGCATCACAAGGGATAATTTCTTCTGAATTAGGAATCGGTTCAGGACGTTGACGACCACGGTTGTCTGGTGCGCCCAATTGAGTAGTCACAACTTTTACGCCGTTGACCTTACCATTCAAACCAATGATTTCCGTCGGCTGACGATTAAACAAGAACTCAACACCTTCCTCGCGAGCATTAACCACCTCACGGCGAGATCCTGGCATATTTTCTTCATCGCGGCGATAGGCACAGACAACCTTCTCAGCACCTTGACGAATACTGGTACGGTTGCAGTCCATTGCGGTATCACCACCACCTAGCACCACAACTCTCTTGCCTTTAAAGTCGATGTATTCTGCAGGGTTCTTTTCCCAGTCATTACAACGATTCACATTGGCAATCAAGTAGTCTAACGCATCATATACACCTTCTAACTCTTCACCAGCGAAGCCGCCACGCATGTAAGTGTAAGTGCCCATGCCCATGAACACCGCATCGTACTCGCCTAGCAACTCATCAATACTCACATCTGTACCAATTTCTGTCTCAAGACGAAACTCTATACCCATGCCTTCAAAGATGACGCGGCGATTACGCATGACATCTTTTTCCATTTTAAACTCTGGAATACCAAAGGTAAGCAAACCACCAATTTCAGGGCGCTTATCAAACACAACTGGCTTGACACCATTTCTTACTAAAATATCTGCGCAGCCAAGACCTGCAGGCCCTGCCCCAATGATAGCAACCTTTTTATCTGTCCAAACAACATCAGACATGTCAGGACGCCAGCCAAGTGCAAAGGCAGTGTCGTTGATGTATTTTTCAACATTACCAATCGTCACTGCCCCAAAGCCGTCATTTAAGGTACAAGCACCTTCACACAAGCGATCTTGTGGACAGACACGACCACAGACTTCAGGCAAAGTGTTGGTGCGGTGACACAACTCAGCAGCTTGAAATATTTGGCCTTCGGTGGCCAACTTTAGCCAATTAGGAATGTAATTATGTACTGGACATTTCCACTCACAGTACGGATTACCGCATTCAAGACAACGATGTGACTGCTGTGCTACGGCCTCACTCTCAAACGGTTTGTAAATTTCAACAAACTCTGTCGAACGCGTGGCTATGTCTTTTTTGGTCGGTTCTAACCGTGGTACATCTAAAAACTGAAAACTATTTTCTAAGCGTTTTGCCATGATGCTATCTCTCTATAGTGGGCGGTGACAGCGTTTGATAACTGACTCATTTAAAACTTAAGACATGAATATCATTGCCGTCACTTACCTGCTTAAAACTTGTGAGTTAAAACGTATCTTAAAACATATCAGCTATTGCACTATTGCGGATCAGCCATCGTGGTTTTAAGAAGGCTTGCAATGTTCGCCGCTTTTGGTTTCACTAAGTAAAACTTACGAACGTAGTGCTCAAAGTCAGCCAATATAGTCTGACCCCATGCACTGCCTGTTTTATCTACATGAGTTTCAATCACTTTTTGCAAGTGGATTCGATGCTGCTCTGTTTGCTCACTTGAAATACGGTTCAGATCGATAAGCTCATGATTGCAACAATCAAAGAAGTCACCATCCATATCGAGGACATAAGCGAAACCGCCCGTCATACCTGCCCCAAAGTTCAAACCTGTACGTCCAAGAATAGTAACAATACCGCCCGTCATATATTCACAGCAATGATCGCCTGTTCCTTCAATAACAGCATGCGCACCAGAGTTACGAACACCAAAGCGCTCACCTGCTGTACCCGCTGCATACAACCTACCACTGGTCGCACCATATAAACAGGTGTTGCCAATGATAGCCGTATCTTTTGCGGTAAACACTGAGTCTTTTGGTGGATAAATAACAATTTCACCACCTGCCATGCCTTTACCGACATAGTCGTTGGCGTCGCCTTCAAGCTCAATATTTAAACCACCTGCATTCCAAACACCTAAGCTTTGTCCTGCAGTACCAGTTAAATGCAACCTGATTGGCATATCATGCATGCCAAGATTACCCCATACTTGGGCAATTTCACCAGAAATACGTGCACCGATAGAGCGATCACAGTTACCGACATAGTAACTATAATCACCGCCTATTCCTTGGCGAATATTTACAAGCATATCACTAATCATTCGCTCAGCCAGCAACCCTTTATCAAATGGTTCATTTCGTTCTACTTGGCAAGTTTGTGCTTTACCACTGGAGGCTGGATGACTAAATAACAATGGTGTTAAATCAAGATGCTGCTGTTTATCCGTGTTACCTTCTAACACTTCTAATAAATCCGTACGTCCAACTAACTCTTCCATGCTACGCACGCCAAGTGCAGCTAGCCATTCACGGGTTTCAGTTGCCACAAACTTGAAGAAATTAATCAACATTTCAGCTTCGCCGATGAAATGCTCATCACGCAGCTTAGATTTTTGGGTTGCCACACCAGTTGGACAGTTGTTCAAATGACAAATACGTAAATACTTACAACCAACTGCGATCATCGGCGTGGTACCAAAACCGAAACTTTCTGCACCCAAAATGGCGGCTTTTACCACATCAAGCCCTGTTTTTAGACCACCATCAGTTTGTACACGGACTTTATCACGCAGTCCATTGACACGTAGCGACTGATGAGTCTCTGCCAAGCCTAGCTCCCATGGTGAGCCCGCATGGTGGATAGAGGACAATGGAGAAGCTGCTGTACCGCCATCATATCCTGAGATAGTAATGAGGTCGGCATAGGCTTTTGCCACGCCTGTCGCGATAGTGCCAACGCCTGGACGTGATACTAACTTAACCGATACCAAAGCATCCGGATTGACTTGTTTTAAATCAAAAATCAGCTGAGCCAAATCTTCGATAGAATAAATATCATGATGCGGTGGTGGTGAAATTAACGTCACGCCTGGTACGGAATAACGCAATCGTGCAATCAGTGCATTGACTTTACCACCAGGTAGCTGACCACCCTCGCCTGGCTTCGCACCTTGCGCGACTTTAATCTGCATCACTTCTGCTGACCGTAGGTACGCAGGTGTTACGCCAAAGCGACCAGAAGCAACTTGCTTGATTTTTGAGTTACGCAACGTACCATAGCGTACGGGGTCTTCACCGCCCTCACCAGAGTTTGATCGCCCACCAATGGTGTTCATCGCCATGGCAATGGACTCATGTGCTTCAGGTGATAATGCCCCTAGCGACATACCAGCGGAATCAAAACGGGTCAAGATTTTAGAGATATCTTCGACATCGTTGACATCAATAGCACTATCAGTTTTTAACTGTAACAAATCACGTAAAGTTGCGACCGGACGACTATTGACCAAATCCGCATAGTTACGATAGTTTTCATAATCACCAGTACGTACAGCGGTATGAAGACTGTTAATCACATCTGGATTGAAAGCATGATACTCTTTGTTAAAGACAAACTTGAGCAGACCACCTTGATCGAGCGGCGCACGACGCTTAAAGGCATTGGCTGCCAATTGTGCTTGGTCAGCGGCTAGGTCGGCAAAGGTAGCACCTTTAATACGGCTCTGCACACCTTTAAAGCACAAATCTACCACTTCTTCAGAGAGTCCAACTGCTTCAAATAACTGTGCGGCACGGTAAGATACAATGGTAGAAATACCCATTTTTGACAAGATTTTTAGCAGCCCTTTATCCAGACCTTTACGGAAGTTAACCCGTGCTTGAATTGGATCACCAAGCAACTCACCAGTCGCCACTAAATCATCAATGACATCATAAGCCAAGTATGGATAAACACAGGTTGCACCAAAGCCAATCAATACAGCCACTTGATGCGAGTCACGAGCCAAACCGGTCTCAATGATTAAGTTAGCATCCGTACGAATACCTTGGCCAATAAGATAGTGATGCACAGCCCCAGTAACCATAATAGCATTGGCGGGTATTTTATCTGCATCAATATCTTTATCAGATAATACTATTAGCGTATTACCAGCACGAATGGTACTCGCCACTTGCTCACAGATAGCCGTGATGGCGTCTGATAGTTCTAAGTTACGATCATAGTTCAAATCTATACGTGCCATCTTAAATGATGGATCGTCTAGATCTTCCAACTGTTTCATCTTACTGGCTGACAATACCGGTGATGATAAAATAATACGGTGAGCATCTCTCGCTGATGGCGCAAACACATTAGTTTCAGCACCCAAGCACGTCTGTAGCGACATCACGATAGATTCACGTAATGGATCAATCGGTGGATTGGTTACCTGTGCAAACTGCTGACGGAAGAAATCACCTATATGGCGTATTTGCTGTGACAACACGGCCATTGGTGTATCATCACCCATCGAGCCAACTGGCTCTTGACCGTTTTCGGCGTTGGGACGAATGATTTCAGTACGCTCTTCATTGGTAATGTGATACATTTTTTGCAATGCTTTTAGCTGTTCACCTCGGCATGCTTGCACTGAAAGTTCTTCTTCTAGTCGCTCATCATCACGAATACGAGTTGCTTCTTCACGCAGCCATTTACGGTATGGATGTGCTTTTTTCAATAACGTAGCAATGGCTTTAGTGTCTAGAATCTGCCCAGTTAAAGTATCGATAACCAACATTTGACCTGGACCGACACGACCTTTTGCTAATACATCTTTAGGATCATAATCCCAAACGCCAACCTCAGAAGCTACTGTAATATAGCCGTTCTTAGTCGTCACCCAACGTGACGGACGTAGACCGTTTCGATCAAGCATACAGACTGCATAACGCCCATCTTGAATAACCAAACCGGCTGGGCCATCCCAAGCTTCCATATGCTGCGAATAGAACTCATAAAACGCACGCAAATCCATATCCATACTATCGACGTTCTGCCATGCTGGCGGTACTAGAATAGACATCGCATGGAACAAGTTCATGCCACCTGACATGAGCACTTCAAGCATATTATCCAAACTTGATGAATCAGAACCGCTGCTGTTTACGAGCGGTGTTAGCTGGTTCAAATTGGGAAGCTTGTCTGATTTTAGTTTTGGTGTACGAGCTTCAGACCAGTTACGGTTACCAGTAATCGTATTCAACTCACCATTGTGTGCCAAATAACGGAATGGCTGTGCCAATGGCCAGCGTGGTAACGTATTAGTAGAAAAGCGCTGATGGAATACCACAATATGTGAAGCCAAACGCTTGTCTTGTAAATCTAAAAAGAAAGCAGGCAGGTCTGATGGCATTACCAAACCTTTATAAATAATCGTCTGGCAACTCAAAGAACAAACATAAAACAGTTCGTCATCCAACAAACGTTGCTCTGCTTTCTTACGTGCGACAAACAGCTTGCGATTAAAATCATCCGCAGCTAAATCATCGGGAGCATTAACAAATACCTGCTGAAAATCTGGTAGCGTCTCACGACCAATCTCACCAACGATACTGAGATCAAGTGGCACATCACGCCAGCCAGCCACTTCTAACCCTTGGGCTGTAATTTCATCGCTTAATATTTTTTGGCTATATTCAGCTTTATCACTATCTAAATTAACGAACACCATGCCAACGGCAAAATTATCCGTAATGGCAAATTGCTGCTCATCAGCAATCTGTTTGAAGAAATCGGTAGGCGTCGCTAATAGTAAGCCACAACCATCACCAGTTTTACCATCAGCAGCAACACCGCCACGGTGAGTCATACAGCTTAGACTATGAATAGCAGTTTTTACCAAATCATGACTGGCTTGCCCTTCAATATGGGCAATCAAACCAAAACCACAGTTATCAGAAAAGTCATCTGGCGTTGCCAGGTGAGTTTGCGAGGAAATCATTGACATAGCTGGTCCTTGTGAGTAAACGGGTAGCCTATACATCCAATGCGGCACATAAGCTAGCACCCGTAAGCAGAACGGGCTGATAATTAATATTCGTATCCAAATTAATAAATAGCGCAACGCTCAGAGACACTCTGCATTAAGAGCAAGGTCAGATCCTTAACCCTCTTAGTCATGAGCCTATGTCTCAATAAATAATTAGCGTATTAACAGATAGTAAGTAATTGCTCTTGGCAACAGGAGAACGTAACACCTTGCATACCAATTACTTAGTTATCAATAACGTAATGTCGTTATTTTGAGTATCACTTATTATCAAACCATACCTAACGCTTAAAGCCAATCCGTTGAGTATTTGATAACAATGCATTTGATTAATTTTGAATATCTGACGCTCTGTATTCAAGCGCTTTATTAACCCTAAAAAGAGTGAAAATAAGAGAGGTTGCGTCACTTGCAATCGCTGATATACAAATAAAAAATAGCGGCGCTTGAGGCAAAAAAACGTTAGTAACTTACCTTATAAACAACAGAATCATACTAATCGACTGTTAAATAAACAGTTTTTACGATAACTATACAGAACGTCGCCCATAGTTATATTAGTTAATGATGGACAAAAAATCTAGTCTTTTCTACTGATTCATCAACCATATTTTGTAAGAGAACTTATTACTATTGGTTATAGAACCACCAAAACCTTGAAGCAAAAACGTAAAATAAAGCGATGATTGTCAGGCTGCGTTGAGGATTTACACCAATAAAGATTACAAAGAAAATCAGGGTGGTCACTACCTTTTGTATACCAAGCAAGTGTGACATAGTGAGATCATGTTAAAGCTCACTATAGTCAAATCTATATCAATAAATAAACGAGCGACTAAACACAGCCTAGCACAGCCTAGCAACGATTTAGCTGTGTTTAGTCCATCGAATGTTTAATACTCAAATTGAGAACGCGCCCCAAATAGCGCGACCATCACTAATTACTCTTAGACTCTATCAGCGCTTTCATACTGTCATCACTGTCTTTAGGAGGCGTATTAGTATTCGTATTACTATTGCCAGAACTTGTGCTATTAGTCGTACTTGGCGGCTTAGGGGTTGGCACTATTGGCGGTTTTGGAGGTGTACTACTATCAGGGACTGCTGTCGCAGGCTTTTTATTGTCCTGTTCAGGCTTGTTTGAGTTGCCCTCATTTTTATTCGCTGTAACAGGGGTTACTTGTTCATCATTCACAACAGTACGTTCTTCATTAACCGATAAAGTATCAGAGGTATCTGCTGACTGACGAATGCTTTCACTGCCCGGTTCTTGGTCTTCTGGTGGTTTCTGACGCACTGGAACCTCACGCTTAGTAGGCTCTAGATCAACTGCACGAATACTCTTGGCGCTCAAATCCTGCATCGGCTCCGAACGTGTATAGTTATCAATGAGGCCAACATAGCGATTGATTTCTTCTGGTAATGCACGCACATTAGCAGGTAATCTAAAGTCTATAAGTTTTGTTGCCCCAACAGCTTCTTGTGGGCTACTCATCAATCCATAAATCAGCATATAACGTGTTTGCTTCTTATCATCAAGATAACGAAAATAAGCAAATTTATCTCGATCTTCACGCCCGTCTAAATAACTAGTAATCACCTCGTTTTCAGCAACATTCATTACCTGAACGGTCCACTTACCCTTATGAGCGAGTAAGTAACCTTTGTCTTTAAATTCATCAGGGTAATTGCGCAAATCTCGAATCGCCGCATCAAAACTAATTGGCTGTACATCCGTATCAAGCTCATGCAACGATTCAATTTTTAAAGGCTGCTCAAGTTCAGTGCTAAGCGTCTCCGGTGCTGATATCGGAGCATTTTCAATTTTGGCACCCATTGCCGGCGTTTGACTAAACATCCAAATGAGAGCCGTAACTACGCCTAATAATAAGGTTACTACCAGCCAAATCAATGCTTGACGTCGATATGATTGGCTAGCGGTACGCGGCGTCGGTCTTGAGGCGGCCATGAGGGTATCCTTGGTAAAATAAAGTTGACTGCATTAAATAACGATATATGCACATAGTATTAGCGCAAACCAGTATACTTGAATGCTTAATTTCAATAAGCATTTATAGTAACTGAGATTTTGAGAGATTACGCGCTTGGCTGTGATAATACCTCAGTCAAAAGCTTGGGATCAAAATCATTGGTCATTACAGCCTTACCTAGAGATTTTAACAAAATGAGACGGATTTGTCCGTGTTTCACTTTTTTATCATGCCCCATCAAACTCAAAGCAGTTTGCGCATCAATAGTTGGTGCTGCAATGGGTAAGTTGGCCAACATTAAAATACGTTTAATACGAGCCACTTCTTCGATCGTTAACCAACCAATTTTTTGTGAGAGCTCAGCAGCTTGTACCATACCAGCAGCGACTGCTTCGCCATGTAGCCAATTACCATAGCCTTGATGTGTTTCAATCACATGCCCAAAAGTATGACCAAAGTTCAGTAGCGCGCGTACACCTGACTCTCTTTCATCTTGCGCAACGACATCAGCCTTATACTGACAGCAGCGTTTTACTGCATCGCCAAGTACCGCCAAATCTAATGCTATCATTGCAGGTAGATTGTCCTCAAGCCAAGTCAAAAAAGGCTCATCCATAATAAGCGCATACTTAATAACCTCAGCCAACCCTGCTGACAGCTCACGCTCAGGCAAAGTTCTCAGTGTACTCATATCCGCAAGTACCATTTGTGGCTGCCAAAAAGCACCAATCATATTTTTACCATGAGGATGATTGATTCCTGTCTTACCACCTACACTGGAATCCACTTGCGACAAAAGCGTTGTTGGAATTTGAATAAAGTTCACTCCGCGCATAAAACTTGCTGCAGCAAACCCTGTCATATCACCAATAACACCTCCACCTAACGCAATAAGTGTCACATCACGATTAAAATGCTTTGCCATCAATGCATCATAAATGAGGTTGATATTCGCTTGATTTTTATACTGCTCACCATCTGGTAGTACACAAGTGCTAACCGTAAACTGCTTTGTTAGCTCGTCCTCCAGTTCTTTTAAATACAAAGGAGCAACGGTGTCATTCGTGACAATCAAAACTTGGCGACCACTAATATAAGGAGTGACCTGTTCTGCCATGCTATTATTTTCTATCGCCGTTTTTTCCGTAATGACAATTGGATAGTCATGACTTTGCGTATGCACTGTCAAACCATCATGAAACATTGACTTTGTCATTAGAGACTCCCTAAGCATTTTAATAAAATAAAAGTGACTTAACTTCAGTAATAATATCGTCGATCATTACTTATGATTCATTTTCTTTATGGTTTGGCACTGTGACAGTAGATACACTAAAGGACTCTAGTTGCTGTAAGAGTTGGTTAACCATATGACGAGGATAAGTATGACCCGTTGGCATAACAATATCAGCAACTTGACGGTATAATGGATCACGCTTGCTATATAAATCTTGCAAGATTTTCCTAGGATTGGGCTGCTGTAATAATGGGCGTGATTTATCTTTGGCAGTACGTGCCATTTGGACATCAACTGGCGCATTCAAATACACAACGATACCGCGCTGCTGTAAAAACGCTCTATTCTCAGCGCACATAACAGCTCCACCACCAGTAGCCAATACAATTTGGTTTTTTTGAGTCAACTCATCGATAGCTCGCGTTTCACGCTCACGAAACCCCGCTTCGCCTTCTTTGGCAAAGATCCACGCAATATCAGCGCCTGTCTGCGACTCGACATACCAGTCACTATCTACAAAGGTGCGACCTAACTGCTTAGCAAGCAGTTTTCCAATTGTCGTCTTCCCTGCTCCCATCGGCCCTACTAAAAACACCGATGGCAATTCCTCAACCATAATACTTACTCAGTTAAATTAGCTATCATACAACGTCATTGATATTCTGGCTAGTAACGAGGCTCTATTATTAGTAATAACTGAGTGCCTGTTGACCATTCACAAATAAGCACTACTGATCACTAAAACAAGGCCATAAAAAAGCAAGCACTTAGGCTTGCTTTTTTCTTTTATTGGATAACATACTATTAGCTGTAACTTACACAGCCAATACTATTATTAATCCAAGCGACTAACACCATCATTAATCAACTTAGTCGTGATGAATATCAACAACTCTTGTTTCTCATTACTACGCACATCTTTGCGGAAGGCGCGGCCAATATACGGCAAATCCCCTAAGAAAGGCACTTTATCCACGCCGTTACTGGTACGGTTTTTGAACACGCCACCTAAGACCACGGTCTGGCCATCTTCGATGATAACGTTGGTTGAGATTGAGTCTTCAGCGATGGCGACCTGATTGTTGATGATGGTCGGTGTGCCATTGGTGATGAGGAGTTGTAGGCCAATTTTACCATCAGGGGTGATGTTTGGCGTGGCCTCCAAGCTCAGCGCCGCTTCTTTAAAGCTGGTGGTGGTCGCGCCACTGGCTGAGGCCTCTTGATACGGAATCTGAGTCCCAGATGACACCTTTGCGGTTTGTTTATCCGCGGTCAAAATCTTCGGCGTCGAGATGACTTCACCGCGATTGTCCGCTTGCAGCGCTGATAGCTCAAGGTCGAGCATCACATCTGATACATTCAAGATACCAAAAGCAACACCTGCAGGGTTTGAAATACCCAAATCAACGTTCAAGCCACTAGATGTCAGACGGTTATCATCGGGTTTGCCATCAAACAAAATACCCCAACTTACGCCAAGCTCCTTACTAAAGCTATCGGTTGCACTAACGATACGCGCTTCAATCATGACCTGACGGACTGGAATATCAATTTTACCAATCAATTTATGAATATTTTCGATGCTTTCAGCAACGTCTTTGATAATCAAGGTATTGGTACGCTCATCAACCGTGACGGTACCGCGATTTGACAACAAAGAGTTATTGTCGTCGGCACGGTTTGAGCTACTACCAGAAGAGCCGCTGCCTTGAGAAATCAATGTCAGAACATCTTGCGCTTTAGCATAGCTTAAGCGGATGTACTCTGTACGTAACGGTGCAAAAGATTCAACCGCTTGCTGTGCTTCAAGCTCACGTGCCTCTTGCTCGGCAAGCTCGGTAGCAGGTGCCACCAAAATTACATTGCCATTTTCACGTTTACCGAGATTTTTACTCTTTAAGATAATATCAAGCGCCTGATCCCACGGCACGTTGATAAGACGCAAGGTGATATTCCCAGCAACTGAATCATTAGCCACGATATTCATTTCTGTAAACTGCGCTAAAATATCTAAGACACTACGAATTTCAACGTCTTGGAATTCCATAGATAATGGCTCACCACTATATACTTTTTCTTCAAGCGTCGGCTCACGTAATAGTGCTGGCTTATTGATACTAATGTTTAATTGACTACCTGATTGATAGGCTTGATACTCATAATCATCAGTCATATTAATAGTAATGACACCATTCTGACCTTGATTCTTGGTATCAATGCTATTAACAAGACCACTATTAATATTTAAACGGCGTAATAGGTTTCTAGGCACTGTACTACCAGTTAAATATACCACCAACTTGTTACCTTGGCGTTGTACGTCAACTGGTATGGCTTCATTGTTAAGTGCGATACTAACATTACCACCGCCATCATTTCCTGCTGAAAAATCAACCGCACTCAACCCTTCATAGCTATACTGCTTGCTCACTTGTGAAGAAGCAAGTTGTGGACTCAACAATGGATTGACTCTGACTACCATCGTATCCGCTGGTACTTGGTTTTCAGTCACAGTCTGACTGCTTGTATTAGCAGTATATCCACTACTGGCTTCTACAATTGGTGTCGTTGTGACATTATTGTTCAATACATCTTGGACAGGATCGCTGGTCATCACTGAACCATTGGGATCAGTGATGGTTAATACTAAATCGTTGCCATCAATCGTTGTTGTATAACTGCCTGTTTGTTTTAATCCAACAATAAGGCGAGTGGTACTGTCACTACTTAGCGTAGTGAGATCATTGACTATCCCAGTATTGTATTCACTAAAGCGACTTGCAAGTCCGTTTTGTACTTGCTCAAAATCTAATACCAAACGGCTAGGGTCATCAAGTTGATAAGCTGCAGGTAATACTGGTGAACCTGAAAAACCCAAACGAATTTGCGTCACTGCTGGCGCAGTTTGCACCACAGAGACATCATTAATGCGCTGTGCAGCATGGGCACTGTTGCTCACTGCTACCATACTAATTGCCAATGCTGAAATGGCAAAAGCAGAAGAGACGCGGTTGCTCATCATCGTTACCTTGTTATTGCGTACTGTCATTATTTATTCCTCAAAAATCTGCCGACTTAGCTTATAGGGGAAACCAACGACTGGGGTTTTTCAACGAACCCTGCGCGGCTGTCTGGCACAATTTCAATCAAGTTAATCTGAGTCGGCGTGATTTCAACAATACGGCCGTTATTTACGCCAAGATAATCACCTACTTTAACATTCGCGACTGAACCATCAGGACGCTGTATCAACGCATACTCTTGACCTTCAGGTGAAGTAACAACACCGCGAAAGACCAGTTGCGCTAATTCATATTGTTCCAATTGTTCTTTTACCCTTGCAGGATCAGGGCGCACGCCGTCGATAGAAGTAGTAGGGCCTTGTGCATTCACTAAACTCGGTGGTAAAAATGGACTGCGCTGGGCACTGGCACTATAGACAAAATCTTCTACCAGCTCAGCCTTGGGCGGTGGCTCGATAGGCTGTGCAGGCTGATTACGTATGTCCGTCATTGCTTGCTCTGCCATACCAATACGATCTGTACAACCTGTTATCGATAAAACAGCAATGCTTAAGGCCAATAGCGTAGGCAGTTTTTGAATAGTCATTAGTTGCCTCCTGCATTATCAGTAGTAGCTTCAGTATCACTCTCAGAATTTACTTCTTTTGAGCGATAAGTTTTGGTTTGCAGTACCAAATTAAGCTCCGGTAAAACATCCAAAGTTGGCTTCGGATTGCTAACTTCAAAATCATGCATAGTAATGATTCGCGGTAGAGCAGCAAGACCACTAATAAAACTACCAAACTGGTGGTATTCACCTAACGCAGCAATACGAATAGGTTGCTCAATAAAGAATTCCTTTTCAATTTCAGGCTCAACCGAAATATCTTGAAAACGTATGTTACTACCCACGCCCGTCATGTTGATACCTTCTACTAACTCTGACACACGTGTTTCTTTTGGCAACTGATCAAGCAAAGTATTAAACTCAGTTTCCATTTGAACTACTTGTGCTTTGTAGGCTTCTAAATGACGTGCCCGTGATTCTTTTTCACGGTAACTATCTAGTAAAGTCTTTTGCTGACTCTCAGCAGCCTTTATTTCATCAATTTTGCTACTAATCGGTAGGGCCCATGCTAATGCCACTATAAGCGTAACAATCAGCCCGATTACGGTTGCTTTTACTGGTAATGGCCAACTGCCATAGTTTTCAGAATCCAACGATTCAAAACTGCGACGAAACTCCTGCAAATCAAACTGCTTCTTTGTTTTAGAGGCCGCTTTTTTGTTTTTGATTAGACTTTTTTTACGGCTAAGCTTCATAACTCACCTCCAAGACTAGTACTAGCGTCATCAGGTTTGGCTGACTCTGACTGAACTTTAGTCGTTACTACAAACTGAACATAGCTGTCTTCAGGATAAGCAGGACGTGGTTGCGTACCAGTAGTAACCGTACTGTTAAGCACTGGAGCAGATTCATAAGCATTGATATTCTGTTGAATGTTACTAACAGCTGAGCCATCCATCCATTTGCTCTTATCAAGATTGCGAATCAAACTTGACACAACATTTGGGTTATCCGCTAAACCTGTGAGAGTAAGCGTATCGCCTTCACGTTTTAAATTATTTAAGTAAAGTGCTGGAGGCATGGCTTTTGCAAGATCATCCCATAAACGTACAGGCACAGGGCGTCGGCCTTGCAAATCTTGAATAACCTGCATCCGTGAAATGATATCTTCACGCCGCTGCTCTAGACTATCAATTTCAACTAATACTGTGTCTAAACGGGTGTTTTCCTGTTCAATCAAAGCATTTGCATCACGTTGTTCATCAAGCGCATTGTTAAAATAACTCCATGAAGCAAATGCTGCCAGTAAAGCCAGCAGAGTCACCGCTACTACCAAAGTTATAAATTCTTTATTGCGACGTTCGCGCTCTTCTTGTCGCCAGGGTAAGAGGTTAATACGAGCCATTAGTCGAAGCTCCTTAACGCAAGACCGCATGCGGCCATTAGGCTTGGTGCATCAATTGCTAGTTGCTCATTATCAATATTCGGTGCAATGGTCATATTAATAAAAGGATTCGCAGTACTAACAGTCACACCAAGTTTTTGTTGTGCCATACCTGCAAGACCCGCAATAGAGCTGCTACCGCCAGCCAGCACTACGTGATCAATACTGCTGTATTGGCTCGAAGAAAAATAAAACTGTAATGATCGAGTAATTTGTTGAATCGTACTTTCAATAAAAGGAATCAATACATCAGGGTGATAATCATCAGGCAACGTGTTTTCACGCTTGCTTATTGCAGCTTCTTCAGCGGATAACCCATAACGGTTTTGTATTGCTTCTGTCAGTTGAACACCACCAAACAACTGCTCACGACTGTATATAAACTCACCGTTTTTGGCGACGTATAATGTCGTTTGATTATGTCCAATATCAACCAATGCGACCAACTCTGGATTACTCGGTAAATTATCTACCATGAGTCCAAAAGCACGCTCAATCGCGTGAGACTCAATATCGACAACCTTAGTCTGTAACCCACCAAAGGTTAGTGCATCAACTCGTTGATCGACGTTTTCTGAGCGAGACGCCGCAAGCAACACCTGCACCATCTCGTCACTGGCTAAAGAAGGACCGACCACTTCAAAATCCAAGTTAACGTCTTCTAATGGGTAAGGGACATATTGATCGGCATCTAAGCGTATTTGAGCTTCACGCTCAACATCGCTTAGCGATTTGTCCATATCGATAATTTTGGTAATGACGGCTGACCCTGAGACCGCAGTAGCAGCATCAGCACCAGCCACTTGGCAACGTTTAGCTAAGCTAGTAATAATATTACCAACCGCTTCAGTATCTAAGAGAAGTTTATCGACGACTATACCTTCCGGCAGCCTCTCAATACCATAAGATTTTAGATGAAACATGCCTTGTTGGCGCTGTATATCAACCAATTTCACTGAGGTGGCACAGATATCCACACCAATCAAATGTTGATTTTTGGAAGTAAATAGCCTCACAAACTCTATACCTTATATTAAGTGTACAATCTGATAGTTATTTGTAATAATTGAATACAATACTTTACTTAATAGATAGATTCAAGCATTTATATAACTTATTGAGTCTAACTTACACATTTATTATGCCCTGCTTATTTTGTTCAAGGTATAATACCCCTATCTGTTGCAAATTTTAATTGATAAGTCTTCTTATGATCAAAGAAAATGCTACCGCCCGCCTTATTCATTTTTTGGTAGGGCTTTTTGTTGCCTGCTTAGCGTTAGCGGTTATCTTAGCGCTTGCTGTGCCTATTGGTTTTTATGGTATGGCGATGTATTTATCGCCAACCTTGCCTAGCACTCAAGAGATCAAGAAAGCAAAACTAGAGATGCCATTACAAATATACAGCAGTGATGACAAATTGATTGGTCAATACGGTAATCGTCTATCCCTACCCATTACATTTGACGAGATTCCTGACAACTTAACACATGCTTTTTTGGCAGCAGAAGATGCCTCTTTTTTTCAACATAGCGGTATCAGCATTAAAGGGTTAGGACGTGCCGTTACTGAAGCGGTCACCGATGACGATAGCCAAACTGGTGGTTCTACTATCACCATGCAGGTCGCCAAAAACTACTTTTTAAGTTCAGAACGTACTTTAAATCGCAAACTGACTGAATTGTTCTTAGCACGTAAAATTGAAGACGAACTCAGTAAAAATGATATTTTGACATTGTATGTCAACAAAATCTACTTAGGTGAAGGTGCCTATGGTGTCCGTGCCGCTGCCAAAAAATATTATAGTAAATCACTAGACAACCTTACTATTGCTGAAACAGCAATGTTGGCAGGTCTGCCAAAAGCTCCTTCTAAATACAACCCTGTTGCCAATCCTGAACGTGCATTGACTCGCCGTAACTGGATTATCGGTCGCATGCATGAACTGGGCTATATTACCGAAGCAGAACGTGATGAGGCAATTTCCTCACCTATTGGTATTAAACTTTATAAAGAAAAACTTGATGTGAATATGCCATATCTGGCAGAAATGACACGCGCTACGTTGGTTAATCGCTATGGTAAGCAGGTAATGCATAGCGGTTGGCGAGTACGTCTTACCATTGACAGTGAAGCGCAAACAGACGCAGAAGCAGCAGTGCTTAAAGGTTTAGTTGCTTATGATCATCGACATGGTTGGCGCGGTGCTGAAGCAAACGACGAACCACTAGAAAACTTCCGTCGCTATAGCAGCATGTCCCCTGCCAAAGTTACTAAAGTCAATTCGCGCAGCTTTGAAGCGACGATGCCTTCAGGTGAAAGTGTCACCGTTAATTGGTCAGGTATGAACTGGGCTCGCAAATATATTTCTGTGAATCGTATCGGTTACGCTCCTAGTAACGCCAGTCAAATAGTCAGTGAAAACGACATCATTCGTCTAATACCAACAGCCAACGGTAATTGGCAATTAGCGCAAATCCCTAAGATACAAAGCAGCCTAGTTTCTCTAAATCCTTCGACTGGTGCAGTTAATGCCTTAATCGGAGGCTTTGATTTTAATCACAACAAGTTCAATCGAGCCTTACAAGGCTGGCGGCAACCTGGGTCAACAATTAAACCGCTTGTCTATACATCAGCTCTCAAAAAGGGCTATCGTCCAGATACGATGGTCTCAGATAATCCTATCCAAGTAGGTGGCTGGAAACCTAAAAACTCCGATGGACGCTTTTTAGGGGATATCACTCTACGTCGTGGTTTATATTTATCACGTAATTTAGTATCTATCCGTCTATTACAAGCCATTGGTATCACTGATACACTCAATCTACTAGATGAATTTGGTCTTGATAAAGAAAAACTTCCAACAACTTTATCGTTAGCACTGGGAGCAGGACAAGCGACACCGTTGCAGATGGCAACTGCTTATTCAACTTTTGCAAATGGTGGTCATCGCATACAACCTTACTTCATTGAACAGATTTATAACTATAACAACAAACTATTATTCCAAGCCAATCCTCAACAAGCCTGCGCTAAATGTTTCAACGAAAAACTCGAAGCAATGAATAAAAAAGCAGTCGAAGACTATGAAGCTTCAATTGAAAATTCAGATAAGACTGCAAGTAATGCAACATCTACTAACCAACAAAACCTAGATGCAGTAGAAAACAGTGACGAGAGCATCGATTTGAGTATCTATGATGCAAGTCCACAATCTGATCGTTTAAAAGCACCTCCAGCTCAGTATGAGTTGGCCAAGCAAGCCCCTCGAATATTAGAACCTAGAGTTGCTTTTGATATGGCAGATATATTGCGTGATGTGGTACAACGTGGTACAGCCGTACGAGCAAAAGCTTTGGGACGTAGTGATATTGGTGGTAAAACAGGTACCACTAATGATGCAAAAGATGCTTGGTTTGCAGGTTTCCATCCTACTAATGCAACGGTAGTGTGGATGGGATTTGATCAGCCATCAACCATGGGCCGCCGCGAATATGGTGGTGTGGCAGCATTGCCAGTTTGGATGGATTTTATGAGAGCTCAGCTCAAGAATACGCCTCGCCAATGGGTACCCAACGAACAAGGCTTTACCTCTAGAAGACTGCAGAAAAAGACTGTAGAAACTAAGGATAATGATGAAAGTAGCGAGCCAGATACATCAGAAAAGCCAGTTACTACGCAAACACAGCAGCGTACGCCCTTAACGCCTGAACCTGAGTTAAGTCCACAGACACCACGAACTACTAATCGCGGTAATAATGATGGTGTACCACAAAACCCATTGTCAGCAACGCCAGTCGAATCGCTACCACCGATGCCAGAATAAATCATCGATACAACCAGTGCATATTAGACAATAACCCCCCTATTCATGCTATTGAGTAGGGGTTTTATTATTTTTATAGAATATGCATGCGTATCTATTTATCTTTAAGCTAAATTCTACTAAAACTCAACCATACCAGCACGTAGTTGTTCAATCAAATCTAAAAACTGCTGGCGCCATTCACGTATCGTTGCCTCATCTGGTAACCATTGGTTTGATAAAGTAACCACATTAACAATCAGATCCGAAGACTGCGCTGTCTCACTACTTGACTTTTCATCTATGATCGTATCAGGCTGTACGGCATACAAACAACGCTGATAAGCACGCTCTATATTTGCAAGAAACCCCTGTTGTCTTATCTGCTGTAAACGCTGAATCTCAGGAGATACCTGCGTACGCTCACTCAATGCTTTTTCGATATCTGACAATGTGGGGGTTGGAATGTTTAAACTGTAGAAATAACCAAGCTCTTGGGTAAATGCGAGAAAAGCGCCATATAAGTGAAAAATAGCAGTCTCACAATGCGCTTGGTATAGCTGCTTATCATTAGTCGCCCCTGCTGATTGACAGGACAGACGACAAAAATACAGTTTTTGATTGGTTCGATCGGCTTGATACTTGGCAACACGAGTTTTACCTGCCATTTGCTATTTATCCTTATATTAATAATAAGTGCTAATAAGTTGCAGCTACAGTCAGCGAACGGCTAAACCGCTACCGCGTTATTCTCCTTAGATGCACTACTCGTACAATCTACAGTCGGCTGTCTTATACCCATTTTATATTTCTTTAACTATATCACAGCTCATAACATGGTTCTTAATGAACTACGATCAAGGTCTGTCGAATAAATTATACAAGAAACTATATCAGCTAACAAAAACTGCTGCTAGATCCATAAAGGTTAACCCAAAAAGCATACTGCTTACCCTCAGTTTTACGTTATTTTAGTTTATAATAGGCATAAAAAAGCCAGCAACTAAGGCTGGCTTTTCTAGTAAACTAAGAATATATCAAAGACTATTAATGATCTTGATTTAGTTCTTGTGCAAAGGCTTCATCAAAGCTAGCAAAGTCTTTGCTATCAGTGGTTGCCGTCATATCAAACGCTGCATTAAGATCTTTATCTTGTAGCTTTTGATCCGCTTGTTCTTTACGTGTTTTATGATAAGCAAGACCAGTACCTGCAGGAATCAAACGACCAACAACGACGTTCTCTTTCAAACCACGTAATTCATCTACTTTACCAGTAACAGCAGCAGCCGTTAGGACACGCGTAGTTTCTTGGAAAGAAGCCGCTGAGATAAAGCTTTCTGTTGCCAGACTTGCTTTAGTGATACCTAACAGTTGACGCTCAAACTGTACTGGGAATTTATCTTCCGCTTCTAGTTTTGCATTCAATGCTTTGATATCGGCATACTCTACCTGATCACCTTTAAAGTGGTTTGAATCACCACCATCAGTAATCTCGACTTTACGCAGCATCTGACGAATAATAACTTCGATATGCTTGTCGTTGATTTTCACACCTTGCAAGCGATAAACGTCCTGTACTTCGTTGACGATATAATCAGCAAGCGCAGTCTGACCTTTTAGACGCAAGATATCATGTGGGTTCTGTGGACCATCAGCAATCACTTCACCACGTGCCACTGTCTCATTTTCAAAGACATTGATTTGACGCCATTTCGGGATTAGCTCTTCATGTACTTCACCATCTTCATTAGTAATAATGAAGCGGTTTTTACCTTTAGTCTCTTTACCAAAGCTAACCACACCGGTCATTTCTGCCATGATGGCATGATCTTTTGGACGACGTGCTTCGAACAAGTCAGCAACACGCGGTAGACCACCAGTAATATCTTTAGTACCCGAAGAAGCTTGTGGTACACGGCCTAGAATCGAACCTGCTGCTACTTTTTCACCATCGCTAACGCGAATGATGGTTTCAGCAGGCAAGAAGTAAACCACTTCTTTACCTTCGTCAGTGTTCAAGATAATTGCAGGACGCAAGTCTTTTGCTGAGCTTGAACGGTCACGAGTAGCAAGAATCTCAAATGAGCTCATACCAGTGGCATCATCTACTTTCACTGTGGCAGTCATACCGTCGGTGATATCACTAAAGCGTGCTGTACCAGCAAATTCTGTGATAATTGGATGCGTATGCGGATCCCATTTTGCGATAGTTTGACCGCTTTCAGCCTGTTCTTCGTCTTTCACAAGCACGCTTGAACCATAAGGTACTTTATAGCGCTCACGCTCACGGCCAAGCTCATCGGTCAATGCGATTTCAGCTGAACGTGATACGATAACCAAGTGACCATCAGTATGTTGTACAGTCTTCATGTTTTCGAAATGTGCTTGACCAGCATTACGAACTGAGATGCTATTATCCACAGATGCTGAACTTGCTGCCCCGCCCACGTGGAAAGTACGCATGGTTAACTGGGTACCAGGTTCACCAATAGACTGTGCAGCCATAACACCGACTGACTCACCAATGTTAACTTTATGACCACGAGCCAAATCACGACCATAACACTGTGAACACACACCATGCTCAACATCACAGGTAATCACTGAGCGTACCCAGATATCATCAATGGCATTTTCGTCAAGCACGTTGACCCAATGCTCATCAATCAAAGTACCCGCTGGAATCAATACTTTATCAGCATCATCATTGTAAGTAACATCACGCGCAGTCACACGACCAAGTACTAAATCACCTAGTTTCTCAATGATTTCACCACCTTGAATATGGGGTTTCATGAGCAAGCCTTGCTCAGTACCACAGTCGTCACTGGTGATAACCAAATCTTGTGCCACATCAACCAAACGACGAGTCAGGTAACCTGAGTTAGCCGTTTTCAGTGCCGTATCTGCTAGACCTTTACGAGCACCGTGAGTTGAGATGAAGTACTGTAATACCGTCAAACCTTCACGGAAGTTGGCTTTAATCGGTGTTTCAATGATAGAACCATCTGGTTTAGCCATCAGACCACGCATACCAGCCAACTGACGAATCTGAGCCGCACTACCACGAGCACCAGAGTCTGACATGATAAAGATAGAGTTGAACGATTTCTGCTCGTCCTCGATACCTTGTGCGTTGGTTACTTTATCAGTTGCCAAATTGTCCATCATCGCTTTAGCGACTTTGTCATTGGTACGTGACCAGATATCAACCACTTTGTTATAACGCTCACCGGCAGTCACAAAACCTTGCTCGAACTGATCTTCGATTTCGCGAACTTCGCCTTCAGCCGCTTCAATAATTTTCTTTTTCAGTGGTGGAATGACCATATCGTCAATACCGATAGAAACACCCGATAGTGTCGCTTGAGCAAAACCAAGATACATCAATTGGTCAGCAAACATAACACTTTCTTTAACGCCTACTTTACGATAACAAGAGTTGATGAGACCTGAAATGTTTTTCTTCGTCATTTCTTGGTTACACTCTTCAAACGTCATACCTTTAGGCATGATGTTCCAGATCAACAAACGGCCAGCAACAGTATCTTTGATACTAACTTCTTTGGTTTGGTTACCTTCTTCGTCAATATGCGTCTCAGTGACACGCACTTTGATTTTAGCGTTTACATGCAAATCGTTTGACCCAATAGCACGCAATGCTTCATTGACGGTCGAGAAGATCATGCCTTCGCCTTTGGCATTGATAGACGAGCGACTAATGTAATATAGACCTAGTACAACATCCTGTGATGGCACGATGATTGGATCGCCGTTCGCAGGTGACAAGATGTTGTTAGTAGACATCATCAGCGCACGTGATTCAAGCTGGGCTTCTAGCGTCAATGGCACGTGAACAGCCATCTGATCACCATCAAAATCGGCGTTAAATGCAGTACAAACGAGCGGATGCAATTGGATTGCTTTACCTTCGATCAGTACTGGCTCAAATGCCTGTAGACCCAAACGGTGAAGTGTTGGTGCACGGTTAAGAAGCACTGGATGCTCACGAATAACCATGGCCAGCATGTCCCACACTTGTGGTTCTTCACGCTCTACCATTTTTTTAGCAGCTTTAATCGTCGTTGCCAAACCATGAGACAATAGTTTGTTATAAGTAAATGGCTTGAATAGCTCTAGTGCCATTTTCTTCGGTAGACCACACTGATGTAAACGTAGTGTTGGACCAACAACAATCACAGAACGACCAGAATAATCAACACGCTTACCAAGTAAGTTCTGACGGAAACGACCTTGTTTACCTTTGATCATATCAGCCAAAGATTTCAATGGACGTTTATTACTACCAGTAATCGCACGACCGCGACGACCGTTATCTAGCAACGCATCGACTGATTCTTGCAACATACGTTTTTCGTTACGTACGATGATATCAGGAGCACTTAGCTCAAGCAGACGCTTTAGACGATTGTTACGGTTAATAACACGGCGATACAGATCGTTTAGATCTGACGTTGCAAAACGACCACCTTCTAGTGGTACTAGCGGACGCAAATCTGGTGGTAGTACTGGCAATATGTTCATTACCATCCACTCAGGCTTGTTGTTAGAATCACGGAATGCTTCTAACAACTTAAGACGCTTAGACATCTTTTTAAGTTTAGTCTCAGAACCTGTTTGCGGAATCGCTTCGCGTAGCTCATCAATCTCTAAATCAATATCGATATCTTTCAATAAATCTTGAACAGCTTCAGCACCCATTTTGGCAGTGAACTCATCACCAAACTCTTCAAGGGCTTTGAAGTAATCTTCATCGTCAAGCAACTGGTATCTTTCTAAACTGGTTAGACCAGGCTCAGTCACGATATAGCTTTCAAAATATAGAACGCGTTCGATATCACGTAGCGTCATGTCTAACAATAGACCGATGCGGCTTGGTAATGATTTTAGGAACCAAATATGTGCAACTGGGCTAGCCAAATCGATGTGGCCCATACGATCACGACGTACTTTCGCAGTCGTAACTTCTACGCCACATTTTTCACAGATAACGCCTTGGAACTTACGGCGCTTATATTTACCACATAAACATTCGAAATCTTTTACTGGACCAAAGATTTTGGCACAAAACAGACCATCACGTTCAGGTTTAAACGTACGATAGTTAATGGTTTCAGGTTTTTTTACTTCGCCATGTGACCATGATTTAATCACGTCAGGTGAGGCTAAAGTAATTTGAATGCTATCAAACTCTTGATTACCGTTGCCGGTAGGGCTCTGCATGATATCGAGTAAATCTTTCAAGTTGCTTCTCCGTTATCTTTATAATCATCTGACAGCGTATTATTGACGCAAATAAGATGAATGAAGGCAATGAATAGGGTTGAGACAAATCACTAAAAGCAGCAGCAATGAGCGTACTGCTTTCAGCTAACAACTAAGTTAAACAACAGGGTTAGTTGCTTTGTTTTAACTCAATATTAATACCCAGTGATTTGATTTCTTTGGTCAGTACATTGAACGATTCAGGCATACCTGGATCCATATACTGTTCACCATCAACGATGTTTTTGTACATACGCGTACGGCCTTCAACGTCATCCGACTTCACAGTCAGCATCTCTTGCAACGTATATGTTGCGCCGTAAGCTTCTAGTGCCCACACTTCCATTTCACCGAAACGCTGACCACCAAATTGAGCTTTACCACCCAATGGCTGCTGCGTCACTAGTGAATAAGAACCAGTAGAACGCGCATGCATCTTGTCGTCAACCAAATGGTTAAGTTTAAGCATATACATGTAGCCTACCGTCACCTTACGGTCAAATTTCTGACCTGTGCGACCATCATATAAGGTCTGTTGACCATCACGGTCCATACCCGCAAGCTCTAGCAAATCTTTTACTTGGCTTTCTCTTGCACCATCAAATACTGCGGTACCCATTGGTACGCCACCACGCAAGTTGGCTGATAATGCCATGATGTCATCATCACTCAAGCTGTCAAGGTCAACTTGCTCACCACCAACCTTGTTATAGATTTGGTCTAAGAACTCACGTAGTTCTTTGATCGCTGCTTGAGACTTAAGCATGCCATCAATTTTTTCGCCTAGACCTTTCGCTGCCATACCCAAATGCGTTTCTAGAACCTGACCGATGTTCATACGTGATGGTACACCTAGCGGGTTCAGTACGATGTCAACGGTATTGCCATGCTCATCATACGGCATATCTTCAACTGGCATGATGCGTGAGACAACACCTTTGTTACCGTGACGACCAGCCATCTTATCACCAGGTTGAATACGACGCTTAACCGCTAGATATACTTTAACGATTTTTTGTACGCCATGTTGCAAGTCATCACCTGCTGTCAATTTGCGTTTTTTCTCAGCAAATTTCACATCGATGTCTTTTTGCTTATCAACTAAGTAATCAGCGATTTGCGTCAAACGCTCAGATATTTCTTCTTCTACTGGCTGGATATCAAGCAATGTCTCAAGGCTCATATCTTTCATATCAGCAAATGCCATCACCGTACCAGCTTTTAGACCAGCACCGCCGCTGACTTTTTGACCATCTAATAGATGACCAATACGACCACGAGCTGCTTCTTCAAAGATACGTAGCTCTTCTTTCAAATCTTTGCGATAGCTGTCAAGCTGTGACTTTTCGATCGCTCTTGCACGTGCATCTTTTTCAACACCATCACGGGTGAATACTTGTACGTCAATAACCGTACCTTTGCTTGATGTTGGAACACGTAAAGACGTGTCTTTAACATCAGCCGCTTTTTCACCAAAGATAGCCCGGAGCAATTTCTCTTCTGGCGTTAGTTGCGTCTCACCTTTTGGTGTCACTTTACCAACCAAAATATCGCCAGCGTCAACTTCCGCACCGATATAAACGATACCTGCTTCATCAAGACTTGATAGTGCTGCTTCACCAACGTTTGGAATATCAGCAGTAATCTCTTCTGTACCGAGCTTGGTATCACGTGCCACACAAGTCAATTCTTGAATATGAATCGTAGTGAAACGATCTTCTTTAACCACTTTCTCAGATAACAAGATTGAATCTTCGAAGTTGTAACCATTCCACGGCATAAATGCGATGCGGATGTTCTGACCTAGCGCTAGCTCTCCAAGATCTGTTGATGGACCATCAGCCAAGATATCACCCAAAGCAATCTCATCGCCTTGGTTAACGATGATACGTTGGTTAATACAAGTATTTTGGTTAGAACGCGTGTATTTGATCAAATTGTAGATATCGATACCCGCTTCACCAGCAGTCATTTCATCTTCGTTTACACGAACAACAATACGTGATGCATCAACATCTTCAATCACACCACCACGCTTGGCGATCACACAGACACCAGAGTCACGAGCAACGTGACGCTCCATACCAGTACCAACTAATGGTTTATCCGCACGTAGCGTAGGAACAGCCTGACGTTGCATATTCGAACCCATCAAGGCACGGTTAGCATCATCATGTTCTAGGAATGGAATCAAACCTGCTGCTACCGATACTACCTGACTTGGTGACACATCCATATGTGTCACTTTTTCTGGTGGCATACGAACAAATTCACCGTAGTTACGTACACTGACCATCTCATCGCTTAGTGCACCATCTTCGGTCAACGGTGAATCAGCCTGTGCAATGACAGTACCTACTTCTTCAATCGCTGACAGATATTCAATGATATCCGTTACTTTACCGTCAACCACACGGCGATATGGCGTTTCTAAGAAACCAAAGCTATTGGTTTTAGCAAATGTTGCCAATGAGTTGATAAGACCAATGTTTGGACCTTCAGGAGTCTCAATAGGACATACACGACCATAATGGGTATCATGTACGTCACGTACTTCAAAGCCTGCACGTTCACGAGTCAGACCACCAGGTCCTAATGCTGATACACGGCGTTTATGGGTAACTTCAGACAACGGGTTGTTCTGATCCATGAACTGTGACAACTGGCTTGAACCAAAGAATTCTTTAACCGCAGCCGCTACAGGCTTTGAGTTAATCAAATCTTGTGGTGACAAGTTATCAGACTCAGCAGAGCTCAAACGCTCTTTGACCGCACGCTCAACACGTACAAGACCAACACGGAATTGGTTTTCTGCCATCTCGCCCACTGAGCGAATACGACGGTTACCTAGATGGTCAATATCATCAACATCACCGCGACCGTTACGAATTTCGATAAGTTCTTTTAGAACATTAACGATATCATCGTTAGTCAATACACTACGTGCGCGTTGAACATCCGGATCATCAGTATTATCAAACTCTAACCCTAAACGGCGGTTGAACTTCATGCGACCAACGTTTGATAAGTCGTAACGATCTGCGTTAAAGAACATGCTCTCAAATAACTTTTCAGCAGTTTCGACCGTTGGCGGCTCGCCTGGGCGCATCACTTTATAGATTTCGATCAACGCTTCTTCACGGCTTGACGTACTATCAGCACGTAGCGTATCAGCAATATAACTACCCTGATCAATGTCATTGGTGAATAGAATGCTAAACTCTTTGATAGATTCGCTAGCTTCGAATGCACTTAATTTAACCAACAACTCGTGATCAATTAACGTATTAGCTTTAGCAATAACTTCATCGTTGACGACAACATCTTCCGCTAAGATACGCTCATATAGATATTCATCAGGTACAGCAATTTTCGTCATACCAGCTTCTTCTAGCTGACGGATACGACGTGCATTGATACGCTTACCCTGCTCTACGATAACATCCCCTTCAGGTGATACGATATCGAACTGAGCCATCTCACCACGTAGACGATCAGCAACCAAATCAATCTCAAACGTCTCTTCACCTCTGTAAACCGCAACTTTATCAAAGAATAAATCTAAGATCTCAGAAGTTGTTAAGCCAAGTGCACGTAGAATGATTGACGCAAGAAGTTTACGACGGCGGTCAATACGAGCAAATACTAAATCTTTAGCATCAAACTCAAAATCTAACCATGAGCCACGGTAAGGAATAATACGGGCGTTATAAAGTACTTTACCACTTGAATGTGACTTACCTTTATCATGATCAAAGAATACACCAGGTGAACGATGTAGCTGAGATACGATAACACGCTCAGTACCATTGATAATAAAAGTACCGTTAGCCGTCATCAGTGGCATCTCACCCATGTAGACGCTTTGCTCACGGATGTCTTTGATAGCAGCTTTGCTATCTTTATCCTTGCTATCTTTGTCTTTGATGATCAAACGGATTTTGACACGCATAGGCGCAGCAAATGTTGAACCACGTAAGATACATTCACGCTCATCAAATTCAGGTGTGCCCAAATGATACTCAACGAATTGTAGTTCAGCGTTGCCAGAATGACTCTCAATTGGGAAAATAGAGGAATACGCAGCTTGCAAACCAGTATTCTCACGAGCTTTTGGCTTTCTATGCTCTTGCAAAAATTGCTCGTAAGAATCTACTTGAATAGACAGTAAATAGGGAACGTCCATTACAGTGGGCAATTCAGCAAAACTTTTGCGAATACGCTTTTTTTCAGTATAAGAATATGCCATCGAGAGTCCTTACAGTAAACGTGGAAACAAATTAAATCGTGGCCAGCATGCATAAATACGATACAAACTTGGCGACGTAAACGATAATATAAAACGGGTCTTCGTGCTTAACTCATGTCTTTCTATCAATTACTACTTTACTAATCAGTGCTTATTTAGCACACTTCATTCAATCTTGTAACTGGTATCTCAGTTAGGCTATATGCCTACTCAGATTAATAATTTCAATATCACCTACTTTACGATACGTTGGTATTATAACTTAGCTAAAAATACACGTATAAAAAGTGACTTTTACTGTAGTTTTAAAAACTACTTATCATCAAAACCAATATCGTCGCCGATATCTACCGTCTATGAGCCTACCTACTGACAGTAAAACCATGCTAAGTGGATAACCTAGAATCGATAGCTTTTCAGAATTAATAATAACTGGGGTAACTATAACTTTTAGAATCAGTACAAACTATAGTGTTAAGTTAATAGGAAAGCATGCAGACACAAAAAAATGCCAAACATCTACGGACGTTTAGCTCATATTAACTGATTTCAAAAACTGGCATGTGTGCTTGCATGTATATCGTCTGTCCTTTTGATGGGTATCCACCGTGTTGTTGCATACGTATGTTGGCAGACACAAAAGGTCAAGCTACGAATTATAGTAAAAAAAAGCTGGCAATGCAAGGCATTACCAGCTTTTTTTTCGTACAGTAGTTAAACTTATTTTAGTTCAACGCTTGCACCAGCTTCTTCAAGTTTCTTTTTCAACTCTTCAGCTTCAGCTTTAGATGCGCCTTCTTTGACTGGAGCTGGAGCGCTCTCAACCAAATCTTTCGCTTCTTTTAGGCCAAGACCAGTAGCTTCACGTACGGCTTTAATTACCGCAACTTTCTTCTCGCCAAAGCTGGCAAGAACTACGTCAAACTCATCTTTTTCTTCAGCAGCAGCAGCAGGACCAGCAGCAGCAGGTGCAGCAGCAGCAACAGCAGCTGTTACGCCGAATTTTTCTTCCATGTCGCTGATTAGCTCAACGATATCCATTACTGACATTTCAGCGATTGCGTTTAACACATCATCTTTAGATAGTGCCATGAGAACTCTCCGTTATCTGATAAAAATTAATTGATTTTAATATCGCTTTGATTGCTTGTCGACATTTCAAATAGGTGTGACAATAAAGTGCAATCAAAATTAGCGATGTCAAAGTTACGTTAAAACAAGCAATTAAGCAGCTTCTTTTGCGTCTTTGATTGCCGCTACAGTGCGAACGAACTTGCCAGGAACAGCGTTCATAGTCTGGACAAGCTTGGTCACTGGTGCATTCATAGTAGCCATCAAGATAGAGATTGCTTCGTCACGAGTTGGTAGCTTCGATACGCGCTCTAGCTCTTCTGGACCATAAACTTCACCACCGACTGATACTATTTTGGTCTCTAAAGCTTTGTTATCTTTGCTAAAGTCGAATATGACTCGAGCGGCAGATCCCAAATCTTCCATAGAGAAAGCCAAAAGTAGAGGACCAGTCATACGGTCTGACATGCTTTCAAAATTAGTGCCTTCAAAAGCGCGTTTTGCTAGTGTATTTTTTACCACTTTCAAAACAACACCTTTATCACGGGCTTGTTGGCGCAGCTGAGTAAGCTGTGCAACACCAATTCCATGATACTCGGCAGCTACTGCTGAATAAGCATTAGCAGCAACTTCAGACACTTCAGCCACAACTTGTTGTTTTTGCTCTAGCGTTAATGCCATAAGTTGACTCCTTTAATCTTATCAATCGACTTATCGTAGAAGTGCTAAAACATTGAAGTTTTTATGCGCTTAAACTCTAAGCTAAGACTGACTTGATACGACACATTACCAGCAGATCCTAAAAAACGTATCTACTGGTAACGACTGATTACGGCACCGTTATCAGAATGACGTTGAGTAATAGTTTGATGACTGCCTAAACAATCGTATAACCCTATTCGCTCGTGTCTTAAACTGTGTGGGCCACCGTCTGCGTAGGACAACTAAGATTTTCATCTGTCGTCGATTAACAAAAGCGACTTAATATAGTATTTAACTGTCAGAAACAGCTATTTACAATTTTAAACTGCTCTCTACCTACGGTCTTAGACAGCGTAGCAAATACTACGCTGACCTAATTCTTTAAAATTATTTTGTGCTCATCATTCAAAATAGATGAAGATGAGATACTTAATTATTTAGCAGTGCGATAAGGAACAGCATCAATAGTGATACCAGGACCCATAGTGCTAGACAAGGTAATTTTCTTAATGAAAGTACCTTTAGAAGTAGCAGGTTTTGCACGTTTTAGATCTGTGATTAATGCTTCAGCGTTTTGGATAACTTGCTCAGCAGTGAAACCAACTTGACCAATAGTAGTATGAATAATACCTGCTTTGTCTACACGATACTGTGCTTGACCAGCTTTAGCATTTGTCACAGCTTCAGCAACGTTTGGCGTTACTGTACCAACTTTTGGGTTAGGCATCAGACCACGTGGGCCTAAGATAGTACCTAATTGACCAACAACACGCATTGCATCAGGAGCAGCAATAACAACATCAAAATCCATGTTGCCCGCTTTGATTTCTGCTGCTAGGTCTTCAAAACCAACGATGTCAGCACCAGCTTCTTTGGCGGCTTCAGCAGCAGCGCCTTGAGCAAATACAGCAACGCGTTTGGTTTTACCAGTACCAGCAGGTAGGTTGGTAGCGCCACGAACGACTTGATCAGATTTACGTGGGTCAACGCCCAAGTTAATAGCAATATCAATAGACTCTTTGAATTTTAGCGCTGGCAAATCATTTAAGATTTGAACCGCTTCTTCAAGAGTGTATTGCTTTTCGTTATCAACACGGCTTTGAATTTCTTTTTGACGTTTAGTTATCTTAGACATTATACACCCTCCACGGTAATACCCATTGAACGTGCAGTGCCAGCAATGGTACGGACAGCAGCATCAAGATCAGCAGCAGTTAAATCTGCATCTTTGGTCTTAACGATCTCTTCTAATTGCGCGCGATCAACTTTACCGACTTTAGCGGTGTTTGGTGTGCCTGAACCTTTAGCAATACCGGCAGCCTTACGTAATAAGTAAGAAGCTGGTGGTGACTTCATGATGAAGGTAAAAGACTTATCGCTGTATACAGTGATCTCAGTTGGAATCGGTAGACCCGGCTCTTGACCTGAGGTTGCAGCGTTAAATTCTTTACAGAACGCCATGATGTTCACGCCTTTTTGACCCAATGCTGGACCAATCGGTGGTGAAGGATTTGCTTTTCCTGCAGGCACTTGCAGTTTGATGTAACCATCAATCTTCTTAGCCATGATACTCTCCTAAATGGGTAATAGCGCCAAATCAATGTGGTACATACATACCTATTTGACTAACAGCTCCCCGGTTGATGAACTTTTTGCTAGTTTAGTCTAGTTTTTCAACTTTACTAAACTCAAGCTCGACCTGAGTAGGTCGATTAAATACGTTTACTGTTAGGTGTAACTTAGACTTCTCATAATCCACTTTTTCAACCAACCCTTTAAAGTCAGTAAATGGACCATCAATAACCAATAACTCTTCGCCCGGCTCAAATAGCGTCTTAGGACGTGGATCTGTTTCAGTCTGATTGAGACGGTTTAAGATACGATCAGCTTCTACTTGTGTAATTGGCGCAGGCATTTCAGGCGTACCGCCGATAAAACCCATAATACGTGGACAGTCTTTTACGATGTGCCAAGTATTGTCATTCATTTCCATTTGGATTAATACATATCCTGGAAAGAACTTACGCTCGCTCTTACGCTTTTTGCCGTCTTTCATTTCGACGACTTCTTCAGTAGGAACCAATACATCACCGAATGACTCAGCAAAGTCACTACGGTTAATACGATCAGTTAATGAACGTTGTACTTGTTTTTCATATCCTGAAAACGCTTGGACAATATACCAACGCATATCACGCTCCTGACCATTATAGAATAAGTTTTTATGAGTAAATGTCTCGTTAATAATCACTAATACGTGCTATTAACCGATAAATACGCCAACAAACCAATTAAAAAAGTTATCTAATAACCAAATAAAGAAACCAGCAATAGCAATCACGACAATTACTTGCCAAGTGTATTGAAAGGTTTCGTCTTTACTTGGCCATGTTACTCGGCGCAGCTCAACGCCAGCATCTTTTAATAATATTTTAAAAGCGCGACCTTGATGCGTTAACGCTAAGCATACTAATGCAAATACAACAAGAGCAACGATAATACCAATACGCACCCAAACATCATTGGCAGGTTGCCAATAGCCAGGTAAATATTGATTAACTAACGTTGCACCGATCAAAAATGCTGCGGCTAACAACCACAGTATCACATCTTTTATTGATCCAGTTTTAGCTACTTCAACAGCAGTTGTTTGATTGCCTGCTGAGACGTGCTTACCTTTGGACAGCATTCCGCTAGCATCCGCCTTGGCATCAGATAACTTAGTCTCGAGGTTATCTTGATTATTGCTCATAAAGAACTCGCTTCGGAGATGATAGGGTACGACACAGATATGATAAGAAGATGGCAGGCGATGTAGGACTCGAACCTACAACCCTCGGTTTTGGAGACCGATGCTCTACCAATTGAGCCAATCGCCTATGGGTGTAAAGGACAGCATTATACAATATTCAGCATAGAATGCAAGCCCTTGTCGGTAAAATTATTATTCTTACCGAACTTTTTTCTTATTTAAACGCTGATATTAGCGACTAATAAGAAGCTGCGTTAATATATCAAGCTATGCAGCAGATTACAATAGTATATGAAAAAATACATTAGCTCTGTGAAGAATAGATTTGAATTAATATCATATGACAACTATAGATAGCTAATAGCATTACTGACTTTCTAGATTACTTATAAAAAAACCACCCTCTAAGAGGGTGGCTTTTTACTAACGGCTTAACCTACATCAGCATACACTGATGGGATTAATCATTAGTCAAGTACGTTAGCA
>NZ_RRYV01000169.1 GCF_014861395.1 Psychrobacter sp. FME13 | reverse complement strand
GTTCAATAAAAAGCGTATACACAGTGCATTGGGCTATGTATCGCCTTTTGAGTTTGGAGACCTTCCTAAATTTTGTGTAAGTATTTAATCTAAACGTCAGTTACACAGAATCTGGGATGGTCTCTAACTTATCGGCGGTGCAATAACCTAAGTAATGGTATTGGCTTTTAATATTGTGTTGATAGTATCGTTTACACTGGTGTTGTTATCTTCTGCCAACTGCTTAACGGCTTCATAAACTGAAGGCTGTATGAGTATCTGTACACGTCTGCTTTTAGTCTCTGCGTCTTTGGGTGTAATCATAACTTTAGGTCTCACTTGCTGAAGGCTCTTAACTCTAGGCTTGGCGTTGATGGTAGTCTTAGTCGTAGCGGCGTGTGCTTCGTCCGCTTTGTTTTCTACTTCAGCTTCTGGGATATCGATATATGCCATCGCTGGGCTAGATTGTGTGAAGCTCTTCTTAGTTGTCATTATTTAATCTCCTTCCAGATTGCTTGCATAAGGTCGTTGTAGTCCTGCGATGCGTTGCTTTTATCATCATAAGTAAATAGGTCTTTACGTGTGGCTTGTGCTTCTTTGACTGCCACGCTTTCACGTATTACTTGTGAATATACTTTAGTGTCTAGTTGGCTTGCTGTTTGCTCTATGACTGCGTGAAGGTCACGGCTTAAGATAGTTCTAGGATTGTGTCTAGTTAAGACAATACCTAATACTTTTAACTCTTTGTTGGTGTAGCGTTTGATAGCGTCTAAGCTCTGTCCTAGCTGCGTGATACCTTGAAGACTGAATATATCGGCTTGTGCTGGAATGATTGCAAAATGACTAGCCGTTAAAGCATTAACCATAATCACGTTTACGCTGGGCGGAGTATCCATCACTACATAATCATAGCCCTGTAAATTTTGCAGAGCTTCTTTTAACTTATACTCTTTCCCTATACTGTTTAATATCAAGTCAATATTAGCCAGTTTAGGATCTGCAGGAATCACATTAAATCCTTCTTTATTTAATTGTATCTTGCCAGTTTCTAGTTCACCCGTGATCAGAAGCTGCAGACTTGAATAATTACTATGGCTAGAGCTCGTAGCATAAGTAAGATTACCTTGTTGGTCTAAATCAATGAATAGCACCTTCTGCTTCTTCTTAAGCTGTAACCATGCTCCAATAGCGTGAGCGGTGGTCGTCTTACCCACTCCGCCCTTCTGATTAATTACGGCTATTACTTTAGGCATCTGTAGAATTCCATTTTATGATTATGTGCATGATTATGTTTATGTGTATGCTTATATGTATGACTATGATTATGTGTATGCTAACTATACACTAAAACCTTGGTAATCCCCCCCCCCAATTATCAAGAGCAGATAGCACAGTTGAACAAAACACTGGATAAAGCCAACTCCAGTATTCAGGATTTTGCGCAAGTTAGGCTGTTAGAATTTAAAAAAGCTGAGCAGGGCTATGAGCTGCCACTTGAACAAGAGAAAGAGAAAACAGACGACTCAGCCGTAGCTACGGCTGAAAAGAAAAAAAGGTGGTGGGAATTTTAGACGTTGCGATTTTATCGACTAATGATCTAACAAATACGCTTCTAGTGCATCATTAATCATATCTTGGTAGTTTCCGCCGGTCTTTTTCGCCTTATCCTGGAATCTAGCGATGATACTAGGACTTACGATACTGGCACCGACCATAGAATCAGATGACACTATGCTGCCACGGGTCGCACTCGACCAGTCCGTTACTTCAGGCATATCAGACAAATCGATATCATGATCTGGAAGCATCGCCAATCGTTGCAGATTCGCTTCTTGCTCAGCGCTTAAAGACGGTAACTCATTTGCTTTATAGCTAACCCTATTCATAAAACCTCCTTTCAGCCTTGGTGGCAGGCCGCGCTGATATGATACGAATAAGCTCACCACCCTCACTATTTCATTGATCACCGTCTTCAAGCGTATGGGTGCTAGGCATGGTCTGATAATCAAAAGACAGCGGTATGCTATTGGTTTCGGCTACCTGATGCAAAAACAACTTAATCGCTTGCGAAGGCGTTAAACCATAGCCCTCAAGTACCGAAAATGCCTTGTCTTTTAACTCTTGATCCAGACGGATATTATAATTGGTTGTGCTCATAGCATTACGTATCGCTTATTTATGTACCATCAATATAAGCGATACGTAATGCCAATTCAATAATTTTAGGGTTTTGGACTTTCATAAATAGTAAAGGCAGTGGGTAGTTCATCTATAATCAAGATTAGATGCGGTATTAGTGTTTAATCTTTGGTAGATAGCTCTCTAAAGCCTTATTAGGCTTGTTAAAACTTTCAGGCTCTCGCTGTATGATATTAATCATTTCGCGCTTAAATGCCTCAGTCTGCATTTTGCCGTCATAACTTAGGCTTGGATGGTCGTTATAGTCATTCATAAACTGCACGCTATCAACAATGGACTGGATGGCTGCTTGCGATAATGCACCGTCTGCACCCGTTAGCTTGTCTAATGTTTTTTTATGGAAACTCAGCTTTAAGCCTCTAAATCCCTTACCTCTCGATTTCTTTTGATACTCCACGCTAACACTATAGTTTGTATTCTCGTTAATGTCGTTAATAGCTGTTTCAATAACAAATTGTCGCAAATGACCGAACTGCTTGTATTTACCTTTGACATTCATTACATGCTTAAATTCTTCAAGTGTAAAATCTTTGCTGTACTGAAACTGATTAACCCACATAACGACCAATTCATATAAACGTATTGAGTGGATACTTGATAACTCGCCGATTTCAAGCAACTTATACTTAGTAAAATTAGCTCTTAGCTGTGTCAAATAAGGCAAAATCTTTTCTGCAAAAGATAAAGAAACTTCTCCGTTATCCGGGTCATAGACAATACTACTGATAAGTCTTGTTTGAAGTATTTTGTTTTCGGGCAAGCTCATTACAATATCAACGTCATACAAACGCTTACTTGCGTTTTCCATATCACGATAGACGTTCTGCTCGTTTTTAGACTTCTTACCAAAGAACAGTGACTTTATATCATCTACAGACACTTTAAATTCAGTCTGTTTTGTTACTTCTGGTGCGTCAGGTCTGCTGTCTATCTGACTAATACACGCAAGCATTAGCTCTTTGTCTGTTTTTTGCATTGTGTATGTTGCTAAAATCAGCTCGTTTGATTGAACAACTAAATTATTTTCCATTTTTAATCCTGCTCATTTACTGTTTTTTTAAAAACACTCAAGCTATAGTAACATTAAAAACAGTTGAATAAACAGCATTTAATATACGACTGTTTTTTCTGCTCATTTACTGTTTTTTCTGCTCATTTACTGTTTTTTCTGCTCATTTACTGTTTTTTCTGCTCATTTACTGTTTTTTCTCTTTGTAAGCTATTGATTATAAAGGTGAAAAAAGGCTCTTAAACAGGAGTAAACAGGAGTAAACAGGATCAAATAAAAACCCTTAAAGAAACGGGTGATAAATTTTTTTTGTGGATAAGTGAAAAATCATCACTTAAACCACGTAGCTTGCCTGAGCAATTTATCCCTCAGTAACAGTTTTTTTAAGGAGTAGATTAAAGACTAAATCCTCGGCTAGGTGAATGAGTTTTATTAACCTGATGTTTGTACGACTCTAAACCGCCCTGTAGGGCTTTGTGTTGGCTTTCAGACAGATCTTTGCCATATTGCTCAGTAAACGTCTCTAAAGTGGCTTTAAGAGCCTCTGAGTAGGTCTTACGCTGGGTTGTTGGTAAGGAGTTAACCTCACGCAACGCAAGTTTGAATTGCTGACAGGTTTTATCTAAGGTATCTGCTAGATGTTCTTTGGCAACGTCTCTTGCCTCAGCTGGGCAGTTATCCTGATTGATGTAATCCATTAATTCTTCTATATAGCTGAACGATGACATGGTGTCCCGAGTCATTCTGCCAACCTCTCCTGCGCTACCGCCCAGTTTGTCGATAATACTGCTATTAAATGCCGTTCGTTTTTGATCGATATTGTCTCTGAAATCTGTAAAATGCTTGGTAAGCGCTAGATACTGCTCACGTTCAGCATTAGGATCACGCAACAGCTTGATAATGGCTTTGTTGTTCTCAACCAGCGTGTGATCAAAACGTTTGGCCACTTGGCGTAAGTGCGCGGTAAATTCCACCGCTTTATCGTGGTCCTCAATACCATGGTGCTGTGCAAACTCGTTGAGTAGTGCCACTTGCCGCTGATCAAATTTATCAGGGGCGTCATCCGCGGTTTCTCCTTGCGCCCATCTGATAGCCATATCATCACGATGACGTTGTATTAAGCGCATGGCTAGGTGCAGCTTCATACGTTCAACATACTCAAAGATTCTCTCATCTTTGTGACGGTTTGCTCGAGTGTCTCGATCAATGCGTCCTTCTTGTCGATCAAGTCGAGCAGCTCTTGCTCGTCGTGCTGCGTCATCGAAGGGGTTGGGGGCTGGTCTTGCACTTCGCTCAGTTGCTTTGTTAATTTCAATATTTGACTTTCCGATAGCTTCAGTGATTCCCTCAATTGCTTGTTTTGTGTCGTCAATTCTTTGTGTGAGCTTATTGTTTGCTTGTTTTGTGCCATTAATTCTTTGTTTTGTGTCATCACATCGCTTTGGTAGGTTTTCGCATCGTTTAGCTGCCCAAGCAATGCCTGATTTTGCGTCTTCAACGCATCGTTTTGTGTCGTCAACTCGAATTGCCGTTCTATTATTTTGTTCTGTGCAGTATGTAATGTGAGGTTCTGAGCTTCCAGAGAGTTGTTTTGCAAAATCAGCTCGTCGTTTTGTGTCTCCAATGCGTCCAGGTAGTCTTGCATTTTTCTCAGTTGCCCAAGCAAGTCCGTCTCGATATTGTTTGATTCGTCGCTCATTGTCTGCCTCCTGTTTGATATGGTTGTCAGCCACCAATTTGTTGCGTGCTTTGATGGCGCGGTTGGTATTACCTTTTTCGGTCGTGATGCCTCGGCGCTCCATGGCCGTCGCCTCTACTCCCATTTTAATGGTGGGCTGCTGATCAAGCCCCTGATCCTTGTAACTGCGCGCATCCATCAGCGGTAGATGATATTGCGCCAATACCTTATTGGCGGTATCTACCCATATCTCCCGAATACGCTTAATCTCCTGCATCGATGACGGCAGATCATGCGCCTTACGTTTTTTATTGGACCACTCAAACGGGGTCTTAAGCTTTGGATCAAACGCCAAGGTTTTATTTGGTCCAATGGTAGGCGCTCGAGTAGTGACTAAAATATGCGCGTGAAAATTACGGGGATCAGGGTTCTCCTCACCCTCACGCAAATACTTAGAGCTTGGCGGTACATTAGGATCAAAAGGCAATTTCATCACCGGACGATGGATACACACATCCGCAATCACATCCATATCGTCGCAAAGCTTTTGAGCAAAGTTGATAGCCAGTGAATGGCGCTCTTCCTCAGACAACTCATGAGACAAATTAATCAGCCACTCACGCGCCACCCGACTGTCCGAACGTGTCTCTGCCGCTTCAGCGGTATTCCAAAGTGTCTCTCGATCCACACTCACACCCAGCGCCTTTAGCGAAAATGGCAAAACAATATCGCTACTCATCACCCCAGACTTTTTACTATAGTCATGCGTCTTGCCATATTTGGCATCATCAAGCACATCCCCAGCACGATAGGCCGCCGACGCCACCGCCGACTGTCCTGCTTTTCGAGAAATCGCCTTTGTCGCAATATGTACCATCGTCATAAAGAGCCACCTGCTATTGTTGCTTTTTGCACACCACCGCTTTTTGTGGTGTGCGGGGTTTGGGGTTTCCCCAACGAAGGGCGATTCAGTTTTTAAAATAGTAACGAAGTGGATAGATTAAAAACTGAGTCGTTACTTCGCCCTTAGTCAGGGAGACACCACCATCACCCATTAAAATAAAATATATCAGATTTAGAATTATTCTACCTTAAAGAGTAGCATAGATGATTGAATGATGCCTAGCGCCTTGCTATGCTAGGTTAATATTAATAAAAGGAATTGATGATGTCTGTATCTATTTTTGATAATCAAAAAGCCAATGAGTTAAAAGAGCGTCAACGCTTAGAGGAGTTAAAGCGTAAAGCTAAGCTGCAGCAAGTGAAGCTTGATAAGCGATTAAACAAACAAAAAATATTGATGGGCGCTTTTTTAGGACAGGTATTAGCAGGAGAGAGTGAGGATGAAAAATTTATTCAAAATTACTTTGCGAAAAACTTTCCAGAGTTTTTAACCAGAAAATCAGACAAAGAGTTGTTTGCAAGTATGGTGAAAAGCTTGGGGGGCGATATTGGCCTAGATGAAGAGGCGTCTAAAGCTGATGATCAGCCAGCTGAGCAGGAGCAGGATCAAGTTGAGCAACCTGATGATACGGACTATACGGATGACGACATCCGTGAGTTATTCTCAGATCCGAAGATTGATGCGTTAGCGCCCCATGATGACGGTTATCGTGGATAATGTATTTTTAGTTAGGCACAATGTGCGTAAGTTTTAGTCTCTTATTTTTTTACAGGATTTTCATCATGACAAGTACCCAACAACGTGCGGAACTGCATCGACAAATTTGGCAAATTG
>NZ_RRYV01000168.1 GCF_014861395.1 Psychrobacter sp. FME13 | reverse complement strand
TTCTTTGGGTTAGTATAGCCTCTTAGCAGTTGTCCAATTTAATTATGCCACTACAGTCTACAGTGGACGGTGAATACTGGTGCGCGCGCTAATGCTGAGACACCCACCATCACTTCTAATGCGACCTTCGCCCCTGATGAGCATGTCGTTGCATTGGGTACACTACGCCACCGCTTTAGCAATCATCAATCAAATGATAGTGGTCAAGGCATCAATGTCGCTACCGATCATGGGCTACAGATTAGTGGTGATACAGGAGTACTACTCTCTACCTTTAATATCAGACACACGCAAACTGAGCATGAGTCTGCGTGGGTCAATGATGCAGGACAGCAGCAGTTAAAGTTAGGTGCTGAGCTGAGCGAGACATTAGTGGAGGCCAAGCACGCACACCTGCAATCGACGGAGGCACTCAGTAATGCCCGAGCGTCGATAGAAGGGTTTAAGAGTACGGCACAAATCATCGATGAGACGTTGAATACTGAAGTGCTTGGCGCAGCAGATGTGCTGCTCGTAAGCAAAGATAGTATCCTCGCATCGGGCAGCAATACACTGTGGACAGCGAAAACGATCGTGAGACAGTCTGGCAGCACGCAATCAGATATGGTGGCAGGTAGTTATACGCTGGCGGCAAATACGATTGATTCACTCTCAGGCGTCGGTGGTCAAGCGGGTCTATCAGGGCTACATATCAGTGCCAATACCAAACCTGTGGCGATACAAGCACAAGGCGGTGAGTTGCAACTGCATAGTCAGCAAAGTATGACAATCGGTAGTGAGTCGGGACAGGTCAACCTCTCAAGTCCGAAGCGGATTAAGCTACAAACGTCAGCTGGGGCTTCTATTACCATCGATGATAGTGGTATTAAGCTGGTCTGCCCGGGCACGGTTAAGATTAAAGCGGTGAAGAAAGAGATGGTTGCGGGGGCAAAAGCCAATTACTCGCTTCCGATGATGCCTGATACTATTCCGCTGTTTAGTAATAAACTCGATGTTTATGATTTGTTTGTGAATGCAAATTTTGATGAGGTTGATTACGTAGCAATGTTAGGTGATGGTCAGATAGTTGAAGGAACGTTAGATGAACATGGACGGACTGGTCGGTTGATGTCAATGGAGTCTCAAGAAGTTGAGGTATTAGTAGGATACTTAGATAACTGGAGTGTAGAATTTGATACAGAACATGAAGAGCCTGAGACTATTGATGAAGTAGAGTTCGAATACTCAGACGCAGAATGTGCTTGTAATGCGCCCGCAGAAGATATCGCTTTTTTAGAGGATGAAGAATAATGTCAAATAGTCAAAAAAAGCTTACTGCATGGTTTGTATTGCTTGATGCGCAAAGCAAAGTTCTGAAAAATATTGAATACAAGGTCACAGCAGTTAACAGTAATGAGGAAGAGGAACACGTCGTTAAAGGTAAAACTAATAGTAAAGGGGCAACTTATGAGTTTGTTAAACCTATCCATACTAAGCTTTGTCTTTATGTAAAAATAGGAACTAAAGACTTTAAAAAAGCTGGAAATATATCGTTACCACCAGTTAAAGAAAATAGACTTAAAATTAAGGCTAAAATCAGTGCAGTTTTAATTGACTCAAAACTAAAAAAACATGGCAACGAAGCAGGTAGTATCAAGCGTAAAGATTACAAAGTAGTTACAGGTGATACCTTAGAAAGTATTGCTAAAAAACATAACACGGACATTGCAACATTAAAGCGTTTGAATCCAAAAATAAAAAGTATTCATAAGATATTCGCAGGTCATTGGTTAAAAGTCCCAGTTCAAATCGGTGATGTCGGCAAAGAAACGGAAGATAAGCCTTCTCCATCAGTTTCGACGAAGCCGCCTGCTACAAAAACTAAGGGTAGTGAACCTGTAGATTCAGAGCAACCCTGGTACGATAAAGCTTGGGATAGTGTTAAAGATATTCATGATGAAGCAGACGCTATGATTGATAGAGCAGAAGAAGCTATCAAGGATGGGCAGCAAAAAATAATAAAAGGAACACTTGAGGCGATGGAAAGTGTCACTGATGCAAGTGAGAAGTTATATGACACATTATTTGGTGATAAGGAGGATACTACACCATCTAATACCAATCCTACCCAAAATAAGGGTAAAGTTGATGAACCCAAATTAGATGTGAAGAAAGAAACCGGTAATAATCAAAAGGGGAACCCTGTCGAACAAATTACCTATGACAGTGATACGACTGTTTATCATATTTATTTTGATGGACGTATAGAACGTCAGCACCCCAAAGCAGAAAAATATGCTGCATTCGTTTATTACGATGAAGGTGGCAGTAAACACTATTTAGGGAAAACTAAATATATTAAAACGCCACGTTACGGTGGAGGAAAAGATGTATATTTAGTTAATATTGGTGGAGATAGTGAAAGTAGTAAATATGATGGCAGTCAGATTGATGACAATAATATATCATCAGTTGAAAAAGAGAAAAGATTGTCAAAATATAGAAAAGGCAAAGTCAGCTATAATATATTTATGAATTCTAAAGAGTATCAACGCTATTATTTGTCTGGGGTTGCGATGGCTACATTTTTAGGAGCGCTATGTAAATTAGGATATGATGATATCTCTTTTAACGGAGCTAGTAAAATTGACGGAAGCCCTGGCCCTAGTAGTAGTCATACTAATGGTAAATGCATTGATATAAGATATCTTAGAAAAGACAAAAAAGCTTTAGAGATGATATTAGACGATCATAATTATGATTCTCAATATGATCATGAGAGAAACATAAGACTTGTTAATACTATGCATGAGTTTGGTTGGGGCAAAAGAAAAAGACCTGACAATTCAATAGTAAAAATGCTTAGTGTATATTTTACTAATCCTAAAGCAGGTATAAATAAGAGTTATATTTTGCCACATTGTGGACCTTATCGAGGGCATGATAATCATCTCCATCTTCAAGGATTAGTAGCAGATATTAAAGATATTGATGTTATTCATAAAGAACCTGAAAACGAGAATGTTCAACCTACAGATGACTGTACAAAGAAATTTCATAGAGTATCTAAAATTATTCTTCGTCACGAAGGTGGTTATGTTGATGATCCGACTGATAAAGGCGGTAAAACAAATATGGGTATTGCGTGGAAAACATGGTTGACATATGCTAAATCTGATTTAGGTCTTGAGCCAACTAAAAATAACTTAAAAAATATAACATCTGAACAAGCTGAGATCATTTATCGTAAAAGGTATTGGGAGCCTAAAGGTTTTTGTAAAGTTGAAAACGACAAGGTTGGTTTAATGATATATGATTGGTCAATTACTTCGGGTGGGGCTGGAAAAGAGGTTCAAAAATTACTTACTAACGAATTCAAGCAAGACGTTGGTATTATTGATGGCGCTATCGGATCCAAAACTATACAAGCCGTAAACAATGTTGAGAATCAAAAACTATTACTAGAGAGAATAGCGGCTATTCGAAGAGAATATTACCATATGCTTGTAAGACAGAGACCTAAAAATAGTAAATATATTAAAGGTTGGCTCAATAGAGTTGAAAGTTGTTTGAATGCTAATATTTGAAACTTAGTCCACAGTATTTTACACAATTAGATTAATTTGTGACAAAGAGTATAAGGAATCAACTATGACTGTTTTTAAAAAATTGATTGTATTATCATTTTTAATATTACTTCAATCCAGTTGTAGTTCAGAAACGGTCAATCATCAACAAAATAATATCTTAACTACCTCTAATCAGTCAGACAGTCGCAACTACTCACAGTATCTCGGTAAATGGAGCGTCGATACTTACGACTCTAATCAGGAACCTATCTCGTCTTTATCTGTAGATATAGATGACTTATCTACATCCAATATTGAAGGTAAATATTGCTATATTAGTAGGTATGGTAAGAAAATTGACTGTCTTAACGATTTTCAAGGCTTTGCTATAGGTGATAATCAATATTTAATAACATTTGATAGTTCATTCGATAACATACAAGGCAAAGCAATTTTAACTTTAGAAGAAAAAAAAGTAATTTGGATGCTTAAAGAGTTTCCTGCTGACTTAGGTGTTTCTGCTCGTAAACATGCAATATTACTTAAAGATAAAAATCAACAAATATCCAAAATAAATGCAGATTCAGAATTACATGCTATAGAATATATTATAAATGTAGAAAGAGCTTTTATATATAAGCAGCCTAATATTAATTCTAAGACTTCATCATATTTTATAGCAGGTGATGAGATTGAGGTACTATCTACTAAAGATGATTGGGTAGAGACTTCTTATCTAAAGGGTTCAAAGACAGGTTGGTTACGTCTTAAAGATCTCGAAGAAAAAAAATATTCCAACTCAACGCCCAAAGAATTGACTAGTAGTAAAATAAAGAATGCATCAGAAAGTATTCAGCTGGTTAAATCTAATCAAAAAAAATATGTTTTAAACAAAGATGGTATTAGTAATATTTCTCTAGGACAAAAGTTTAAACCGAATGAATTTACTAAATTCGAGAGTCAGTTAGAAGGTGTTGATAACTGTTTCCTCGCAAACTCTAATCTGTATCCAGATCATCAATACTCACTATCTTTTCAGTTTTTTGGTGATCTGTTAACTGGTGTCAGTGTCTCTAAAGGTGGTACTACCAATTTTGATAGTTTTACATCATATATGGGTGTCAAAATTGGAGATACTGTTGAAACGGTAATGAAGCTACACAACAAGCAGCCTGACGAAACATTGGATAGTCCACATACTGATGATCCTATTTTTATATATTGGACTGATAGTTCTAAAAAGATAGGCATGCGCTATGATACTGTAAATGGAGAAGTATCAAGCATGAGCCTTAACTATAATCCATATATTCGTTATTTTGAAGGCTGTGGTTAATGGGTAAGTTTTAATTATTAGAAAGTTAAGAGGATATATATGCTTATAAGATTATTAATATTACCTATCTTGCTAACCTTATTTTTAGCATCTTGTGCTGAAAAAATAAACAATAATGATTCAGGTGACCTCAAAGCCACAGAAGTGCAAAGTAATTTCAAGAAAAGTAGTGATGTAGAACCTATTAGAACCAATACTGTCAGCGATAAAATTATTACAGCGAGTGGTACTAAAAACTTTACTCTACTCGATACTATTGAAGATATTGAATCTAAATTAGGTATGTCTTTAAATTTAGAGCACACTATCAATGAGTGCTCTATGGATAGTAGCAACTCAGAATTTCAATTGCTGTTTTTGCGTGACACTCTAATCTCAGTTGAATTTTTCGATTCTAGCTACCAAACCAGTAAAGGCTTTAAGGTAAACGATAACATCTCTAAACTCTTGAGTACCCATCCAGAAGTCGAGTATCACGAATATACAAGCAATATGGGTGATGAAAGCTACTATATGACAAATAGATATTATACGACTCGACCCAATGCTCAAGGTAATACATTGACTTTTAATGTTTCAGACAGATATCCTGATACTATTACAGACACGGATCCTAATACTATTAGCAGTATATCCGTATCCAATAATTTAGATGATAGTAGTATTTGTAGTGTCTACTAAAAAACTATGCTTAACTCACGATAAAAACATTATGAATACTAAAACATGTGATTAGAATAAATTTTGTGAAAATTTTGAAATATATCACTCATAGCAAACGAATATGGCTTATACCTACCCACACCCAACAAAAAACCCCGCATCATGATGACACGGGGTTTTCTTGTTTTAAGTATAAGGCTTTCAATTTTAAAAGCTTATGTACTCAAGATTAGGTCAACTGAGCCACATTAATCTTGTCCTATTCTTCAGTGTGCTCTGACATACGGTCGAAGTTCATGTATTGATACATTTCCTCACCCATGCTATCTAGCAGCCTATCATGACAGCCATTTGCATTCAATGTTCGATGAAAAGCGCGTAAAAATAATTAGAGAATAATATGTTTAAATATAGCTTAATATTTGTAATGGCCACACTTTGCTCCTGTAGTGTAGATACAAGTGAAACAAAAACTTCGTCTCCTTTAAATGAAACATTATCTAAAGAACTTAGTTCTACAGATTTACACTCTACAGGTATGGGTATCAGACAAATTTCTGATAAAGAATTTATACCTCTACTAGAAAAATCATGTACAGCTGAAAATCTTTCTTACCCCGAAAAATGCTTATATTACGACAAAGTTAGTAATTATAGTTTTGATAGTATAAACCTTGATAGTTTCTCAGGTGCTAACAGTAAAGTCATGCTAAATACTAGACTGCTCTTAGGGTCAAAGAATGATGATGGTGATTATTCTACTAAAACACTTGAGTTAAATACGAATATTGATGGGTTAGAGGTTGATTCTATCAATATTTATGAATATGAATTTAATGAGTATTCATATAATGAACGTATTTTCTATATGAATCAGGATTTTGAACTATGGATTCTTAATTCAATCATGTTTGAAGGTGTCTTATATATCGTATCTTGGGAAAAATATAATATCGATCCCAAAACTGGGAAAATATCAATTGACTCTACAGTGCATTACACTTCAATTCATGAATCGGAATCAATTTACAAAGGGTTGATAATGTAAGTGGTCAAAATAGAATATCAACGTTAAAATTCTATTTATCATAGGATAAATTTTCAATTGAATAAAACTTTATCACCGCTACGTGGTAACCCTCCCAAACTTAAGACACCTAATAAATAGAATTAAGCTGCCTGATTGA
>NZ_RRYV01000167.1 GCF_014861395.1 Psychrobacter sp. FME13 | reverse complement strand
CCTTGTTCGGCTTGTTTTAGGATGTTGACGATTTGGTTGTCGCTAAAGCGTGTCTTTTTCATAGGATTCTCCTGCTGATGTATTCTAGCAGTTACTCTCTATTTATGAGTGTTCTTATTTATTGGGGGGATTACCTTATGATTATTTTAAAAGTGCAGCCTTGGTACACTCCGCAATTCATCATTCCCATACTAGGATTAATATTGGGCAACTCTCTCACTGCTATTGCTTTGACTAGCAACCAACTGATTGAATCTTTTTATGAGCAGCGGGGGCGTATCGAGATGATGCTAAGCCTATCTGCGCGGCCATTTGAAGCGGTACACGAGCCTATACGCTCGGCCATTATCACTGGTATGACGCCAACATTAAACTCTATGCTAGTCGTTGGTATCGTCAGTTTGCCGGGCATGATGACAGGACAAATTCTTGCGGGGGCTGATCCTACTCAAGCCGTTCGTTACCAAATAATAACGATGTTTTTTGATATGTGTGAGTAGCACGCTTGGTTGTACAATCAATGCCCTACTCATTTATCGACGTTTTTTTAATAAAAGCTATCAATTTATCCCACCATGAATGACTCACCACCTATAGCGTTAGAGATAAAGAATTTATGCCTTAATGTGTTAAATACTGCCTCATAACTTCCATTGTAACGCTCGCCTCATGTTGAAAGTATCCCACTATATATTTGATTTTATGAATATATTTATTTTAATTTATGTACTACCCAGTACGACAAACCAATGTTTACTTGATCCACATTCATGATAGTGTACTCATTAATAATCACTTTATTTTTGAATACTCAAACCGTGGCTTGTTAATTACTACAATGGCGTGCCTAAGACGATTTATCCCAATAGGTACAACAGTATTAAAGAGCTCTATGAGGAATGCTTTGGAAAGTCTTACTGGTTACAAATCTCCGCATCATATTGAATTTGTAAATGAATTACCAAAGAGACATATAAGTAAGGTGTTGCTGCAAAGATTATAAAAGAATATCGAATAATTCCCAAAAAAAATAAACATAAGTTTTTTAAATAAGGGCGTTTGATACTATTGGTAGAACGCTCTGAACTGTAAAAATAGATAATTTCTATGCAGAAACCTGCCCTGTTATAACCATATTGTTAAAACTATCACCCAATAAATTGCCTTAAAAGAGTAATACTGGTTATAATGACTATTATTCTCAATAAAAATAACCGACTACAACATCTTATCGACCATTTATCTCAAAATAGTTGCAACATATATATTTAAATTAATCAAATTTAAATATAAACTATCAAGTATTATATTGGCATAAAAAAATCAATTGTAGTTATGTTAATGTGTTGTCAAAATAAGTTGCTTTACTTTTTTTCAGTCTCAAAAAAAATACCTAACCGTTTAATCTACTTAGATTATGATTCTTTGCGGTTAAATGAATTTGTAATTAAAAAGCTATAGATATAAAGGCCAGCGTATTCTAACAGTCTGTGAAACCATATCATGTCACTCAGCAAGCCATTGCTCTCACAGCAACGATCTGTATTGTTTGACACGAATGTGACTACCTTTTTATAGAACCTTAACTTAATCTCAGCATTTAAGAACGCTAAGTATGACAGTTGATAAACCTTGGCTTGCTCAATACCCAAAAAATGTACCTAAAACCATCAATCCAGATCAATATGCAAATCTGATTGAGTTATACGAGGAATGCTTTGACCGTTTCCGTCCCCATCCTATGACTATCTGTATGGGTGTTACTCATACTTATGGTGACGTGGACAAAGCATCACTTGCAGTTGCCGCATGGTTACAAGCTCAAGGTATTCCTAAAGGCAGTGTCGTAGCATTAATGATGCCAAACGTTCCGCAATACTTACCTACAATGATTGGTATATTGCGCGCAGGATACGTATGTACGCCTGTTAATCCATTATACACTGGCCGTGAGCTACGCCATCAGTTAAACGATTCAGGTGCCCAGACTATTTTTGTGGTGGATAATTTTGCCCAAGCACTTGAGCAAGTTATTGACGAGACAAACATCAGGCGCATTGTTCTCTCAAAAATGGGCGATATGATGGGACTAAAAGGTATTTTAGTCAATACCGTTATCCGTCAGGTGAAACGCTTAGTCCCCAAGTATAATCTTAATGACCCAAAATATCAGGTTACTAAGTTTCCTGAAGTGCTTAAAAAAGGCAAAAACCTACCTGTTCAATCGCCAAAAACCACCATGCAACAAAAAGCTATCTTGCAATATACGGGTGGAACGACAGGACTATCCAAAGGGGCGATTTTATCACAGCGTAATATCGTTTCTGCTGCTCTACAGTCAGAAGCATGGTACCGCCCTGTCACTTCAGAAATTAACGAAGTCTATATCAATATGGTGATGGCTCTACCGCTATATCATATTTTTGCATTTATGCTGAGTTTGCTTGGTATGCGTTCAGGCTACACCTTTATATTGGTGCCAAACCCACGCGATATGTCAGGCTTTGTTAAAACATTATCAAAACAACCGTTTCATATTATTCCTGCTGTCAACACACTATTCAAAGGCTTACTCGATCAGCCAAACTTTAAAGATTTGGATTTTAGCTCACTACGCATATCACAAGCAGGTGGTATGGCAGCAACTGAACAGACCGCGGCTAAATGGTTGGCAGTCACTGGTTGCCCAATGATTGAAGGTTGGGGCATGACTGAAGGTGTTGCTGCTGGTACAGCCAACGTCATCACTGACCGTAAATTCAACGGTACAATTGGTATACCCGTTCCTAGCGTCGATGTCATCGTTGCTGACGATAATGGTAAACATGTGGGATTCAATCAAGCAGGAGAAATGTGTATAAAAGGTCCTAATGTGACCTCAGGCTACTTTAATAAAGACAGTAGCAACGATTTCACCACTGATGGTTATTTCCGCACTGGTGACATTGTCAGCATGGATGAACAAGGTTATATCACCCTACTTGACCGCAAAAAAGATATGATTTTGGTTTCAGGCTTTAACGTTTTTCCAAATGAAATTGAATCCGTCATGCTTGACTACAAAGGCATTATTGACTGTGCGGTAATTGGTATTCCAGATAGCCGCCAAGGCGAAGCTGTCAAAATTTATGTTGTCCCGAGCGATGATGATGTCACCAAAAATGATATTAGAGAATATGCTTTGGAAAACCTCACTGGTTACAAATGTCCGCGTCATATTGAATTCATCAATGAACTACCAAAGAGCAATATTGGTAAAGTATTGCGGAAAAAATTGCGCGAAAAACATATATCAGATAACCCTCAAACACTATAACGTCTGAACGTCATAGTGTTTGAATTAAAAAAAGCCCTCTACTTATCAAGTAAAGGGCTTTTTTAATATTTTGATGACTGACTATTAGTTCATCTTATTAACCAGCCGTAATGGTAAGTGTTTCATAGCCTGCCCGACAACTGACCAAGGCAAGCTTGGTACACACGCTTCATCTACGCCAGCTTCAATCGCTGCGACGATTGCTTTGGTACCTGTTTCAGCATCTACTTCAAACGGCAGTGGCTTGGCATTTTCATTGATTTCGGTACGAATATAACCTGGATAAATAGTGGAAACTTTAATCGGCAACTTTGTTAATAGCATATCAGCACGAATACCTTCTGCCAAATAAGCCAATCCCGCCTTGGCAGCACCATAAGCCGTCAGATGCTTAGGCAAGCCACGCATCGCAGACATACTAGATATCACAACCAAATGACCAGCATTCTGTGTTCGAAAAACATTCATAGCCGCTTCACACTGTGCTAAGGCTGATACGAAATTTATTTCAACGGTACGGCGGTTGGTTTCAAAACGACCTTTGCCAATACGGCGACTCTCGCCAACACCTGCATTCACAACAACTTTATCAATATGACCAAAATCAGCAGTAAAGGCATCAAACACTTCAAAAATCGAACTGTAATCACTGACATCTAAGGCTCGATGCTCGATACGAATATTAGGATATGCTGCTACCAATTCTGATTTTAGACCCTCCAAACGATCTATACGACGCGCGCATATCGCAAGATTGTAGCCAAGCGCAGCAAAGAGCCTAGTCATCCCTTCCCCCAGACCTGAACTCGCACCTGTGATAAGTACGGTTTTATCTTGTCCAACCTGCTGCTTATTTAGCTTTTGTAAATAGCGTGTTGGCTGAACGGCACCAAATATCTTATTCTTATTTTGTCTGGCTTTTTTGGTGAGCAAATTTATCACTCTACTTTGCATGGACAGTCCTTTTTATATCGACATGAGATCAAAACGATAATCTATAATATCCTAAATTTATAGATTGATTTTGTTTGTTATCAAAATAAACCAACAGCATCCGACCAATGCTATGGCTGACCTTACTCATATAAAGCGCAGTTATGTATCTTAAGCAACTTCCTTGTCGTTGCTGCTATGTTTAACGCCACGTTACGAAAGATTGGCCATCAGAAAATAAATGACTGTATTCGTTTAGAGACAATAAACGTGTACTTTTGTTTTTGACAGTAATGGAAGTGACACCGGTATTGACCAAATTTTTATTCAACTGATATGCGGTTTGACTGCTTTGTTTTAATAGCTGTGCCGTAATAGCTGCTATCACACCCCCTGAGGTAAAAACCAATACCGTATTATCAGCATCCAAGTTAAGATTGGCTATCTGAATACAAACCTGTTCAAGTGCTTGCTGAGCGCGGTGATTAAACTGCGGCCAACTTTCTAGATAATCCTGATCGTTGTCACCACCATGCCAACGCTGCATCGCCTGATCAAACAACTCAGCTAAACGGGTCGCTGGCACCTCTGCTTTAGCAATCTCAGCTGCAATCGCGCCTTTATTAATAAACGCAGGATCCGATTTGACAAACACGTCTTTATGATTGAATTCATCAAACTGCGGTAAAATATAACTATCAGGCTCACGCATGCTCGTAGACGTGTTGCGACTATTTTTAATAGTCATAGATGACTGATAACTGGCCAAAAAATGCTGAGCAGAATCCTGCTGTCTCACCAGACTCCCTGTAAATATGGCATCGATACGGCGTTGTGTGGCCGCATAGTGCTGACCCAGCATTTTTGCTTGTGTGATACCTAACTCTGAGAGCTGATCGTAATTCTCTTGTCCAAATGATGCCTGGCCGTGACGTGCTAAAAGGATGGTTGTCATATTAATATTGCCTGTTTTCTATGCCTTTCTATAAGGTGCTTTATATATGTAGCTGCAGCTATGCGCTTTTTGATACGAAAAAAACACTTTGTAGCTGTAACCATGAACATAATGGCTACAAATACCTCGTAATATTGTAGGTAAGCTAAGCATACATAGCGTCAGCATAGCCTTTCGGTAATGTACTCTTTACCAGCGCTTGCACCTCACTCGGCAACTGCTCCATACTTTCGGCATCTATCTTAATATCTGACGAATGTGCTGTTAAATATGCGGTAAATGATGCATCACCTTCAAATGCCGCAATGAGCTTTAAAGATTTAGCATGCAACATGTGAACCACTATCCACATACTCTCAAAAACTGGGTTTGAGGTTTGTTTGTTATAAAAACGATAATAAATCTGCTGAATAATACCAGCCAAACGAAATAAGCCAAATACCTCATAAAACGTCCAATTAGAGACTTGCAGACCTGTTTTTGTCAGGTAATAGTCCACTACTTCATTGCGGGTCATCATACCGTCTAAATGTGTCGGTTGACGACGTGACTGCTGCATCACTGCATCATCATCAGCCTCTATCCAATAAGCAAGGGCACTGCCCAATTCCATTAGCGGATCACCTAGCGTTGCCATCTCCCAATCAAGCACTCCGATCACTCGTGTGGGATCTTCTGCATCTAAAATAACATTGTCAAAGCGCCAATCGTTATGAATCACGCAGGTCTTGATATCTGCTGGTGTATGACCAGTGAGCCATTGGCCAACTAGGCCAAAGCTAGGAACATTAGGCGTTTTAGCTTTAGCATAACGTTTGTTCCAGCCACCAACTTGTCGTGCGCAGTAGCCATCACCACGTCCTAACGCTACTAAGTTAGGATGATTGCTATAATCAACTTGATGTAGCTCTATTAAAGCATCAATAACATTGGTACATAACTCACGGATTTGGGCTGGATTAAGATTGATATCTTTGGGTAAATTGGCACGTGGGATGATGCCTTCAACACGCTCCATCACATAGAAATCATCACCAATAACCGACTCATCTTGACACAACGCAATCATTTCTGGCACATAGGGATATGCATCCTTCAATGCGGCTTGAACTGTGTATTCACGCACCATATCATGAGCAGATTTGGCTTTGGTTCCCTTTGGGGGACGACGTAATATCAAATCTTGGTTGTCATACTTCAGACGATATGTCCAATTGGATGCGCCTCCGGAAAACTGAGTAACCTCAGGTTCACCTTGAATATTCACACCCTGTGCGCGTAACCAGCTACTGACTGCCTGTACATCTAGAGACTCACCATCACGAACCGCGCCACCGATGTCCAAAACCTTTGTGTTTTTTGCAATGCTGTCAGTCGTAGCAGCATCATTCGTGGCACTATTATTTGTGGGACTGCTATTAGTCGCCATAAGACATTCCTTATCTATATTTAATGATAATCACTTACATATAAATCAGATACGGTTTTAACCTACTATCTCTAGGGCGTGTCCCTAATCTGGAAAAGTAAGTATAAAGCCTTTAAAATAAAGAGAC
>NZ_RRYV01000166.1 GCF_014861395.1 Psychrobacter sp. FME13 | reverse complement strand
CTTTTACATCAATTATGGCTACGTCTGATGCCAGCATACTTTTTAGAACACCACCTAAATTTTAAATAGGTTAAACGTTGCAATTCTGCATCGAATAACTTACTAATATCTGAATATTATTTGTACAGCCCTCCTTATTTGGCTGCCATTTTTTATCACTATTTTCAAAATAAGAACATGCTCTAGTTATACCTAGCATCAACATCTAAACCACGAAAAAAAAGCACCACCCAACCATTAGTTGAGTGGTGCTTTTTATTTGGCACGTAAAGCGCGCTATACTAAATTGTCCTGAGTACCCTACCTACTCTGTGATAGCAGATATCTCTCCGATCAGTTTTTTAGTTTTATATCTTGCTTCGGCCAAGGCCATCTTATTATGCGCCACAAGCGTCAAGACACAAGGTTTTCCAATATAGTCCGTTTTTACGAATAATATATTCCCAGAGGTCGCTTCAACGATAGTAATATCACACTGTCCTTGCTTCATTTGATTCGCAGACGAGTCACTCAGTGACGATAACGTACTACTCATTGCCGCAAATTTATCCGCTTGATTGCTCAGTTCACTGACGGAAAAACAACTGATAGGAAAGCCATCTGTCGTACATAGGCTGACCAGCATAATTTCTCTATTGGCATCGCACAAGGTTTTGATGTGATGTAACAGCGCAAGTTTCGCTGGTGATTTTTCATTTGGCATAGTCATATCCAACATTAGTCTTGGTTGTTAAGAGTATTGAATAGTGATAAAAGAGATACAGCCGATTCTCTACTTCTAGGATCGGTATTGATCACTGGCGCTACCACGTTATGCTGCATTAGCATAATTCTTATTTCTTGACCCAACGTTGCAAGCTTATCTTTATCAGCATCTTCACTGTGAGTAATACCGACAATACAAGTGGTCTGGTTTTTTTCTGGTGCAAAAAACTTTAACAGTTTATCTATGTTGGCGTAGTCTGGTGTCTCGCCATACTTAATTAAAATGAGTAAGCCCCATAAAGACTGGTTGACAAACTCCCATAAAAAAGAAAAACGCTCTTGACCTGGCACCCCATAGATACCCAAGGCCATTTCATCTGATAAGGTGATACGCCCATAATCAATGCCTACCGTGGTGTATTTCTTACCGATATCGATACTAGATTCTGCTTCTGTTTCGATAGGATTGATCTCACTTAATGTGTTGACCAACTGAGTTTTTCCGGCGCCCACTTCACCAATGATAGCTAGCTTTTGATAATTCAATTTTTTACCTCATTCCTAAGAATTTTTTGATCGCACCGTAAAACTTACTAGGTTTTTTCTTGCTGACCACTTTCTCTTCTAATGCTTCTCCTTCAGTGACGCTTAGTATACCTGATCGCTCAAACTCTCTGACGATCTGTGTGACTTGCTGGTATGTTCCAAACTCACCACTATCCACTAAAAAATTGAAAGGATAAGGTTTTTTGGTCAGCTTTATACATAGGCTCATGATCATTTGAGGATTACTTTCATTATTCAGATCAGGCCAAGCTATCAACCTTAAATTCTTACCTTGATAATATTGATCAGGAACCGCATCAATCTTTTTTATGTCAATAAAAGGCTGAATACGGTCTTTCTGCTGTTCATCAAAGATATTGAAAACTGCTCTATTGCTCTCTATAAAATTATCAAAGAAAACACCTTTATCCACAAAATTGAAGACACTAACGCTCCAATTAGGAAAGATACGCTCAGTAATGCTTTCGTTTAAAAAGACCCAAAGATCTTCGTGTCTAGGATCAGCTGCTATCTTAGCCATCAATGTGTCTATTTCCAAATCAGACCCTTCTAGTATTTGAAAATACTGGCCCTCACGGTAAGAGATGATTCCAGTAATTTGCGCTTTTGGGTTATGCTTACTAGAGGCACTAATGATGTCTGATAATCCAGTAGGCATACGTACACTATTATTACTGATAAGCGATCTACAGATAGGTGCTCTACTAACGTATGCAATACATTTCATTTTATCACCATTTAATAAGGCATCTAAGGGTTAGCTAGATCATCGTCATACAGCCAATCCTATATAAAGCTGATACAATTTTAGCCTTGCGCAGTTTGCTATTTATCACGCTTGAACTGGCTTTTAGGTATTCAAATTATATTAAACTGACTATATATAAAAAGATTATATTCGTTATATAACATATTTAGATAACAAATATAATCTTGCTACTTGTGCTTTTCAGAAAAGCAAAAGTAACAAGAGCATTTGGATTAAAAAATTCGATTATCCAAATATAAAAAATCAAATTATATTTCTATTTTAGTGTCTACTGTTTGTACTTTACGGCGTGCTAGTGCAAGGTTGGCTTTTGATTTATCAAGTATCAAATAAATAAACAAATCTTCGTGGTTATGTGTAGGACGAATGATATGAATCTGAGACTCTAAAGTGATTAACATATCTTCAATTTCACCTGTGATACCAAGCGACTTCATGGTAGCAACTTTTGCTTTTACGACTTGAGCATTACCTGCTGCGGCAAGCTCTAGGTCAACACCGCCACCAGTCATACCAAGCACCATGCCTGACATGTAATCAACAATACAAGCGCCCATAGCGCCATCAAGCGTCATTAAATCCTGTAAACAATCATTGATATTTGACATTTTTTTCCCCTATTAACTTAGTTGTTGTTCAGTAAAGTAATGCTGTTGCAATAGTTTAATACTAAACTAAATTTGATTTATAGTTAACCAGTTCCACTTATTACTTCTTTTTAGATAAATCTAAATTTGAAAAATACCGGTCATAATAAAGTCATAAATAACTAAGCATGCTTTTTAAGATAAGCCATACATCACACTTATTACAAAACTTAACATTACTTAGTAGATTTTATTATACACATATATTAACACTAAAAACATATTTATTAGAGGCTTTCATCATCAAATCAATAATACGAGATGCAGAGAAATAGAAATACCCAAGAAGTCGCAAAAGAACTTAAATAATTATTGCTACTAATAACTATTTTTATTCAAGAAACGCTATCATTAATCATCACTATTTTTTTGTTCCAAAAGATGGCCAACAGTCATTCTTATAAAACCAAAGAACAGCGTTATATAACAGAAAAATCATAGAATAAATAAGCTAGGATAGCCATAGACAGTTCAAGATATGTCGGTTCAATTTAGAGGTAGTACAAGACAACCAAATATAAAGATATATTTAATGTTTAAAGCGAGGCTAAAGCAGTCGTACTTTTATAGTGGCGGGACAGGTATCTTAACCCTCCTATGTATTGAAGCAACTATAGCCATTAGAAGAACCATGGTCGCATACTCAACATGCTCTAGTTATTTTTAATATTTCATGCACAAAAAAAAGCCTCACTGTTAAGTGAGGCTTTTTAGAATTTGGAGCGGGAAAAGAGATTCGAACTCTCGACCCCAACCTTGGCAAGGTTATGCTCTACCACTGAGCTATTCCCGCTAATTATCAAGTTATAATAGTTAACTACTACGTCTCGATAGGATGGCTATTTTAGCAAAAATTCTGAGTGTGTCAACACCTTTTTCAGTATTTATTTCTAATAAATTTACCAACGTTATTTTCTTACTATATAATATCAACTAAGTATTTGATTTAATGACAAATACCTACCGTAAGAGAGTAAAAATAATTTTACGGTAATAAAAGTAGTCTAAGACTATCTAATCAAAAAAGTACTAAATAACATGTATCGCCATCACTTGATTCTGTTTTTGAAGAGAACAAGGCATAAATATTACGTCTTTCTCCTAATTTCATGCTTATACATGGCTGTTTTGCTTACAATCATACCTTGTATTGTTACTTTTTCTACATTGGTTTTGCTGCATTCACATTATTATACTTAGATGGAGCTTGTGTCTTAAATTCGCTCGCTAATCATCTAAATAAGCTACAAACTAAGACACGCCCTAATAACAGTTCAGGTGATTTTTTATAATTGAGGCAAAACAACATATGTTAGCCAATTATCGATAATTAACTGACTTTCGACTTATGCTACCTCCCCATACTTTGTTCAACTTTTCCTTTTATCATTTACAGCGAGGATGTTTTTATGAAAAAACTACTGACTACTACCGTCATGGCAGTATCATTATCAACATTGACTTTAGCCGGTTGTACTAGCACAACTAATACAGGTACCATTGGAGTTGATCGTCAGCAGCTGTTATTAGTTTCTAGTGAGCAAGTTTTAGAATTGTCAGCACAAAGCTATGCTAATACGATACAAGAAGCCAAGTCGAGTGGCGTACTAGATACCGACTCTGCACAACTCAATCGCCTAAAAATTATTGCCAATCGTTTGATTGGTCAGGTTGGTGTCTACCGCACAGATGCGGCAGCGTGGGATTGGGAAGTACATACCATCAAATCCGATGAGCTAAATGCTTTTGTGGTACCTGGTGGTAAGATTATGTTTTATTCAGGGATTATTGATCGCTTGAGCCTAACTGATGATGAGATTGCCGCGATTATGGGACATGAGATGTCACATGCACTACGAGAGCACTCACGTGAGCGCCTTTCTCGTGAATACGCAACACAAACAAGTATCGGTGTGGCTGCCAGTATATTCGGCTTATCACAAGGACAAACTGAGTTAGCAGGTACTGCTGGTAATTTAGGTTTAAGCCTACCTCATAGCCGCACTCAAGAGTCTGAAGCCGATCAAATTGGTCTTGAGCTGATGGCACGTGCAGGTTACAACCCTCAAGCAGCCGTTAGCTTGTGGCAAAAAATGCAGAAGGCAAGCGAAGGTGAGCCACCACAATTTTTAAGCACTCACCCATCTAGTAGCAATCGTATTTCTCAACTGCAGTCACTAATGCCTAAAGTGATGCCGCTATATGAAAAGGCACGTCGTTAATTTATTATGTCATTGTAGACTCTGTACACTGAGTCTATATGGATTACGCTATAAGAGCAGAGTGCACCTATGTGTTGCGCCCTGCTCTTTTTGTTTTTTAACAAAATATGATAATACTCAAAAACCTTGTTGCTTATTACCATATTTTGTAGCAACTCGACTCAAGTAATGATTGAACATGACCGCAAGGTATGCAAATTAATAGCCCACTGTTCAAATAACGACGTCTGCTATAATACATACAATATATTATTCACATAATACTAATGGCTATTAGGGCATTTCCTCAACTTAATCGATAATTATCTCACTCATCTAAAAGTGAGGTCACACTCTAAGTAAAATATATAAAAGGACAGCTATGAGTACCACACCAATCGCTGATTCGCTCAATACCGAGCTACAATCTTTACAGCCAAAACATTTAGAACTGATAAATGAATCAATGGATCATGCTGGCTATTTTGACGGCAAAGAAAGCCATTTTAAGCTCACTATTGTCAGTGATGCTTTTGAAGGTAAACGATTAGTCGCACGCCATCAGCTCGTATATGAACGAGTTAATTCACTGCTAACATCACAAGGTGGTCAAGTACATGCATTGGCTATCCATGCCTATACACCAATCGAGTGGCAAGGACAAAGTCCTAATAGCCCATCATGTGCCGGACAAAATAAACAATAAAAAACTAAATAGATATTAGTGTCTGTTGAACGTTCAACAGACACTATTTGAGCAACATTTTTTAGACGATAATTGAATTCTATAAACCAGCTAAGAACATGCCACTTTAAGGAAAACGATATTCAATGAAACATTTACATATGCTCATAGCCTTGCTGATCGTTGTGCTATTCTTATATCAAAGTTATTTGGTATTAAGCGCGAATAGACGAGCACCACGTCCAGTTAAGATAATCTCTCATATGCTCTATGCCTTTTTGATTGTATCAGGGGCTGTCATGCTAATGCAGCTAATGAGTGTTAATGCGCCTGTACAGTGGGTGTTCGCCAAAATAATTTTACTTTTTGCAGCTATTAGCTCTAGTGTAAAAGCTTTTAAGAATCACTCCACACCCAATCAACAGAAAGCAGGTATTCTCATTGCTGGTATCGCATATCTAGGTATTATAGTACTTGCCTTTGCAAAACCTGGTAACTTATTTTAATAGCTCTTTAGCATGACGACATGCTCTATGTTTTTAAAAACAGCTATACTGCTAAAAGCATTTGACGCGTGTTGAGCATTCGACCATGGCACTGAAGAGTGCTATTTGTGAATATTCAATGCGCCCTATATATGATAGTCGATATACTTTCAATATCTTAATTATGTTATCTTTGCTATCTTAAATGAATATAACTACAACCATTTAGCCTCATGGAACTACGATGAAAACTCTTGCGACAGCGACACTACTTGCGATTACTGGCATTTTCGGGCTCTCAGGCTGTGCTTCTACTGGCAATGTAACGCCGCAGTATGTGCCACCAAGCACTTATCAAAGCTACGACTGCCAAGCACTTAACCAAGAATATGCTCGTGTCAATCGTTATGTAGATGCGGCACTTAATGAGCAATCAACTCTATCTAGTACTGGTGTGGGTATCGGTGTCTCGGCAGGTAGTTGGGGCATTTCTCCTAACATCAGCTTTGGTTTGGGTAAAAGCGAAAACACCAAAGCACGCGATGCAAAATTATCGCGTCTCTACGGTGAGCGTGATGCGATTGTGCAATCTGCCCGTCTTCAAAACTGTGACTTTGTCGATGGTATCAAGATTTATGGCGAGTAATATTCAAAGTAGTATCACTGATGGTTCACATTGAACTTAGCCTTATATTATCATCACTAACCCCAATTCGGGATAAGGGCTCAAAAAAAAGATAAAAAAAGAAGTCCAAAGTTGCTAAAGTAAGTTTACCAAGACCACTTAAGCAAAAAGGACTTCTTACATG
>NZ_RRYV01000165.1 GCF_014861395.1 Psychrobacter sp. FME13 | reverse complement strand
CTTTTACATCAATTATGGCTACGTCTGATGCCAGCATACTTTTTAGAACACCACCCGCATTTTTATTCGTGTTTTCATTCATATTTATTGGAAGTCTGCTAAACCATGCCTGATATTGAAAAAAATCCGACTCGGCCTATCGCCTTAGATTTACAAGACATCCATAAAAGCTATGGCTCATTGGCAGTGCTAAAAGGGGTTTCCCTGACCGCATACGATGGTGATGTTATCTCGATTTTGGGCTCATCTGGCTCAGGTAAATCAACTTTGTTACGTTGTATTAATTTGCTTGAACAGCCTAACCAAGGCCGTATCATCATTGGTGATGACGAACTGATGCTAAAGCCTGCTAAGTCAGGCGAACTACAAGCAGCAGATACGAAGCAATTAGAAAGCTTACGTGCGCGCGTGGGATTTGTCTTTCAAAACTTTAACCTATGGCCACACAAAACGATTTTGCAAAACATTATCGAAGGGCCCACGCAGGTCTTAAAAATTAAAAAAGCCCAAGCCATTAGCGATGCCGAAAAACTGCTAGATAAAGTGGGCCTGCTTGATAAAAAGGACGCTTACCCAGCGAACTTGTCAGGTGGTCAACGTCAGCGTGTTGCTATTGCTCGTGCCCTCGCTATGCAGCCGCAAGTGCTGTTGTTCGACGAACCAACCTCTGCTCTAGATCCTGAACTGGTCAACGAAGTGCTCGCAGTCATGCGTGAGCTAGCAGAAGAGGGTCGCACCATGCTTATTGTCACGCATGAGATGCGTTTTGCCCGTGAAGTATCAAGTAAGGTTGTGTTCTTACATCAAGGCGTTATTGAAGAAATTGGCACTCCTGAACAAGTCTTTGACAATCCTACCTCCGAGCGTGTTAAAGACTTTATGGCGTCACATCGCCCAAACTAGGTATTAATCCAAACTAAGTATCAAGTAACTACTGTCTCAAAACATTTTAACGATTAATAATGCGTATTTATGAGTATCTATGCCTATAAATATTTAGCCTATTCAATTCATCTATTCAAACAATAGGGTGGTAAAGCGTTTATCATCCTGCTGTCATTTTAGCTACGAAAATTACAGTTTCGTAAATATCGTAGACCGTTTATTACTCAATAATAACAGTCCGTATGCAAAACGTTTGTTTTTGATATTCTACTCAGGTATTATCGAAAGGTTCATAGGTGGCCAACAATAACGGCTGCCTGTCTATTTATTCTGCTATCTATATTGCTTGTCTGGCAGGGACGTCAGAGAACAAAATATCAGAACCCTACATTAAAAACCCATTAAGATTTAAGGAATGTATGATGTCGAATTCTCGCCTATTGTGGTCGTCGATGACCGTTACCGCAGCATTGATGTTGAGTGCTTGTAGTCAACCTGCCAATGAAACTGCCGATACCAGTGCTGATGCCCCTGCAGCAGAAACGGCTGGCAAGACCATTCGTATTGCAACCGAAGGTGCTTACCCTCCTTTTAACTATACCAATGCTGATGGTAGTTTGGCCGGCTTTGATATCGATGTTGCCAATGCTTTATGTGATCAAATGCAAGCCAAATGTGAAATTGTGGCTCAAGATTGGGACGGTATTATTCCAGGTCTATTGGCACAAAAATATGATGCGGTAATTGCTGGCATGTCTATCACTGCTGAGCGTCAAGAAAAAGTAGATTTTAGCGAGCCGTACTTTGCCAATACGATGGTATGGCTGACTAACACTGATGGTGACTTTGATCCTATGGCGATTGAAAACGTAACGCTTGGTGGTCAACGCTCAACCACGCCTGGGGCTTATCTGCAAGATAACTATGAAGGCAAAGACGGCAATACTGTTCAATTATATGATAACTATGACAACGCTTATTTAGACCTAAAATCTGGTCGTAGTGATGCGGTATTGGCCGAAAAAGTATCTGCAAAATCATGGTTAGTAGATAACTCAGAAGGCTTTGGTATCGTCGGTGATGAAATTGATAACGATGACAATATTGCTATTGCTGTCCGCAAAGATGATGCGCTCAAAGCAGAGTTTGATAACGCACTTAGCGAAATCCGTAGTAATGGTGAGCTAGCACGTCTAGAAGAAGCCAATTTTGGTCAATAAATTTGTGTGTCTAGAGAATATAAACCAATATAGTAAAGGATAGTAAAAATGATAATTTCAATGACATCATCAATGGGCAAAAAAGCATTGTGGCTAGCACCGCTTAGCGCAGCAATGCTTATGCTGGCTGGTTGTAACAGTGGCTCAGCACCAGCAGAAAGTGCAGAAGCTGATACTGCTAGTGAAGCGCCTTTGGATCTTAAAATTGCTACAGAATCAAGCTTTAAGCCGTTTAGTTATACCGATGCTGAGGGCAATCTAATTGGTTATGAGATTGAACTGGTTAACGCTTTATGCGAAGAGATGAATGCAAAATGTGAAGTTATTTCTCAAGATTGGGATGGACTGATTCCAGGTCTAAATGCACAAAAATTTGATGCAGCCATTGCTGGTATGTCGATCACACCTGAGCGCAAAGAAGTGGTCGATTTTAGTGACCCATATTTTCACAGTGGTATTATCTTAATCGGTAAAAAAGGTGATGATATTAGTGTCGATGAGCTAGCAGATCAACCAATTGCATCGCAGCGTTCAACTGTGTCATCGCAGTACTTGCAAAACGAGCATGACGATGCTGATATCAAGCTTTATGATACTCAAGACAATGCCTATTTAGATCTGACATCAGGTCGTGTGCGCGCGCTTATGTCTGACAAAGTGGTAGGCGTTGATTGGTTAAAAACTGAAGCAGGTCAAGAATACGAAATCAAAGGTGACGAGATCAGCACCGATGATGATGCGATGGGTATTGCATTCCGTAAAGGTGATCCATTAGTCGCTAAATTTAACACAGCATTGGCTGAGCTAAAAGACAACGGTACTTATGATCAAATCACGGGCAGCTATTTTGGTACTAGCTCAACAGCTGCAGCGCAAGAAGCAGTGGCTACTGAGGACACCGATGTGATGGTTACTGAAGAAGAGCAAGCAACAAATTAATATTGCTACGCTTTACATTGCTCATCTCTGTTTTGTGGTTTTTGATGAACAGGGATGAGTACTATCTGATAAACAAATCATCAAGGATGATCATGAATAAGCAATTTGACCAACACAATGCTATCTCGAACGCATCAGCCATCAGTAATATCAAGGCACGACGATTTTCAGTACCTTTTGTGACGATGACCATGCTTTTGGCGTTAGCTGGCTGTAGCAACGGTCAAGATGATACTCATGATAATGTCAATCAAACTGCTACTGAGGCAGACACCGCAGGTGAAGTGTTGCGTATTGGTACTGAAGGTGCTTATGCGCCTTTTAACTATACCAATGCCGATGGCACGCTTGGTGGTTTTGATATAGATATTGCCAACGCTATCTGTGATGATATGCAAATGACTTGTGAGATTATTGCACAAGATTGGGACGGTATCATTCCCGGTCTAAAAGCAGGTAAGTATGATGCTATCGTCGCCGCTATGTCTGTGACCCCTGAGCGTGAGCAACAAGTCAGCTTTACAGAGCCATATTTTAGCAATACGTTGGTTTTTTTGGCCAAAAAAGACAGCAGTTTTGATCCCAGTAATAGCAATGATATCAATACAAACTCTATTGCTGCTCAGCGCTCGACTATCTCTTCACAGTGGTTAGAAGAGACTTATCCAGACGCTAATATGAAGCTGTACGATACGCTAAGTAATGCGTTTTTGGATTTGGGTTCAAACCGTGTTGATGCGATGGTATCTGATAAGTTGCCTGCACTAGAGTGGCTTGGCTCAACGCCAGGCAGTCATTATGCGCTAAAAGGCGAAGAGATTGATATAAATGATAACTTTGCTATTGCGGTACGTCCGGGTGATGAATTGCAAGTGAAGATGAACCAAGCATTGGCCAATATTAAAGCTGATGGTACTTATGATGAGCTCAATCAGAAGTATTTTGGAGTACCAGAAACTAGTGCTACAGAAGCTACTGAGACGGCCACGGCAGCAGATTCTGTTGAGTAATGATTGGTGATGTCGTATAGCAACCGTTAGAGCAGTCGCACTTAATGAGTTGGCTTTTGAGATAGTTTAATCAGTAAAAAGGGTATGACCATCATGGTGATACCCTTTTTTTATTTTTCTAAAAAATAGTTTGCTACTGTTAATATTGACTGTGTAGTTTGCTAAATGATGCTTAATTATTGCTTATTTTCGGACGATAAGAGCCTATTTAGATGCTGCCTTTACATGTGAGTATTAACATAGTTTGCAGCGAATATGATAAAATCAGCGCTCATTTCTACTGTGTCAATTTTCGTTGCAAGAATTGTATCACTCTAACATCAATATATGATGCAAAGTGCTTATGCCTGATTTGGTATAAAATACAATTGTTAGCAGCGTTCAGCTATTGATGCTGATTCTTTTAACTCATATTTTGCAAATTGCTAATATAAAGAGACTGAGTGGATAATTGTGTTTGATTTACAAGGATTTGGCGCGCTATTACTAAGCGGCGCTACCGTCACCATCAAGCTTGCTGTAACCAGTTTAATCATTGGTATGGCTTTGGGATTGCTCGGTGCCACTGCGAAGCTGTCTAATGTCTGGCTGTTACGTAAGCTTGCGACGGTATATACAGCCACCATGCGCGGTATTCCTGAGTTGCTGCTAGTACTGTTTATCTATTACGGTGGCTCGATGCTGCTGATGACTATTCTCAAAAAATTCGGCTATAACGAATATGTTGAGATTAGTGCCTTTTGGGGTGGTGTCATGGCACTGTCTATCGCTTTTGGTGCTTATGCGACTGAAATTTTTCGCATGTCCATTCAAGAGATACCAATAGGACAGGGTGAAGCAGCGCAAGCGATTGGTATGCGGCCTTTCCAGACGTTTTATCGCATCACTTTGCCTCAAGTATGGCAAATTGCGTTGCCAGGATTGGGTAATTTATTTTTGGTGTTGCTCAAAGATACGGCGTTGGTCTCAGTCGTGGGTCTCAAAGATATTATGTATCAGTCCTCACGTGCAGCACAGTCAACGCAGCAGCCGTTTACCTTTTATATGGCCGCAGCGATTATTTATTTGGGTCTGACCATGTTGATTACTGGCTTTATGATGTGGCTTGAATGGCGTGCCAATCCAGCAGCACGCTATGCTAAAAAGCTGAGCCGTCAATCAACTCACAGTCAATCGACCATAGGATAGAGGAGAAATACTATGGATTGGAATTGGCAGGTCATTTTTGACCATATCCCTGATTTATTGGGCGGTGCGGTACTGACTGTACAGTTGGTTGTGATTTCAGGCATTATCGGACTATTTTTCGGTTTGATCTTAGCGTTGCTACGCCTATCTAAAAACTGGCTAGTACAAGCACTTCCGTTTCTTTATATTTTCTTTTTTCGCGGTACGCCGCTACTGGTACAGATATTCCTGATTTACTACGGTCTAGGTCAATTTGAGGCTGTGCGTGAGTCGTTTCTGTGGAAGCCTGTGCTTAGCCAAGCGTATTGGTGTGCCATTATTGCCTTCACGCTAAATACCAGTGCTTATTTGGCAGAAATCATTCGCGGTGCGATTCAGAATATTCCTGTTGGTGAATTGGAAGCGGCTGATGCGATTGGCATGTCAAAGTGGCAAAAGCTTACACGTATTACCTTGCCTCGTGCCTTTGGTATCGTGATTCCAGCCTATAGTAATGAAGTTATTTTTATGCTAAAAGGTAGTGCCTTGGCTTCCACTATTGCCTTGATGGATATCACAGGTGTCGCACGTACGATTAGCGCGCGTACTTATACCCTGATGGAGCTTTTCTTTGCTGCTGGTATTGTGTATCTTCTGTTGTCATGGGTGATTTTATTCAGCTTTAAATTGTTTGAAAGAAAGCTTAATCGTTACATGAGTTATGTGCCACCAGACGTCACCACCAGAACCATTCTATAGGTTCTATCGTCATTGCGCTATAAAGTTATGATAGCGTCTTGCTTGCAGTGTTGGATATACGTCTATACTCGGTTGCCCTGTACTACTTTTGAATTAAATCGGCTATAGCGTAAACTCTATACTCATCGTTTCTGTTTACCTAGTGGCCATTTCTCACGTAATGGCTATTGATATCTTGGTATGAAAGGCTTATAACTGTCAACAATAATAATTATTGTGAGAGCCTATTATGAGTCAATCATCTACTGCGGTTGGTAAAGTGGTTTGCGTTGGCCGAAACTATGCCGCGCATGCTGCTGAGCTTGGTAATGCCGTGCCAACGCGTCCGTTGTTATTTATAAAACCGGCTTCTAGTATAGCCTCTTTGTCAGATACCATTCCTAGTGTTATCACAGATATACCTCGAGACAAAAACTATCCAGTACATTATGAAGCTGAGCTGTGTATTCGTTTAGGGTGTGATTTAAAAGCGGCTTCTCTAGAGGAAGTTATAAACACGACAGGTTTAATTGAATCGGTAGCATTAGGACTGGATTTAACGTTGCGCGATCTGCAAAGTGAGCTAAAAGAAAAAGGTCATCCGTGGGAACGTGCAAAGTGCTTTGATGGCGCCTGTGTGTTAAGCGAGTGGATAAGCCCTGAGGTCTTCTCGGATTTTACTCAAGTAAAATATCAGCTCTATATTAATGATAAATTAACGCAAGATGGTGACAGTGCCTTGATGCTGTTTCCTGTTTACGGGTTGCTAAGTGAAATTAGCTATGCGTTTAGCTTGCAAGCAGGTGACGTGATTATGACGGGTACGCCAAGCGGTGTTGGTATATTGCATGCAGGTGATGCACTAACATTAAAACTGGGTGCTCATGAGTGGCAAGCAGTCGTAGAGTAACGGCCTCTTTAAAACACAACCTTTCAATACGCATCTGCTATTAAAAATCCCAAGTGATGAACCGACCCCCATAAGTTGGACACAACTTATGGGGGTATTTTTATGCGTTACG
>NZ_RRYV01000164.1 GCF_014861395.1 Psychrobacter sp. FME13 | reverse complement strand
CTGATAAAGGGTATATCAGCCCGAGTCTGACATCGTACTACGACGCTCAAGGAGTAGATTTACAAACGCCACTCAGAGCTAATATGAAAGAAGATAGACCCAAACCTGTGGTAAGACGGCTAATGAAAGCCCGCCGTATCGTTGAAACAGTCATTGGTCAGTTATCAGAACGATTTAATATACAAAAGGTACGAGCAAGAGATTTATGGCATTTGTCTCATCGATTGATTCGTAAGATTCTGTCGCATAATCTGTGCTTTGTACTCAATAAAAAACTTGGTAACCCGCCTCTTCAGTTTGATTTGCTTATTTCAAGTTGAGAGTGGGGTAGTCTATATAATTTATTTTCACAGTTGTTTGATTTCTAAAACCTGATTTATCATTTTTGCATATATTTTTGTACAATCAGTTTCACCGCCCGAGTCGATAGACGGCAAGGGTTTATCGCCAAAGCTGTTTTTTATCAAATCAGCTATGGCATTTCAAAGCAGAGGAGTTCTGTGATGTATACCAGTAATTTAAATAATTTAATCCTTAATAGTGATAGCTATAAAACCTCACATTGGGTGCAATACCCAAGCGGTAGTGAGTATCTGTCGAGCTACATAGAAGCCCGTAAAGGCGACTATGATGTGATGTTTTTTGGCTTGCAAGCCTTTATCAAAGAATACCTAAGCACCCCCATTACCCATCAAGATATCGATGAAGCCGAAATGGTCATTCAAGCACACGGCTTGACCTTTAACCGTGCTGGTTGGGAGCGTTTGGTGGACAAACACGGCGGCTACCTGCCGTTGCGTATCGAAGCTGTCCCCGAAGGTAGCATCGTGCCAGTATCTAACGTGGTCTGTCAGGTCATCAATACCGACCCTGAGTTTTACTGGTTACCAAGCTATATCGAAACTGCTCTATTACGTGCGATTTGGTATCCATCAACGGTCGCTAGTGTCTCGCATTATTGTAAAAATATCATCCGTAAAGCATTAGAAAAATCAGCAGATAACACAGATTCGCTTACTTTTAGGCTGCATGATTTCGGCTCACGTGGTGCATCTAGTCAGGAGTCTGTAGCACTCGGTAGCTTGGCACATTTGGTGAACTTTGCGGGTACAGACTCAATGGCGGCGTTAATAGCTGCCAGTCGTTGGTATCAGATGGGCCAAGATATGCCAGCGTTTTCTATCCCTGCGGCTGAACACAGTACCATGACAGCATGGGGCCGCGATGGCGAAACCGCTGCCTTTGCCAATATGATCGAGCAGTTTGGTGGTGAAGGCAAAGCATTTTCGGTGGTGTCTGACAGCTACGATCTATGGAACGCCATCGATAACATTTGGGGTGGCAGCCTAAAAGACGACGTGAAAAATATGGGCGGTACACTGGTTATTAGACCAGACAGTGGTGAGCCTACCAAAGTAGTCCGTGAAGCATTAGAGCGTTTGGCAGTGAAGTTCGGGACAACTATTAATAGTAAAGGTTATAAGGTACTACCTGATTATGTACGAATCATCCAAGGGGATGGTATTAGCCCGCAAAGCTTGACCAAGATTATTAATGTCATATTAAAAGCAGGCTTTAGCGCAGATAATGTCACATTCGGTATGGGTGGCGGTCTATTACAGCAAGTCAATCGCGATACCATGAGCTGGGCAATGAAAGCCAGTGCTATCTCTATCGATGGCGTATGGAAAGACATTTATAAAGATCCTATCACTAGCCTCTCGAAACGCTCAAAAAAAGGTCGCTTGGCTTTAGTCCAAAACGCTGACGGACAGCTAACAACTATCAAGGCCGATGAATTGGTAACTGATGCAGACAACCTACTACGGGATGTCTATGTCGATGGCAAGCTATTAGTCGAAGACAGTCTGACGACTATTCGGGAGCGTGCAGGATGGTAAAAACCAATAAGCTAACTTCTGTCGCAAAGGATATTTTACTTGCCCCGGTCTACCTCTATCAAGGACGAAAAATCAAGCGAGATACCGTTAGATTGCCTGAGCCAAATGGGGAAAGGAATGGTCGTGTCAAACTAAACCAGTCTACGGATGTCAAAAAAACCACGCTAAACTTAATGGTTGTTGGTGACTCGGCCGCCGCTGGTGTTGGTAGTGCGTCACAGCAGGAAGCCCTAGTCGGCAAGCTCATTCCAATCCTAACACAGCAGCCCACCATCAATACTCAGTTTGAGGAGCTGATATGGTCATTGCAAGCAACGACTGGCCATACCAGCTTTGATATCCTTCGTAGGCTATATATTTTGCCTATGCCTAGTCAACCCGTTGATGTGATGGTACTAAGTGTTGGCGTCAATGACACTACTTCTAATGTTTCTACACACAAATGGCAGCAGCAGATTGAAGATATCATTGCTATTGCTCAGCGTAAATTTGGTGTGCGAGAATTGATTTTTTCAAGTCTACCACCGATGGCACAAATGCCTGCAATACCTACTCCACTCAATAACTTTGTTGGTGCGAAAGCCTCAATGCTCGACACAGTATTGCAAAAAATCTGTGCCGATCATGATGGTGTCAACTATATGGCAACTGACTTTGCACGGATGATAGAAGAACACTCTAATGGCACGCCTATCGATATTGCTGTAATGTTTGCCAGTGATGGCTTTCACCCTAGCAGTCTTATGTATGGCTATTGGGCGCAGCAATTATCAGAGCAGATTGTACAAGCAATAGAAACTACCACTGCCTAAAACTTACATACAGTCAGCGAGCCACTGAGCCACTATAGCATTACCCTACTTAAAGGTACTACTTATACAGTTGGCTGTCTTGTATCCATTACAGAGTGCTTTGACTATAATGCTACTTATAAAATTCAAATAAAAAAACCGCTGAATATCAGCGGTTTTTTATTGCTTATCGAGATGTATTTATACCATAGGTATAAATTACTCAGCAGCTTTCTTACTACGACCACCAAACGCACCAAAGCGTTTGTTGAAGCTAGCAACACGGCCTTCAGTAGAAGTTTTACGTTGCTCACCAGTATAGAATGGATGTGACGCACTTGAAATATCAAGTGGGTAGTATGGGTATTCTTTACCTTCATATTCACGAGTAGCTTTAGTTTTAACTGTTGAACGAGTCAAAAAGAAAACGTCAGCGTTAGTGTCGTGGAACAAAACTTCTTGGTAGTTAGGATGGATATCTTTACGCATAATAAGCTCTCTATGTCCGATGTATGTATAGAGATTTTAGACGGTATCTTTTATGATACGCAAAATCAATAATGACATACGTAACTGAGGCACTAAGGGCATTTATAAGTATGGCAACTGCGTCACTGGCTTATTCCAGCACCCAATACCATTTCCCTGCTCACTTAGCCTTTCCCCAGCGGGAAAATTAAACCGCGATTTTAACGTTTTTTGGTGTTTGACGCAAGCATATCTGATATTAAGACCCTAATAATATAAGAATACAAAACTGACAAAAACCAGTCAGGCCTGACTTAAAAATAGCATGACATATTATTCGGTTAACAATTTTGCGAGCGTCAGTATCCCTGATGATAGCGGGCTATCTTTACGATAAACAATCGATAGCTGGACATTTTTTGCACCATTACTCAGTGGTGTCATGACCAATGACTTTTCATATCGACTACCTACCACCATGTTTTGGCCGATAATAGTATATCCTAGCCCCGCAGCGGTACAACCTAAGACACCATCGGCGCTGCTCATCAACATCAGCTCATCACTACTTCTACCTGCTTCCTGCTGCCAAATGAGCGCCTGTGTTCTGTAACCACACCCTTCATCACGCACCAATAGCACAGGGTCATGCTCACTGTCTAATGGCGTCACCATCACTAGCGTTTCTTTTACAATAGGAATCACCTCAAGATCTTTGTGCTTAGGTGGATTGCCGATTGCCGCACAATCTACTTTATGGTTCAGTACAGCTAGTACCAACCGATCACTAGTGTCTGTATGAATTTTAGCGCGAATCTCAGCATGATTTAACTTAAGTTGTTTGAGTGCCAACGGCATATGAACGGCCGCAAAGGTTTCCGGCATACCGATTCTTAATTCATAACTGTCTTTGTTACACAAAATAGCCGAGGTTGCCTGATACTCTAATTGTAAAATTTGATCGGCATAGTCGCACAGCTGTCGGCCGCTAGGAGTTAATTGCAACTTTCTGCCAACGATATTGAATAACTTTGTGTCCAGCTCTCTTTCAAGCTTTTTGATACGATTAGTGATATTCGACTGGACGGTATGCAGTTTTTCAGCAGCGCCTTTAATGCCATCTTCATCAACCACCGCTTTAAACGTTTTTAGCCCCAAAATCTCCATATAGACATCCTTATCCATTTATTAAACACTTCTTATAATAAGAATCTTTTGTTCTAAATAATTCAATTTTTAAGACTAACAGAGTCACGTATTCTTTGTGAATCACTTTCCTATATTAAGTCATAAAAATGTCTATAAAGCTCACGAAAATCCGTGTATACATTGCTGGAATTTGTAGTTTGATAGTGACCGTAGGTGTTGCTAGGTTTTCGTATAGCCTGCTATTACCCGTTATGCAAGAAGGCGCGGGCTTAACAGATCTAGGTAGCGGATGGTTGGCTAGCACCAATTTTATGGGCTATATGTTTGGTGTGTTGCTTGCTGCGAGTATGCATAATCTCAATTATAAATATAACTTACATCGTATATATCTTGTTTTGAGTGTCATCACTTCTGCTACCATGGTTTTGACCACAGATATAACCACTTGGGCAATATTGAGATTCCTCGCTGGAACCTGTGCTTCGGGTGGATTTATTATCGCTTCAGGATTGGTACTAAAATGGCTAGTAAAAAACAACCACCGTGCTGAGTTAGGTATTCATTTTGCAGGTGCAGGTTTGAGCATCGTCATCACCTCGTTATTGTTTGAGGCAATACAAGCGCTAGAAGCAGATTGGCAACAGCAGTGGTTGGCCTTATCTGTCTTGGCGATTGTCTTTGCTGTACCTGCGTGGTTATGGATGCCACATCCTTCCACCGAAAATAAAAATCAAGAAGTGGTTAAGGACAACCCACCCAGTAAGACTTTCAAGTCACTCATGATGCTCGCTTACTTTTGTGCTGGTTATGGCTACGCGGTAAGCTCTACTTTTATTGTTGATATTGTAGAAGGTACCAAAGGTTTGCAAGGGCAAGGCGGTTTGGTTTTTCTTTTGATTGGCTTAGCTGCTATACCCGCTGCACTTATATGGGATCGTATTGCTCGAAGATTTGGTTATCTCAAAACGCTCATTGCCGCCTATCTGTTACAGGTAACGGGTATCATACTACCTGCTCTCAACAACAGTTTACCTACTGCCATAGTCAGTGCCTTATTATTTGGTGGCACTTTCATCGCTTGTGTGAGCTTGGTATTAACAATGGCAGGTAAGTTTTTTCCCAGTGATCCTGCCAAATTTATGGGAACAATGACATTGTCTTATGGCGCGGCTCAAATTATAGCACCCGTCTGCACTGGTTATATTGTCGAGATTTATGGAAGTTATAACCCAGGCCTATACCTGTCAGCAGCGGTTGTCATGGTTGGTACAGTTTTTTTATATAGCTTGTTAAATTTGAAACATCCTTAGCTAAAGAAAATAGTTCATGTCATACTACCAGGCAAATGTTCAAAATAGCCTAAAAATATGTTTTGGAATGAAATAAAGCAGCTATCGAACGAGCTATTTTCCATATTATAAAAGTTACCCTTTTATTACTACCTAACATATATTCAGTAAAATAAGTAAATACTCTTGTTAACCTCAGAGTTTATTGTTATATTTATATATAAGAATTTACGAATATAGTACTCAGTACTGAGGAATCAAAGAAATGGATACAGCAGAAGTTGCGTTAGTCACTGATGCAGATACAATAGAAGTTGAGTTTGTAGGTATAGATAAAGAATGGGATAAACAAATATCAGACTATAATTTTGACGTCTACCACTTATCTGGTTGGATTACGGCATCATCTGTCATCGATAAAGGGACTCCTCAAGGTATCATCGCTCACTATAAAAACAAAAAAGTATTTCTACCTATTATCATACGAGAAATAGATGCAGAGTGTTGGGATGCCACATCTACTTATGGTTACGGTGGTCCTGTGATGGACCAGTCTCTAACCGATGCCCAATTAGATATCATTCTAACAGAAATAAGGGCCTGTCTCTTTAAAAAAGGCTGTGTCTCTCTATTTATGCGCCTGCACCCAATCATCAATAAAGATTGGCTACCCACTGTTGGACAAGCCTTAACTCATGGGCTAACATTAATATCTGACCTAAATAAGTCTGAAGAACAACACTGGAGCGAAACCCAAAATCGCCATCGCAGAGGTATCAAAAAAGCTCTAAAAATGAATGTTGTGACCAAGATTGAGCCATTAACTAAAGAAAATGCCATGGTGTTTTCAAAAATTTATAAAGAAACTATGGCGCATGTCAAAGCATGTCAATATTACTTTTTTGATGATGCTTATTTCTTCAATTTATTTAAGAATCTTCACGACAGAATACTCTTGATAACAGCCTATCAAAATGGCAAAGCGATTGGGTCATCTATATATACCCTCTGTAAAGAATCTGGCATCATGCAATTCCATCTTGGCGGTACACTTAATGACTATACAAATTTGCAGCCATCCAAACTGATTACTCATGTTGCGCGTGGTTGGGGCAGAGAAAATCAATATCAGCTACTACATTTTGGTGGAGGTTTAGGCTCTAAACTAGATTCTTTATATGAATATAAAAAAGGATTTAGCTCACGAGAATTATTACTTAGATTAACACACCAAGTGCAACGCTAATTAATATTATAGAACGCCTGCATAGGCGTCTTAAACCCTAATCGTTTTCTTGGTCTGTTGTTTAATTTGTTCTCAATGTCCTGCATCTCATCATCAGAGACTTGTCTAAAGTCACAACCCTTAGGCAAGTACTCTCTGATAAGGCCG
>NZ_RRYV01000163.1 GCF_014861395.1 Psychrobacter sp. FME13 | reverse complement strand
GGGTAATAACTGTCGCCTTAGACACCGATTAAGACGAGCGGTTAGAAAAACCTGTTGTTTCTCTAAGAAGCTCGATAATCACTTCAAAGTGTTTGATATGGTGTTCTTTTACATCAATTATGGCTACGTCTGATGCCAGCATACTTTTTAGAACACCACCAATAAAAATACTTCAGAAAAACCACTTCTTCGTATTTATTTTATTATATATAAAGAAAAACTACATAGTTATTCATTATTTCTTACAAAAAACCATGTTGACTTTAAGGGTATAGTTAAAGAAGTTTAAAACGAGTATCAAATAAGCGGTTATAAGGTGCCTTGTATACGAAACGATTTTGGAGAGACTCATCATCTTTTTTAAACTTAGGCATCACCCGGATTTAGGAATAATGATACAAAAAAACCACCTAAGTTTAGGTGGTCATCTTTTTGCATATCTTTATCAAAAACATAAATAAGCTTATGCATTCATATAGTTAGTAGACCTTAAATGTCAAAACAAATAATCCTATCAGTCACTAAAACTGCGCTCAATACAATGCGTTTGTAAGCGATCTATTTAAGCTTTTTTCACCACCGATGACTTGAGCTTCATCGGGCCGTAGCCATCCAATTTACAATCAATATCATGGCCATCAGTCGCATCTGGTAACAGGCGAATACTCTTGGCTTTGGTGCCTACTTTAATGACAGTTGAAGAGCCTTTTACTTTTAGGTCTTTGATCACGGTTACCGCGTCGCCGTCCTGCAGCTCATTGCCAACTGCATCACGAATGACTGCCTCTTGTTCTTCAGCTTGCTCCGCATCAGTCTCTGCTGCTGTCCATTCATGAGCACACATAGGACATACCAGTAACGCACCATCTTCATAAGTATATTCAGCATCACATTTAGGGCAATTGGGTAAGCTCATAATTTCCTCGATAGCCATTATAAATTAAGTTTATTGCAAAGGCCTTATTGTACCGTAACTCACCTATTTTCACCAACTTGTACGCTTGAAAACTGCGCTCAGCACCCAACTTATACCTTAACTGACCACTTAGCGCTGACGTTTTTTATGACGGTAGTTTTTGTGGTACTCTTCTTAGTCTCATTTACATTTACGCAGACAGTTTTTTATCAAAAAAATCAACACTGACGTCTTTAATGAATAAATTGACATTAAAAGGATAATAACAATGGGTCATGTTTCTATACCGCAGTTTCAACAAATTAGCATTGTAGGCGCAGACGCCGAAAAGTTTTTACAAGGACAGCTTACGTGTGATGTGACTAAGCTGGGGCTGAGTTACCAAGCAGCCGCTATTTGCAACTTAAAAGGCCGTATTGAGTTTGGTATTTGGATTAAAAAACAAGCCGAGCAACATTTTGATGTGGTGATCAGTGCTGACTGTACAGACTCGCTACTTGTCCACCTCAAAAAGTTTGGCGCTTTTTCCAAATTTGATACCAGCGCGCCAATTTTAATTTACCCTTGTATGCTCGCTGATGAACCAACCTTTAGCCATGACGATACGCACAATACCGAACAGGATACGCAAGCATGGATGCAATGTAGCATTGCTACTGGCAATTATTGGATAGTTGCCGCCACCCAAGGCGAGTTTCAGCCACAAGAATTGCGCTTGCATCAGCGCGGCGGTATGGACTACGACAAAGGCTGTTACTTAGGTCAAGAGGTGATTGCGCGTATTTATTTTAAATCTGCACCTAAGGCATTTTTGCATTACGTACAAGGCGAAGATGTACTACCCAGTGCAGGTGACAAGCTAAATAAAATCCAAGTTGTAAATGCCATTGCAACCGACCACGGTTTTGAAGCATTGGTGGTTGCACGTCCAGAACACCTTGCCGACAGCGCACTAACCACGCTCAACTTGCCAGCCGCCTTACAAGCAGATGTTGCCCGCGCTAAGTAAGGTGGCGTATCATCAATAAACACCCCTAATTATTTTACTATTTTAGGGTCTATTGAACATCCAAATGTGGTGCAATTTGAGCAATCATCAGCCCTAATATTTGAATAATTAACAGATTCTATAGTCACGGCAGAAAATCCTATGACACATATTGCAGTACTAGGAGCAGGCGTGGTCGGTGTGACCACCGCATGGTATCTTCGTCAAGCAGGTTATGATGTGACTGTGATTGAACGCGAACCGGCAGCAGGCTTACAAACTTCATTTGCCAATGGCGGTCAAATATCGGTATCACACGCCACGCCGTGGGCCAACCCTGCTACCCCAAAAAAAGCACTAAAATGGCTTTTTAAAGAAGACGCGCCACTACTTTATCGCCTGCGGGCTGATAAGGCGCAGCTCAAATGGGCCATGCAGTTTTTACAAGAATGCCGCGCCGATAAAGCCGATGCTAACCTTGTGCAAATGGTTCGCTTAGGGCTATATTCTAGAGGTGCGTTACAGCAACTACGCGCCGATATCGGTATTAATTACGAGCAACAGACGCGCGGTATTATGCATTTTTATACCAGCCAAGCCGAATTTGATGCTGCGATTAAACCCACAGAGCGTATGCAAGCACTTGGCTGCGAACGCCATGTCATTGATATCAATAACGCTGTGAGCTTGGAACCAGCACTATCTCCTATTGCGCATAAACTGACTGGCGCAACCTATACCAGCCGTGATGAGTCAGGCAATGCACATCTATTTACTCAGCGGTTGGCACAGCACTGCATGGATGCTGGCGTGCATTTTATGTACGATACCGAAATTCTAGCGCTCAATACCGATAGCGAAGCCAAAACCCCGCACGTGCATAGTGTTACTATCCGTCCAACAGGCGAAAATGCACAAACCTTCACAGCAGACAACTATGTATTGGCACTGGGCAGTTATAGCGTCAGCTTATTAAAACCGCTGGGTATTCATGTGCCAATTTTTCCGGCAAAAGGCTACTCTGCCACTTATACTGTAAATCCACGTGCGCCGCATTTAGCACCTTTTGTGAGCTTAATTGATGATGAGTTCAAACTGGTGGCCTCGCGGTTAGGAGATAAATTGCGTGTGGCTGGTACTGCAGAATTTAATGGCTACAACCTAGACTTAAATACCACACGCTGCGAGGCCATTACCCGCCGCGTACAGCAGTTATTCCCTAAAGGTATTATTGCCAATTCTGTGCAATATTGGACAGGATTAAGACCGATGACCCCCTCAAACGTACCGCTGATTGGTCGTGCACACTGCGGTCAAGTCAGACATGGTAGTCATAACGCTTCAGCCACGTTTGATAATTTATGGCTTAATACTGGTCATGGTACATTAGGTTGGACGCATTCTTGTGGCTCTGCAAAAGCCGTCAGCTTATTGATACAAGGCGAAAAGCCTAACGTTGATTTTGACTTTGTGGGTATGAGTGTTTAATCAGAATATCAATATATTAAAACCTGTTAAACACTCACAAATACGCCCTAAGCTATCCTGCTATCTATCAAGTTTTATGATGCAGTAGCCAATGCGATATCTACAACTGAGTCCAGTGCTTCTAATTGTACCGGCACACCATTCACGGCCGCATTGCCACTTAACTGATCAATCAAAGTGTCATCAGTTAAATCGTTAACGCTGACTCCTGCATGTGCTTGAGCAATTTGCTGCTTAACGCCTTTTCGGCCGTGACCAAAACCATGTGGGATACTCACCACCCCTGCCATTAGCTCGTCGGTTACTTCTGCTGCAATGACGATGCTACCCACACGCGAGGTCACTCTGACGTTTTGACCATTGATAATGCCATGCTGCTCTGCCGTTTTTGGATGCAGCATTAACGTACAACGAGATTTGCCTTTTACCAATCGATGGCTATTATGTAACCACGAATTGTTGCTGCGTACATGCCGACGCCCAATCAATAGAATCTCATCTTCATTGTACTGCTGTACCATCTCACGCACGCGCGCCAAATCCGCCTGATAAAAATCCACATGTAAATGAATCTGTTTATCAGCATGTTTAATAGCCTCTGGTAACATGCTATGTAATGGGCCTAAATCAATGCCGTGTGGGTTTGCTAGCAATGTCTCTATCGTGACCGCTTCTCTGTGAGGACCGTATTTTAAACCCTGCTCTAATAGAATTTTTGGTCCGAATGCTTTTGTCGCTGCACGCTCTTTTTGGGTGGCCTCTGGTGCGTCTTTGTCCAGGCGATCGGCCAATTCTAAATAAATCTCCCAGTCATGCATTGCATTGTCTTTTCTGTCGAACAAGGCCGGTGAATATTTAGCCACGTTATGCACCGCAAAACCGTTAAACGTGATGTCGTAATGATCGCGTTCTAATGGCGATACTGGTGGCAAAATAATATTGGCATGACGACTGGTTTCTGTCACAAAATAATCAAGTGAGACCATAAACTCTAATTGTGATAAAGCTTTGTCCAATTTTTCACCATTTGGCGTGCTGATAACAGGGTTTCCAGCAACCATCATAAAACCTTTTAACTGCCCCTCACCTGCTACTAGCATCTCATCTGCCATGGCAACGACTGGATACTCACCATTAAAATCAGGTAAGTGACTCACGCGGCTGTGACGTTTGCCCAAATAACCTGGGCCTGAGCTGTTCACCACATCGATGGCAGGGTTAGGGAACATTGCACCGCCCACTTCATCTAGGCGGCCAGTCACAATATTAATAACCATCGATAGATACTGACTCAACAAGCCAAACTCTTGCACCGAAATACCCATACGGCCATAACAGACTGAGCTTTCGGCCTCGCAAAACTCTTTGACCATACGTTTGATTTCAGGCGCAGCGATACCGGTAATATCGGCGACCGACTCAGGCGTATATTCTTTGGCAAACATGGCAATACGATCAATTTCTGGTGCTAGCGTGGCGGCTTTACTATCCAATTTTGCATAGCCTTGTGCATAAATTTCGTTCAACATGGCTAGTAACAGCAGCACATCCGTGGCGGGTCGGATAAAGTGATGTTCGCTAGCAATGTCGGCGGTTTCGGTGCGTCTTGGGTCAATCACCACCACTTTGCCATCACGGGCTTTGATATCTTTTAGCTTTTGGCGCATGTTTGGTGCGGTCATGATACTGCCATTAGAGGCCAGCGGATTGCCTCCAATAATAAGCATATATTGGGTATGATTCACATCCGGTATAGGAATACGTAGCATATGACCGAATAGGTGCATACTGACGATATGGTGTGGCAATTGATCGATTGAGGTTGCGGAAAAACGACTTCGGGTTTTTAAACTGGTGAGTAACTGTTTGATGGTCAGCATTCCACCCATATTGTGTACGTTAGGGTTACCTAGATAAACACCCAACGCATTTTGACCATATTTTTGCTGGATAGATTGAATACCTGCAGCAACTTTATCCAATGCTTCTGGCCAACTAATAGGTTTCCAACCGTCTGCCGTTCTCTCTACAGGCTGCCGCAAACGGTCAGGATCTTCATGCAAATCTTGCAAGGCAGTAGCTTTCGGACAAATATAGCCTTGCGAAAACGGGTCGTTTTTATCCCCTTTAATCGACAAGACTTTTTCGCCATCATGTTTTATCTCGACACCGCACATCGCTTCGCACAAGGTACAGGTTCTAAAATGTAGTTGTTCATTGACTGTGTTTGATGTAGCTACTGTTGTAGTCATAATCACGCTTCCTTTTGTGTTTTACTGACTCTGGTTTTACGATGACTGTTGTTACTTATCTTCATTCCTTGTCATCACTAAATGTTCTCACTACTAACTGCGCCTGCCTCCTTGTAAAAAATGGGCGAACAGCGCATCAAAGCTTGCTTTCAACGCGGCAATTGCCTGTGGTCTGGAATAGCGCTGCTGATGACAGCCTAGTATTAACTCGTGTACCTGTGCGCTTGCGATATCGACACAAAGATTGACCTCGGTACGCTCAAAAGAACGACCAGATAACTGCAAGCCTTGAATAAATATTTCTGCCCACTCCTCTTGTATGTCGGTGACCAAATTCCCTAGTCCGTTTTTTAACGCTGATGGGCTTTTTATACTGGCCTCTAGCCGCGGGCGGTCTTCTAGTAAGTGCTGAAACAATGCAATGTTTTGGAACGCAGAATCAAAAATCATCATCAAACAGCGCTCACACTGTTGATTAAAGTGATCTGTGTTTAATACATCATAGTTTTTGAGCATGTCTATCCATGCCAAACGCATAGGTGATAAATAGCTGTCTTTTAGCTGAGCGCTCAACTCGTTCTGTAGGGCATCAAGACTGTCAAAATGATTGTAAAAACTAGGCTGGGCAATGCCAGCGCCTTTGGCAATTTTATTCATACTCATGCCCTGAGCACCTTCTGAGCTGTATAGCCGTAGCGCGCTTTTTAGCAATGCCCGTCGCGTTTTGGCTTTGGCCAGATCGCGTTTGGACACTATCGGTGCGGTTAAATGTGCAGTAGCATTCACAACAAACATATCCTTATCTAAGGTGAACATACATCAGCCGCTTATCTTTAAGGTGAGTACATCCAAAAATATTTACGATACTGAAAATATTATAGTGGACTGACTGTATTGGGCGATATCTCAACTATAAGGTTATAGTTATTATCCTGATAAGTCTATAGCCAAAATCGTGGCAATCTTTTTAGATTGGTTATCACCCTGCATCATCCATAGAACAAGCGCTTAGAAAAATCAGCAGAAATTATTATCGAGAGGTTATTAGATAAAAAGAGAGATAGCAGCTGCATATTGTCTAAAAATAATTGCTACCAGTAGAGCATTTGAATGTTCAACAGATCCTAGTATTTTACGAAGCACTAGACTGATAACAGTTACTAACTACCATTCAAACTTAGGGATTTTTGACATAACCATGGTACAAGTAACATAGCCATTTCATTAATTGTAATTAAGCAACACTACCCCACTCTCAACTTCGAAAGTGATTGAAAAAAGAAGAGCACCTCACTAATCTATTGTTTTCGACCAAGAATACAATGGAGTTGTGAGATGCCCATAGACG
>NZ_RRYV01000162.1 GCF_014861395.1 Psychrobacter sp. FME13 | reverse complement strand
ATTTGCTTTTAGAATCCCCCACTTGAGCTTTGCGAAAGTGGTGGGAGTATGTCAATATTTATTGTCTTTACTCAGATGGGTTATAGTCCTGACAATATTATGCATTTGGCGTTAGGTACGTCACTTGCGACTATTATTGTGACGTCTATCAGCTCGTTAATGGCGCACAATAAAAAAGGCGCCGTCATGTGGCCTGTCTTCAAAAACCTAGCACCCGGTTTAGCGATAGGGTGCTTTTTAGGGGCAGGGATAGCAGGGCAGATATCTGGGTTATATCTTCAGCTTATTGTTGGTGTGTTTTTGCTGTGGGTCGCCTACAAGATGTTTAAGGGTGGCAAAAAGAAAGTCGCTGCAAACATGAATAGTGCTAGCAATACGGATTCGGCGGTTGACTCAACGCTGCCTTCAAAACCTAAGCAATTGGCAGCAGGCGGGGTTATTGGTGTTGCTTCTGCCATTTTCGGCATCGGCGGTGGCAGCTTAACCGTACCTTACCTTACTCGTTACGGTGTAGTGATGCAAAAAGCGGTTGGTACTTCGGCGGCGTGTGGTCTACCCATCGCGATTGCCGGTGCGTTAGGGTTTATGTTTTTTGGAATGAAGCAGCAAGTAGATGTGCCTAATACGATTGGCTTTGTCCACGTCTATGCCTTTTTGGGCATTAGTATCATGAGCTTTTTTACGGCAAAGATAGGCGCCAAGGTAGCTCATATACTGTCACCACAAATCTTAAAGAAATGCTTTGCCGTACTGTTGGTCGTTGTGGGTTTCTATTTTCTTTATAAAGCGCTGCGTTAAGTATTGGTAGCGGTGTCAGAGATAAAGGTCACGAACAGCATTGGTTCGTGACCTTTATTTTTAATGGCTTAGCTCCCGGCTATTATCATTAGTTACCAGGCATAGATACATAACCTGGCAACTGCTCTAGGCGATTCATCCATGCCTTAATATTGCTATAGCTGTCTATAGCAACCTCTCCTTCGTGTGCAATTGAAATATACGGATAAACTGCGCAGTCAGCAATAGTAGGACGGCTAGCTGCCAGCCAATTATGGTGAGCAAGATGATCGTCAATCAATGCTAGTATCTTATACGAACGCTCTAAAGATTGCGTTAAATCACCTTCAAAACCGAATTTTTTGATCAAACGTGCTACGTTAGGTCCGTGCTGTATCTCATTAGAAGCAACAGACAACCACTGCATCACATCAGCTTGCAGATGTGCTTCGCTAGGCCACCACGCTTCACCACCATACTTGTTGGCTAGGTACACCAGTATGGCTTGTGCATCTCTTAATATGACAGAGCCATCTTCTAAAACTGGGATTTCTCCCCACGGATTGAGTTTCAGCATGGCTTCTTTTTTATGTTCACCTTGCATAAAATCAATAGGCACGATGTCTAAAGGTATGTCGATCAGTGAGGCAAACAGCCTTACTTTATAACAGTTTCCAGATAGCTCTAAATCATATAGTTTCATGGTTTTTTCCCTCAGATAGTAGTTGATTAAATTCTAGTACATTTCCATCTGGATCACGGATAAACAAAGCGATCCTTCTTGACCCTAAATTTTTCGGACCTTCCGTAACTTCTATTCCTTCTGCAAAAAGCCAGCTTTGAAGCTCATTTATACCATCAATAATGAATGCCGGATGTGTCATACCGGGTTTTTTAATCACTTCATCGAGTAAAAGGTTTTTTCTGTTTTTTATCTTTGCTGCATTAAAAATAAGATTAATTCTTACACCTGCTGGTGTGATCATTTCGTTTGCTTCACCTTTAGGGATGCGATAGGTTTCTTTGAACCCAAGACGCTCATAGAACGTAATAGCTTCGCGTCTATTACTGACTCTAATGCCAACATGATCGTAGGCAAGCGCAACCTGTAAGTTTTTATGAGTTACATTGCTCATAAGGTGTTTCCTATATCAATGTTGATATATCCACTATGACACTTTGCCATTTAAAAGATAATACTGTAATTTTGATAATGATATTTTCAATAAATGAGACAGTTATGGACCGACTGCAAGCAATGTCTATGTTTATAAAAGTGGTGGAGGTTGGCAGTTTTTCTACAGCCAGCAAGGAATTGAACGTGCCATTGCCAACTCTAAGTAGAAAGATAGCTGAACTGGAAAACCAACTGGGCGTTCGTTTATTGCATAGAACCACCAGAAAGTTATCTTTGACAGACTCTGGAAGTGCCTATATAGAATCTTGTAAAAGAATATTGGAGCAGGTCGAAGAGGCAGAGGGTAGGGCAAAGGGGGAGTACTTAGAACCAAAAGGCGATTTGGTGATAACAGCGCCCATTATGTTTGGAAGGTTGCATGTGCTACCCATTGTTATTGAGTTCTTATCTTTATATCCAAATATAAACGTGCAGCTTTTATTATCGGATAGGAATGTGGATTTGTTCGAAGATGACGTAGACATGGCCATTAGAATAGGCACGTTGCCAGATAGTACGATGATAGGCACCCAAGTAGGAACGATGCGAGTTGTGACCTGTGCAAGTCAGCAGTTCCTGTTGAAACAGCCAGAACTAGCGTCACCTTACGACTTAACTCAACGCTCTTGTATATTGCTCAACACGGCAAAGACGACTCCTCACTGGCGTTACAATCTCCCAAACTCTGAGTCAACAGTACACATAGATATATTTCCTAGACTGATGGTTAATGATAGCGATTCTGCTGTTAAGGCTGCTGTAAAGAGCGTGGGTATCACGCAGCAATTACATTATCAAGTAAAGCGTTTTATAGATAATGGCGATCTAAAAATCATATTAAATGAGTTTGAACCTGATGCAGTTCCAATACACTTGCTGCATAAGACTCGAAAGTATTTGCCACAGAAAATGAAGGTTTTTTTAGAATTTATAGTACCAGCACTTACCAATAGCATTGGTGAGCTATCAGCTGCTAAATGGTTGGTCATTGGTTGTAGAAATACTCATAAGAAAGATATCTCCTATCCAATCAATAGTCTTGCTGAACTAATAAAATAGTCAGCGAATTACTAAACAGCTACGGCGTTATCCTTCTTAGGTGTACTGCTTGCACAATCTGCAGTCGGCTGCCTTGTACCTATTTTAGAATTCTTTGACTATAGTAGAAGAAGTATAAAACCGATACGATCGTATTATCGTGCTACTGACACACATTTTGCTTGTGTGCTGTATTCACAGAGGTTGCGAAACATTTATCCCAGTAGCACTGTAGCGATTTAAAAATACTTTGACTATATAAGACATGAAAGAGAGACTGTTGTTAATAGTCTCTCTTTAACATACCGTCAGTAAAGCACGATATGTGGTTCATTTTTTAGATACTTGCCGATGCGACAGCTGTTTTGTTGGATTTTATATTCCATGCGGCAACGACTAATACGATGATACCACCTGCTAAATCTGTCATCAGCTCAGGATAAATCAAGAGTAATGCACCGACCGCTAGTATGACACGAGCTATCGGGCTCATCACCCCTTTGAAGAAACCTTCAAGCGCAGAACTAAGCGCAATAACGCCCGTAACCGAGGTGATCACGACAACAATAATATCCATGACTGGTGGTAGTGGGAACTCTTTAGCAGTCACTGCCAATCCTGTCGGATCTATCATCAGCATTGTTGGGTTGTAGATGAACATAAAGGGAACAATGAATCCGGCTAATGCCAGTTTCAGCGACTGAAACCCTGTCTTCATAGGATCACCACCAGAGATACCAGCGCCTGCAAAGGCAGCCAAACATACAGGTGGGGTGATATTGGCAAAGATACCAAAATAGAAGACAAACATATGCGCCGCTAAGATAGGAATATCAAAACCAGCCAAAGCCGGTGCTGCCATGGTTGCAGTAATAATGTACGCGGGAATAGATGGCAAGCCCATGCCTAGTACCATTGAGGCGATCATGGTTAGGATTAGCGTGAGTAATAACGATCCTGCTCCTAGTGTAACGATAGATGAAGTCATCACTGTGCCAAAGCTGGTTAGACTCACCACGCCAATGATGATACCTACTACCGCACAGGCTGCCATGACAGCTAAAGATTGACGAGTACCAGATTCTAGTGCGCCCAGTACATCCTGAAAGCTCATCCGCGTCTCTTTGCGAAGCATACTCATGACAATGGTAAAACCAATCGTGTAAGCTGCTGCAAAGCCAACCGGAACCGATTCAGCCAACAGGTATACTAAGAAAACAATCGGCAATAGCATATGCCCACGGGCTTTTAACACTTCTTTCAGCTCAGGCAAGCTATCTTTAGCAATACCTTTGAGATCACGTCGACCTGCACGAAAGTGTACTTGAGCGATGACGCCTAAATAATAAAGAACCGCTGGCAATAGGGCTGCAAGCGCAATCGTGCTGTATTTGACCCCTGTGGTCTCCGCCATAATGAAAGCGCTCGCCCCCATGATCGGCGGCAAAACCTGACCACCAACCGAAGCACTTGCCTCTACGGCACCAGCAAAGTTTTTATGATAGCCGACTCGCTTCATTAAAGGGATAGTAAATGCACCAGTACCTACTACGTTGGCAACCGCTGCACCATTGATACTACCCATGAAACCGCTGGAGATGACCGCTACTTTTGCAGGCCCACCCTGTTTATGTCCTGCGAGCGCCAATGCTAAGTCGTTAAATAGCTGTCCCATACCTGATCGTGATAAAAACGCACCAAATAAGATAAACAAAAAGATAAAAGTAACAGAAGCACCGATGGCTGTAGAGTATAGACCCTCTGTTTTGAGATATAGCTGACCAAAAATATCACCCACATCGTAAGGTCGCGTGAGCAGGCGATCTGGCATGAAACCTAAGTGACTAAAGAAGGGATAAGCCAAGAACACCAGAGCAAACAAAGGCAGAATAAAGCCCGTGATACGCCGCGTACCTTCCAATACACACAAGACAGTAATGATTGAAAATAATATATCCCACTGATTAGGTATGCCACCGCGGACGGTAACGATATTTTGATACTCTATCAGTAGGTAGGCTACACCTGATAAAGACATGAAAAACAAAATCCAATCATACCAAGCGACTCGTTGACGAGAGGAACCTTTGGCCGCAGGATAAATCATAAAAATGAGAGCAAAACCTACGCCTACGTGAACGGAGCGTTGGAGTAATGCAGGCATCGGATTAAAGGTGATATATAAGTGAAATAGCGCATAAGCAATAGCGAGTGCTGACAACAACCAGCCCAATTTTTTGTTGCTAAGCTTACGAGTGATGGATTCTTTATCGAATTTTTCCAAAATTTCTTGCTGTTTTTCTGCAGAAGGGTTCGCAGAATCAGCCGATAAGTCTTCCTTATCACTTGGTGCTATAGGCGTGCTCATAGCAGGACTCCTGAAGTAGTAACTGCCATAAGGACAGCTTTTTGGGAACAAAATAAATAGTAGTATAGTCATCAACCCAGTTGTAAACAGGTAAGATGCCGTTTGTTATAATCACGTGTGCTTTGATGTTATGAGATACCATCCAGTTTAGATAGGGTAGGGATGTTTGGATACGGTATTGAATATAGTTTGGATAATCTTTACTGTTGTTGGATACGATTGTCTCAGTTGATGGAGTTCCTGCGCCAAAAGTTTGCATATAAGTATCGGTTAGTAAAAAATCATCAGATCGGACTTGATAACGCTCTATCCACCACTGCTTTTCTACAGAGTGTAACCATTTAATATCAAAAGAACTTTCTTCGATGTAGCAGGATTCCTGATTAAAGCTCAATACAGTTACCTGCTGACGCAAGACCCAGCCACTACCGATGATGATCAGCAATATCACGAATGTTACGACCATAAATAAACCAGTACCGCGCTCTACGCTGTACTGGTTTTTATGATTGCTCATCTATGATTTATCCAAGCTTATTGGCTTGCGGCTTGCTCATCGTAGTACTTCTGGGCACCAGGATGTATCGGGGCGACCATACCTTGTTGTGCGGTTTCTAAGCTAATACCACCTGCAGACTGATGCGCAGTTTTTAGTTTGTCCATACTCTCAAAGAAAGTTTTGGTCAGTTTGTAACCATCATCTTCTGATAAGTCTGAACGTACTACAAACGCATTCATGATAGCAGCGGTAGGTATGGCAGTTTCGTTGCCGTAAGTACCTGCAGGAATTTCTTTAGCAATGAAGTAGGACTGATCTTGTGCAATTCTTGCTATATTTTCAGGGCTAATACTTACTATCTGTAAATCGAAGCCTTGCTCTAACTCCATCAGTGAAGAGTTCGGTAAACCACTGGTTAAAAACGCCGCGTCAAGCTTACCCGATTTCAAGGCGTCTGCTGCTTCTGCATATCCCAAGTAATCAACTTCGACATCATCGTAGGTCATGTCAAAGCCATTAAGTAAGTTGCGAGCGTTAACTTCTACACCAGAGTTCTGTGCACCCACGGCGATACGCTTACCGCGTAAATCTTCGAAGCTCTCAATGCCTGAATCCTGCGAGGTAACAACCTGTACGTAATTGGGGTATAGAGTGGCGATCTGCTGAACATTCGTGATAGGACTGCTGAAGTTGTTCTCACCTTTGATAGCATCACTTAATACGTCGCTCATCAGAAAGGCCATTTCAACTTTTTCTTGGTTGAGTAAGTTGATGTTTTCGACCGAGGCTCCGGTGGTTTGGGTTTTAGAGTTAACACCATAAGTCGTATTGTAAGCTTCAGTAAGTGAGGTTCCAATAATATTATAAGGACCTGACGCACCACCGGTCGCAAGCGTAGCAAATTTAGTATCAAGTTGGTCGGCAGCTTCCGTGCTGGAGACTGAAGCATCATCCGAACAAGCCACAAGCGACATGCTAGTAGCAACAACTAGTCCAAGAAAAGATGCTTTAATAGTAGATTTCATGTTTCCCTCGTTTGAATATAGAGTAGCTTTACTTACAAAAGCTATTATTTTTTTCACAGATACGTAATCTTTTAATAGGGGCTGTATAGAATTCAAATCAGCGGCAGCCAGATAAAGACACAAGCGAGAA
>NZ_RRYV01000161.1 GCF_014861395.1 Psychrobacter sp. FME13 | reverse complement strand
GCATTGCCACGCGATATGATAAGCTCAAAGATAGCTATGCAGCGGCGGTAATGCTTGCTTGTGTCTTTATCTGGTTGCCCCTGATTTGAATTCTATACACACCCTATTAATAAATAGCTCATTTCTCATGATGCTCTACAAAGCTAACATGTATTAGTAAGCACTATTGTCTTGAATAACTGCCTTCCCTTAAATTCTCCTCACTTTCATTGAGATACCTTTATGATTACACAAAGTAGAAAACAGCATAAACCTAACCCTTTAAGTTGGAGCGTTAAGCGAACCATGCACCTTTCAGCCATTGCTTCGTTGGCAGTAAGCTCATCTATGATCCATGCTGAAGTATCACAGCAACAACCAATCAATGACAATGGCATTGAAATCAATCGTGGCGACAATAGGTCAGAACCAAGTACCACGCTACCAACTATCGTGGTCATGGCAGAAACGAACAAACAGGTCACGGAAAATACTGACAGCTATACAATCCCTGTCACCAGTAGCGCCACCGGTATGGGCTTGTCGGCCAAAGAAACCCCGCAAGCGGTCAGTGTGGTTACTAATCAGCAAATCAAAGATCAAAACTCAACCACCCTAATAGATGTGCTTAAACGCACGCCTGCTATCCAAGTAAGTAGCGTTGATGGCGCGCGTAATGGTCTTTCATCAAGAGGCTTTGCTATCAATAGCTTCCAAATTGACGGCTTAAATACCGATTTTGTCCAGCAAGCTGCCATGGGCGAATACTCTGCCAATACCGCGATGTTTGACCATGTTGAAACCGTACGCGGCGCGACTGGTTTGATGAGCGGCTCAGGCGACCCTTCTGCCAATGTTAACTTAATACGTAAACGGGCTGATAGTAGCGTTCCAAAAACAGAGCTATCCGCCAATGTTGATCGTTATGGGCAATATGGTCTCAGTGTTGATCGTAGTCAATCTTTAGTAGAAAGTGGCGCGGTACGAGGCCGAGTGGTGGCTAGCTATCAAGATGGTGATACCTTTATCGACCGTCAAGAATTGGGTCAAAGTCTGCTTTATGCCACAGTAGATGCGGACGTGGGCGACAGCACCACGGTCAGTGTGGGTGCTAGCCGTCAACACAATAAATCAAAATCAACCATGTGGGGCGGCTTGCCAAACTATCTAAGTGATGGGTCAAAAGCGGATTGGGATACCAGTAAAAATGGCAGCGCAGATTGGACAAACTGGGATTCTGATAATACCTATTACTTTGCAGATATTGACCATGATTTTAATGCCGATTGGAACTTGACCACCAATGCCAGCTATAACGAGAGTGACAGTAGTCCAAAGCTGCTTTATATGTATGCCAATGGCGACCAAGTCGTGAATCCTGATACCGGACTGATTTTTAACCTACACCCATTTCATGCCGATACCGAACGCAACCAGTTCAATGTTAAAAGCAAGTTAACCGGTAACTTTGATGCGTTGGGAAAAACGCATAAGCTCATCGTAGGCGGCTCCTATAGCAAAAGTGATCTTGATACTTTCACTTATAAGTCACCGCCTGATGGTATGTTGCCGCTCCCAGATTTTTCTGACTGGGATGGCAGTTATCCTGAACCAGAATGGGGAGCGCGCAATCGCAGCTCTGATGTCACAACCAAAGAAAAAGCCATTTTTGCAGCAACTCAGCTCAAATTATCGGATCCTTTAGCCGTGATTTTGGGAGCGCGTGTGTCTGATTTTGAACGCTCAGGTGTGCAGTATGGCCGTAACGTCAACACGGAAGCCAAACACATCTGGACACCATACGCAGGGATTACCTATGCGGTTAATGACAATCACAGTCTTTATACCAGCTACAGTGATATCTTCAAACCTCAAACTCAGCGTGATATAAACGGTAAATTCCTCGATCCTATCGAAGGTAAAAACTATGAAATCGGTCTAAAAAGTGAGTCAGATAATGGCACATTACAAAGCCAAGTGAGTATTTTCAGAATCGAGCAGGACAACCTTGCTCAACTCGATGGCGGTCAAATAATACCCGGCACCGATCTGGAAAAAGCCTACTACGGAGCAAAAGGTGCCACCAGTCAGGGCGTAGAAGTACAAGTGTCTGGTCAAATCAGCGACCAACTACAAGCGAGTGTTGGTTATACGCATTTTAATGCTGAAGACAACAAGGGCAAAACCATCAATACTGGCTTTGCTGATACCACGCTGAATCTGTTTGCCACTTATAATCTTGATCATATCATTCCTAATTTAACTATTGGCGGCGGCGTTGACTGGTCAAATGGATACTATGGTATTGTCAAAAACCCTGTGACGAAACAATCTGAAAAGTACGGTCAAGATGACGTGACGCTTGCCAATATCATGGCAAGATATAGCTTTAACGACAATCTTGAAGCGCAGGTTAATGTGAATAATTTGTTCAATCAAAAGTATCTTGCGGGCAGCACTTTTAGTGAATTGACTTACGGTGAGCCTTTGAATGTAGTCGGCAGATTAACCTATCGCTTTTAATCTTTCGCTTTTCACTTTTATGCCGATCATGACCTTTCACTTTCATACGCAGGCAGTCACATGAGTAAGCGCCGTAGCAGTCATGGTTTTTATCTACCTGAGTTTAAAGTCCTCAGTCGTATTTTTTTAGCGATTATTGGTAGCTATGGCATCGCGGTGCTTACGAGTTTGACGTTTTTGACCTTACCTATAGATGAGATTTCTGCCATCTATTGGGGTCAAATTGCTAGCGTTGTCGTATGTGCGCTCATCCTTGTCTTAGTATTTTCTTTGCGTCGTTTATGGCTGGCATGGACACTGATCGTCGGTATTGCAGGGATATTAGGGGTGATTGATTATGTCGCTATTTAGATTTTTCTTACCATCAGGCTGTTATTATGCCCTCAGACTCTACTAAGACCCAAACTGCCACAATGAGTAATATTCAGACAAAGGGTAAAACTAAAGTGAAGGGCTATCGAGTCATTTTATCTGACGTCCATACTTGGTTTGGCCTGTTATTAGGTTGGTTGCTGTTTACCATTTTTCTGATGGGCACGGTCAGTTATTTTAATAATGAGCTGACAGCATGGATGCAACCTGAAATTCCGGCACGCTCTCAGCAAACGCCATTCACGTCTTCAACATTTACGCACAACCAAAATGTGACAAATCTAGAAGATAAGTCAGATGGTTTTGCTATGGCAATCGCTCACTTACAGCAAACCCAAGCCCATGCCAAAAACTGGTTTATTGCTAAAGATATTAATGGCGATAATATTGCTCAACGTCTACATATTAATGTGACTACAGATGACAAAAGGCTAAAATATCAGTTTGATACGCAAACCCAAATGGCATATACACCAAGAGATACCGTAGGCGGTCACTTCTTTTATCGTATGCATTTTGATTTGCATTATATGAGTGTGATATGGGCCAGAATTATCGTCGGTATAGCTTCTATGATGATGTTGATTGCTATTATCACAGGCGTTATTGTCCACAAAAAGATATTTACGGATTTTTTTACCTTTCGTTGGGGTAAGGGGCAACGCTCGTGGCTTGATGCGCACAATGCTTTTTCTGTGCTGCCAATACCGTTCCATTTGATGATTACCTTTACCGGCATCATAACCTTAATAACCTTATATATGCCGTGGGCAGGCATGGTATCTGGGGTAGATAATGAGCAGTTTTTTAAGGAAATTTACTCTTATCGGGCAGCGGATGCAACCGAGTTACAGGCTGCCCCTATGGCTAGTATTGCTCCATTGCTTGCCACGACACAATCTGATTGGCAAAAACGCAACCCTAATTATACCGTGACCAGTGTCAGTATTAATCATCCCAATACTGACCAAAGTATGATTATTATCGACGGTAAAGCTGAGCATCAATTATCAACGTTAGGGGTATTTCGTATTTATGATGGGCAAACAGGGGAAGTACTCAAAGACAGTCGACCGCCGCCGCTCGCTGTCCAAACACAAGCGGTCATGATAGGTTTGCATGCAGGACGCTTTGCGGATAATTGGTTGCGTTGGTTGTACTTTTTATGTGGCGCAGCGGGCTGCGGTATGATTGCAACAGGCTTAGTGCTTTGGACGGTTAAACGTCGCCGCCAATTATTCACTATAGATAAGCCTGATTGGGGATTTTGGTTAGTAGAAAAGCTCAATATTGCGACGCTGGCGGGATTGCCTTTAGCGATGATAGGTTTTTTATGGCTCAATCGTCTATTGTCGTTAGAGTTATTAGGGCGAGGCAAGTGGGAGGTAGATGGGTTTTTTATCATCTGGGCGTTTGGTTTCTTGCTGACGTTATTACTCTCTAGTCGTCATGCATGGCGTCTATTATTATCATTAATTACTCTATTACTTTTATTCACACCGCTACTCAACAGCCTAACTACCGAGCGCGGATTGCTTCACAGTATCTTGAGCGTCGATGTGCTGTTTATCAGCTTTGACGTTATGTTTTTTATTCTAGCGCTGCTGTTTGCTTATATTACTTATGTGGTCAGTTTTAAGAAAGCATCTCACCAGCAAAAAATAAAGTCGCCTAGTCGTTCAAAGCTTCAGATGGAAAATGTATAGTATGTCTAACGCGCTGTTATCTGGATTGCTATTGGCATTTAATCTGCTAGGTATGATGGCATTAATGATGACCAGTAAAAGACATAGGAATAAGTTTCATCTCAAACGGCCACTCTTAGTCGCCGTAAGGTCAAACCTGCTATCTCATCATGATGAGCAGAAACGATATATCACTAAACAGCAAAGGTTACGATGGCTGGGATTGCTACTGCTATTGATAGGTTTCATTTTCCCTTTTTTTGCACCTCATACTGGTTATTTTATCGTTGTCTGGTTTGCTAGCTTAATCGTAGCAGCAGGAGTTGTATATTTAAGCATGGTTATTTATGAAAAACTGGCATAGCCAGTTTATATAAAAGCGCCAAATTCAAAATAAAATGCTGCTATAAAATTTCCCCGCTTGCAGTATGCTTTGATATTAAACATTTTAATAGTACGACTTATTAGCAATTATTCTAGCTGAGCAATTACTCTAACATAGCAATGGCGTCCGCACTGGCGCGTTGGCGTTCTTCTGCATTTAACTCTGTCAGCTTTCCTTCTTTCATCATCAACAAGCGGTCGGCATGCTCAAAATAACCGTCGTCATGACTGATAATAAACAGCGTTTTCCCCATGGCTCTTAATTCAGGAATCAGCGTTTGATAAAATACTCGGCGAAAAGCAGGGTCTTGGTCAGCAGCCCATTCATCGAGCAGCAGAAAGTCCTTTTGTTCGGTGACAGCGAGCAGCATGGCCAAGCGTTTGCGTTGTCCTTGTGACAGCTTGTCGGTAGACAATCGATGGTCAGTTACCGTCACTTTATCTTGCAAATTTAATTTATGTAGCCACTCAGTTACTAAGGACATATCAGGGTCATTGTCTTGACTGCCAATCAGTTGTTTAAAAAGATGTTGATCGCTAAAAATGGCAGAAAACAGCTGCCGATAATTGGTATTGTTATCCGAATCAATCGTTCGTTTGTCTACTTTTACAGCGCCTGTCGTAGGTATAAAGATGCCAGTAATTATTTTTGCAAGGGTTGACTTACCGCTGCCATTAGAGCCTATCAAAAACACCACTTCGCCACGCTTCAAGGTTAAATTGACTCCTTTTAAAATATCATCAGTAAGCGACTTATTTTCAGGTACACCTTCTTGTGTATGGTGGTTTATACCTTGATAGCGATAGCTCACATTGTTCAGTGAGATGGTCTGCCAGTCATTTGCTGCTATATTGGTTAAAAACGCTGGCTGATAATCAGCAAGCGCCAACGTCTGTATTTTATCTAACGCGACTTGCGCCGTTTGTAAAGTGGGATAAGCGCCAACGGCTTGTAGTAGGGGCGATTGCATAAATAAAATGGTCAAAGAAAAAGTGGTGGCAACGCTCATGGGAATATTCAGATAGTTTGAGACCGCAAAGACGACGCCAATCGCTGCAAACATCATAATGTTCGACCAATTCACTGCTGATAAGTGAAAGGTATCTGCTTTAATAACACGCTCTTTATAGGACTGGGCGTGACTCAAAAAATCATTGGTATACAGCTTTTGCGCGCGGTGCTGATTAAGTGCAAGCTCTTTTCGACCTTCGATAATAGATTGATAATCTTGATACAGAAGATCATTAATCTCCCTTAATTCTGTTAAGTGCTTATAAACGTGCTTCACCAAAATGGTGCTTATCCAAATCGTCATTACAATCCAAACCATGATGATCAGCAATAGTGGCAATGACAACCAACCCAAATATAAAGCGACTCCGCTAGATAAAATTACCCCTTGAACCAACTCTGGCATACGGACAAAGGCGACGGTAATCGATTGGATATCGGTAGACAAGCTGGCGAGTAGTTGGGCGTTTCCTAATTTGTCAATCTGCGGAATGTTGGTATCGATGATTTGTTTGACCAGCTTGGTTCTGAGCTCATACACAAATCTATGACCCAAGCGGGTTAGGGCATATTGTGATAAAAAAGTCGTGACCAATAGCAGAACCACTAACGCTGAAAAATAGCCTAAGCTCTGCCATGATAAGGTATTAAAAACAGGCTGACTGATAAAGGCGTGGTTAATATAAGCAATAATACCCACACTGACCGCCGCATTGACTAAATTCAATAAGATAACTTTGAGAAAAGGCAGACGATAATGCGACCAGATCATATGATATAGAGAAGCTGTAGCGCGAGAGGACATAAGGACTCAATAATAAAATGAATTTTGCGTATTTTTAGATAGCACAAAAGGGAGTAGGTGGTGCCTAATCCCTTTTATTTAACTCTGGTAATGATTCTATAACGACAATTTAATCAGTATAGTAGTCTCATTGGCGAAGCTTAGCGTTTAAATTTAAAAGTCAAACGTCGCTGAAACTTTTAAAGCCGTGGGTTCACCGGCATTTAAATAACCAGCATTTGTATAGCCACCGACTGACCCCTGCCGTCAAATCCGTACACATAAACTTGGGAGATTTTAATTACGCAGC
>NZ_RRYV01000160.1 GCF_014861395.1 Psychrobacter sp. FME13 | reverse complement strand
CTTCTATGTCAATTATGGCTATGTCTGATGCCAGCATACTTTTTAGAACACCACCCAGGATTATAAGACTAGATTTGCAGCGATCAACGATATTATTAGATACATCGAGCTGTACTACAATCAGACTAGAATTCAAAAGGGTTTGGGCTATAAATCACCAAGACAGGTGTGGTTTGATTATTATCGTCAGGCTGCGTAATTAAAATCTCCCAAGTTTATGTGTACGGATTTGACGGCAGGGGTCATGTGCCATGACGCGCAATAAACCGAAGAAGCATGATCTTTCCTAATAAAAAACATTCATATAAAAAGGTATGACTCCCCTTTTTTACCATCCATTATGCAAATAATCCCCACATGATACTACTTTAGTATTTTAATTACCTAATCATACCACTGTGACGGTTTGCTACTTTTTTGGCCCAATCAGATAAACCTCATGTAAATTGAGAACACACCCTAAAAAGATGCCAGCCCGAACGCTCGACGATATATCTGCTATTATAGCGATAACGTACAAATGTATATTCTAAAGAAACTTTCTTGAGACTCACCATAATCCTTCTGCATACCTCGCTCACCAGCAAGACAACCCTCTTTTTAACAGCAGCGATATTATCCGTGTCGGCACTGGCTGCTGATTTTAACCAAACCCAATATTTGGCTGATCAAGCTGATGCTAAGGCTCAATATAGCCTTGGCTTGGCTTATTACAACGGCCAAGGCGTGCGTCAAGATTACAGTAAAGCGGCTAAGTGGTATCAAAAAGTAGCCAACCAAGGCGATGCTGATGCTGATGCTGATGCTGATGCTGATGCTCAATATATGCTTGGGCTGATGTACGATCAAGGCGAAGGTGTTCGTCAGAATAATGCTACTGCTAAAGAATGGTTTGGTAAATCTTGTAATAACGGTCTTCAAGTTGGTTGTAATAAGTTTCAACAATTAAATGCAAAATAGAAAGCCTTAGAGCTTTTCAGAAAAAAAGATAAAGAGGTTATTGAAAATAACCTCTCAACTTTATGCTGCTCAATCCTCAATACTATTGACCCAACCAAACTCTTCCAGGATACGCATCCATTGATCGTCTAATCCCGCTTTTAGCAATAACGGCTCGCCAGTGACCGGATGGCTGAGCGCTAAAGTCTGAGCATGTAGCAGCATGCGCGTACAGTCATATTGAGTACGAAAAAACCGCGTATGACGTATATCACCGTGACTGGTATCACCCACAATGTGATGGAATAAATGCCTCATATGTCGACGCAGCTGATGCTTACGTCCAGTCTCAGGAGTCAAACGCATAAGACTATAGCGGCTAGTGGCGTGTTTTTTTGATACCGCAAATGGTAGCTCAATTTGTGCCAAACTCTGCCAGTGGGTAACCGCTTCTTGAGCAGGTTTGTCCAAGTTGGCAAACTTATCAGCGATGGCATCGGGCTTAAAGCTCAACGCATAATCAACGCTACCCTGCTCTGACATAAAGCCGCGCACCACAGCTAAATACTGCTTGGTCACTTGGTGTGCAGTAAACGCCTCGGTCAGACTACGTGCCACAGCTGAGCTCTTGGCAAACAACAACACGCCCGATGTAGGCCTATCCAACCTATGCACCGGAAACACATGACAACCCACCGCATCACGAGTGAGTTGTAGGGCAAAGCGCGTCTCGCCTCTATCCAGCCAGCTGCGATGCACCAGTAGCCCAGCTTCTTTATTAATCGCCACCAGATGCTCATCTTCATAGATGATTTCTATTTGATTGACGATATCACTTTCGGAGCCCGTGTTTTCGATATTCATGTTTTCAGTGCCCATACTTTAGGTCTTAATGAAGCCGTTTCATCGTATAAGTTGTGCTAACTTTTAACAGAATCTAGGGTCTGTCCTCATTTTTAAAATGGAGGAACGCCCTAGCCAAAACGCTGTTGCAAATAAGCATTGATATCATTAGATTCATACATCCATTGGACATCATCGTTTTCTTGAATACGTAAACAAGGCACTTTTATCCGTCCACCGTTTTCAGCAAGCTCATTGCGAAATTGCTCATTATTTTTTGCATCTCGTAGCTCAACAGGCACATTCAACTTGTGAATTTGACGGCGGACTTTGACGCAAAAAGGACAAGATTGAAATTGATATAAAGACAATCCTTCACCAGCCTGATTAACTAAAGCTTGCTCTTCCTCAGTGCGAGTCATGGCTTTACCTTGCGTCATGACACTTATACCAGCGATAATTCGCCCTAGACCTTCTCGTAGTAATTTAACTAACATCCTTACCTCTTCAAATTATATTATTTGGTTTTTTTGACCCTTTGAGAGTCAATCATCAATTTATATTTGTGTGATTGTTAATGCTTCTCAGGTATACACACTTTAGCACTCATACTTTTTAAAACATCAAAAAAGCACCCTACCAACTATTTTTACTTCATTTCAAAGCATATATCTCTCAACGTCAGTGATGCTCACCAGGGAGTATTTTTGCAAAAATACGCTGTGCCAGGTTGGGTTTTCTATCCCTCGTTCGAGCAGCAGTCGAGCTAGGAAATATACGATAACCAATGGACTGAATACTCACATTAAATGAAGGCATCAAAGAATAACTGGCCGAGGCAAACTTGCCCATGTTACTGGCAATACTATTGGGCTTGTCGACGATAGCTCTTGCAACCATCATTGCTGCTTCATCAGGCATCAACGCTGGCATATAGCGATATAGCTTGGTTGGAGCAATCATAGGTGTACGAACCAATGGCATAAAGATATTGGTGACTTTAATATTGTCACCTTTCACTTCCGCTGCTAAACAACGGCTAAAAGCATCCAATGCAGATTTGGAAGCCACATAAGCGGCAAATCTTGGGCTATTGGCCAACACACCAATCGATGAAATATTGACAATTTGACCCGTTTGACGTCCAATCATCGTTGGTAAAAACCCTAAAATAATTTTGACGGCCCCAAAATAATTGATTTCCATGGTACGCTCAAAATCATGAAAACGATTGACTGACTCATGGACTGAACGTCGAATCGAACGACCTGCATTATTTACCAATATGTCGATATGCTTAAAGTCAGCTAGGATTTTTTGACTTGTAGCCTCAATGGCAACCATATCAGTGAGGTCACACGCATAGTAGTTTGCCTTACCCCCCAATCTTTCTATTTTATCTTTGACCATTTTTAGCTTGTCTTCGGTACGTGCCAATAAAATAACATGTGCACCGCACTCACTAAGCAAAAAGGCGGTACGCTCACCGATACCACTTGAGGCACCAGTAATAATAATGATTTTGTCTTTAACAACGCTAGTGATTGCTGTCTTTGATGGATTGGCCATAAAAATTCCTTTTTGTTTGTCCCATTCCTATGATCGTTCGATTATAGAATAACAAGAAAACATAAGATAAAGTGAATTAAGGTAAAGTGAATAATAAAACTACGGTCTTATTCAGATAGGGTGAGGGCTTTAGAATTTCAAAAGCCAATAAAGGCATGGTTGTCTGATTTAAAATTTTGGTGATTCATTCATGGGCTTTTAAAAAATCTTCAACGGCCTGAAACTGCCCTGCAGTACTTTCTTCGCTATACATGGCTTGCCTAAAAGCGTTGGATTTTGGAATACCTGTCGTATACCAAGCGATATGTTTGCGCGCGATGCGGCAGCCAGAGTATTCACCATAAAAGGCATATAACTCTTGCAAATGTGTTAATACAATTTCTTTTATTTCACTGATACCGGGCGCATCAAGATGCTCACCAGTCCGTAAGAAATGTCCGATATCACGAAATAACCATGGCTGACCTTGAGCGGCGCGGCCAATCATAACGGCATCACAGCCAGTCAGCTCGTACACACGCTGTGCTTTTGTCGGGCTATGGATATCACCGTTAGCAATGACTGGGATACTGATGCTTTCTTTGACTTCACGTATCAGATCGTAGCGCGCCTCTCCGGTATACATATCCTCTCGCGTACGCCCGTGTATAGCGATAGCAGCAATACCGGCTTGCTCTGCCCGCTTGGCCACTCGTAAAATATTTTCGCGGCCATTTTCATAACCCAGTCGCGTCTTCAGAGTGACTGGTGCATCCACCGCATTCACAGCAGCATCTAACAGACAGGCGACTAAGTCTTCATCTTGTAATAATGCAGATCCTGCCAGCTTGCGGCATACTTTTTTGGCAGGGCAGCCCATATTGATATCGATTATTTGCGCGCCATTATCAATCTGATAACGCGCCGCTTCCGCCAACTTATCTGGCTCGGCTCCTGCTATTTGCGCTGAAATAGGGGCAATCTCACCATCAAAATTGGCACGGTATAATGATTTTTTGCGAGCGTATAGCGCGGTATCGGCGATGATCATCTCGCTCACCGCATGACCTGCGCCAAATGATTTGCACAATTTACGAAATGGGTTGTCAGTCACGCCTGCCATAGGGGCAACCATCAAACGGTTTTCAATCGTAAGACCACCAATATTTAACGGCTGTAATAATGGATGCTCAGATACTGGCAAAGACGAGAGTGGAATAGGAAAATCTATAGACATAAAAAACGGCTTGATTTACGAGGAAAACAAGCCGTTATTCTAAGGGTTCGTACGCGTATTGCAAGCTATTCACGTGAATAACTTGCATCAATAAACACTAATTTATCATCATTGAGCGTATTACTTATCAAACACACTACCCTGCTCTAAAGTAATATCTTCATCGTGTTCTTGCATGCGCCACGGTAAACTGTCAGGCGATACATTTAAGAAATGCAGATACTTTTCAAACTGATCTATGATGTCATTGATAACCGATTCTGTTTTATAACCATACAAATCATAGGTTTGACCCCCGCGGCGTAAATATACCTCAGCACGGTGATGATGCTCTTGTGGCAATTCTCCTGCAGTCGCTTCGGTATAATCAGGCGCTTCGTGCTCAGATAGACGTACCTCATACCAAAACTCGACATCATCGCCACGATGTAATTCTAGTACGGCACGGTTGTTTATCGCATCATAGTTAACATCAGTAATCCAACCCGTTTCTGCAAACTTTTCTGATACTTCTACCATCGACGGCATAACCACATTTTTGATATACATCAATACCTTGTCACGAGTTGGCTGCTCAGTAATATAATCAATACGGTCACGCCATGCTGACGGCTTAAGTAGATGTGGTGGTAATCGGTTGTCGTTATCTAAGCTTTGATCGCGATGACCTTCAATCCGTAACGCACGCCACATACCAAAGATAGAAATCAATATGATAACAGCGAAAGGCAACGCACTGACAATAGCAGCAGTTTGCAATGCTGTCAGACCGCCTGCCAATAGTAACACTGCCGCTACAGCACCTTCTGTCACTACCCAAAAAGTACGCTGCCACCATGGTGTATCGCTACGGCCACCAGCAGCGAGTGAATCAATAACCAATGATCCTGAATCTGATGAAGTCACAAAAAACGTGATGATGAGCAATATCGTCAGCGACGACACAAACTGAGTAAATGGCAAGTTTTCAAATAATTTAAACAAAGCGATGGCTTGGTTGTTTTGTACCTCACTAATAAGCGAAGTATAGCCATCCATCATAATCATATGTAGAGCCGTATCACCGAACACAGCAAACCAAAAGAATGTGAAAAAGGTAGGTACCAGCATAACGCCTAGCACAAACTCACGAATAGTACGACCACGGCTGATTTTGGCAATAAATAGCCCAACAAACGGAGCCCAAGCAATCGTCCATGCAAAGATAAACAGCGTCCAACTACCGATCCAGTCACTACTCTCGTAAGCTTGTAAACTAAAGGTACGCTCAACAATATTGCCCAGATAACTGCCCGTATTTTCCATAAAGGCATTTAAAATAAAAATGGTAGGGCCAACAATAAATACAAAGACCATCAGTGATGTGGCCAGTACCATATTGAGTATCGACAGCCGCTTAACACCTTTATCCATACCTGCTAGCACCGATACTAAGGCAGCCGCTGTAATGACAGCAATGGCTATCACCTGTACTGTGGTATTAACTGGAACAATATCGGGTAGCAGATAGTTAAGACCGGCATTAATTTGCGATACTGACAAACCTAAGCTGGTGGCGATACCAAACAACGTACCCAAAATAGCGAATACATCAACCGTATGACCAATCGGCCCATGAATTTTTTCACCAATTAATGGATACAATGTGGAACGCATAGACAAGGGTAGTCCATGACGAAACGCGAAATACGCAAGCGACAACCCTACCACACCATAAATAGCCCAAATGTGAAAGCCCCAATGAAAATAAGCAATTTGCATCGCCTCTTTCGCTGCATGAATGGTTTCGGGCGTAGATAAAGGTGGGCTGGCAAAATGAATAACCGGTTCTGCTACCCCATAAAATAGTAAAGCAATACCGTAACCTGCTGAAAACAGCATGGCAAACCATTCTAGAAACTTATATTCAGCCTCTCCATGGTCTGGTCCAAGCTTGATATTGCCATATGATGAAAATGCCAACACAATGATAAACAGTAAAAATATGGCAACCGCCAACATGTAAAACCAACCAAAAGTCTCGGTCGTAAAGGTTAGTACAGAACTAAATAACTCACCTGCAGCTTCTGGGTTAATGGCAGTACCAACAACCAATAAAATCATGACGATAGCAGCTGGCAAAAATACGGGCAGTAAAATAGTGGATCGAGCAGTTTTATCTTTCATAAAAGTGATCTCACAAAATAGGTTTTCAATTATTATTTAAAATCAGTCTCTAACAAGAGACCTAAGACGATAGGAGTTTCCGTTATTAAGATAACAATCGTTAAAGATAGCCGTTAAAGCGAGTCATCAAATAGAATCACTAAAACTAGAAAAAACTGCTTATTATCATAAATAGCAAATACGCAAATAATGGCTTATTAATAAACAACGCCTGCAATATAGGTATAAAAAATATTTTTGACGTTTAGGGGCTGTATAGAATTGAGAAAACATTGAAAAAAATAAGCAACGCCTTACTCTAATGTTTACCACAATAAAGAAACAA
>NZ_RRYV01000015.1 GCF_014861395.1 Psychrobacter sp. FME13 | reverse complement strand
GATGTTGAATTAGCAACCCTTGAATGGGTCGATTGGTTTAACAAAACTCGCATTCATAGTACGATTGGCTATGTGTCGCCTTTTGAGTTTGAGAGACGATACTATGATAGTCTTTGTGAGTCAGACAAAGCTGCCTGACTCAAGCAATCCACTCTCCGATATAGTCGGGGCGGTTCAAAGAGCTTAGAGCAGCTATTAAAGAGACGACAAAGCATCTCCACTCACTAGGCTTTGATCTTGAATCTCTCAAGAATGCTAATCCAATGATGAGAATAAGCAAAATACAAGAAGCTGAAAACTGCGTGTGTTTAAACGAAAATACTCGCGCTACCTTTGAAGTTATGGCTAGAAACGTTTTTAGAAAATACAAAGCTCTTTTTCCTGAACCGCAAGCCAAGGCTCATACCAAAGACCATAACGCAATTGACGCTATTTATAAGCGTCTCAATAAAAGTGTCAAGTCTGCTGATATCACTGAAGTCATGCAAAAGCTACAAAGCTTGGTGAGTGATAGTATCAGTGTCAAACAAAGTGATCATGTAGACGGTATCTATATTGACCTAAGCAATTTAGATTTTGATAAATTAAAAGACGCATTTGCTAAGTCTGATCAAAAAAATACGATCACCTACACCCTGCAACAAGTTATTGAGAATAAGCTGAAGCAAATGCTGAAGGAAAATCCTTCGAGAGTTGAGTTCTATGAGCGTTATAAAGAAATAATAGACGATTATAATGCAGGTAAATCTCTAGAAAATACGGTGAAGGTTTTTGATGACCTGAACGATTTTGTTAAAGACTTATCTGCTGAAGAACAGAGAGCTATAAAAGAAAACTTAGGTGATCAGGAAGTATTGGCGATTTTTGATCTACTGACTGAAGGTAAAGAGCTGAGCAAAAAAGACGTCAAAGAAGTGAAGAAAGTGGCTAAGAAAACACTAGACGTACTAAAAGCTGAAAAGCTAACTATTGAGCGCTGGCGAGAAAGTCGTGAGGTTATTGCTCAGATTAAGATAGTTATCCATGACAATCTGCTATGGCTACCTCAAGAGTCATATAGTGATGAAGATGTCGATACTAAAGCAACAGACGTCTATCAGCATATCTTTGCTAGTTATAGAGGCGGTAACGATAGTGTTTATGAGATGAGGGCTTAGATCGATTTTGCTATTTCATAAATAATGTGACTATGAAAGTTATTTTAACCTTAGTCTGCCTTATAGTTTAGGCAGGCTATGAACTGTAATTATTTTTAATCTGTACATATTGGCTAATCGGAGTATAAATGAGTCAACCTAAGGCTGTAGTCCAAGCAAGTATAATTCATCAGATTATCAAGGAGGCTCATCAGAAATCTGTAACACCTCCATTGATTAGACAAAATCTTCATGCCGATACTATACAAGTATATAAATTAATTGAATTTTTTGATGAGCAGTTAGAAAAAAATGGGGTAGCCTATTCTCATGTTGAGACTTTTGATAGCCCTAATACTTTAGGAGATGTACTATCTGATTATCTATGCATCATGAATCTGAAGCATTTAAATTTTACAAAACCTACTAATGTAGCTTTTCCTAACATACTTACTTGGGAACTATTAACATCTGTGCCGTTTGAACATGATGAAGACAAAACAGTATTGATGCAGGAATCGCTCGAGCAAACAAGATATAGGCGCATCACTAATCACCTTACTAAGGCTTTACATCATCATGTGTATGCGGAGCACATGACTACTGGTGATCACCTACCAATGATTTTTTATACACTAGATGGTGTTGAATATCTTGATATTGCTTTATTAAGTTTAACAGACGCAATTACTATAAATGAAGAGACGGGAGAGATCATAGATACCAATCATATTGATGCTTCCAACTTGAAGATTGCTTGTCGGATCAATATTACAAAATTGCAAAAACACAAATATGAAAGCTCAGATACCTCTTATAAAGCTGAGAACTATATACACTGGATACAAAAAGGAACCAGCATCAAAATTCCTGAGTATATTCAAGATTTTTTACCTGTAAGAATTAGGCTCGATAACACAGTAGCAACGACTAAGTTAATGAAAAGTTTAATTAATTATCTCGATGAAAGCCCATTTGATAAAAAGTCAAAAAAGGATATTCAAAGTGAAGTACTTACGTTACTTAGCCATAAAGCTAAAAATAGAGAAAGTGTCAATATTGTCGATGAAATAGACCCAATCTTAGCTACTAAAGGTACATTATCTAATCTGACTATAGCCGTTGAAGATAGCTTTAAAGCTTTTAGAGATAGTAATGGATATGCGGCATCTGATAAAGATAATAGTAATATTTTTGCTCCTGCAACAAAACCACTTAGGAATTTTGAGTTATTTTCATTTAGTCTTGGTGATGAGGAAACTATTAGTGTTAGCGGTAGTCGTAGTTTAATTGGTGAAGATATTAAACTTAAGAATGATGGCAGTAATGGAGCAATCATCGAAATTAAGGTTAGCTCAGATAATTTGCCAGCAATTAGACGCATATTCGAATAGGGACTTAGATGACTCAGCTTCGCGAGCAAACGTTAAATTTAGTAAAATGTAGTCAGAATGTTAAGTTTTCTGGCAACCGAATCGTTGCTGATTTTATTCTTAAAAGTAATGAAAATATTATACTAATTGAAAGTCTTGAAGCTGGACATTTCGAAAATATTGTAAGGTTTAAAACTAATGACCACTATGAAGAAGTAGGTCAAAAAATAAATTATACATTGACTGTTCTTAATACTGGCGATCAATATGCTTCATATGAAAGCTATATCGAACACGCTCTTGAAGACGAGAGTTATGATACTAGCCCTGATGAAATAATTGTCTACGAAGATAAATATGACTTTAAAAACAGTGGCGATAATACTTTATTACCTACCTTAGAGTTAATTTTTAAATTTATTAACTGCTTGAAAGAGCAGTATTATTTTAAAGACAAACAGATTGTTATTTTTACTCAGACTCATTGTGAAATTCCAACAATGCCTAGCGGAACTAAGCGTTATTTAGATACTGCTAAGCTTTATCTAAGCTCAGTAAACACTTCTAAACCTAGTAGTTCAGAATCTGGTAATCTGTGTACTATAATTGAGAAATTTACTAGCTGGTTAAACGCAGATATCAATAACGCTGATGATGAAGTCAAGAAGTCACTTCTAGTTCACGAAACAGAAAGAAATACTATTGTTGCAAGTATAGTTATTGATAGTCTCGTCGGTGTGGAGAAAGAGGATAGGGTTTTTTCATTACTCCAAAATTTAGAAAGTACGTACCAGTCTGTACTTTCTAAATACGCTCTCTACCTAGATGACTTTAAATTTTCAAAATTTAATGACAAAATTACCGAGCATTCTGAAAAATTTCTTGAAAAAGCTAACGATATAATCACAAACCTACAAACACAGATTCTGGCTATACCTGTAACCATTGCACTTATTTCAATGGCAAAATTTAGTGCAAAAATTAATAGTCTTGTAATTGGTTCAATCTGCGTCTACTCCGTTATGGTATTGTACGCGACGCTTCAACAGGGCTACAATCTATGGCATTTGAGATGTCAAATTAATGGATTTGTAGCAGAAAATAAGATACCTGATGCACTGCTCAATAAATGGAAGTCCGAGATTACCCCTGTTAAAGTCAAAATAATCACACATGCTGGATATCTGTTCTTGGTATTTGCTCTCATTATTTTTGTGATTGTGAACTGCTTAGATTATTTTTATAACTGGGAGATGATCACACCATTAGAGCAGTTACTATCAAGCACTAATCCTCCATCAAAACAGAATAATCAATAGTGTTTAATTTGCTAAAAAATTAAATATATCAATATAGACCGTTAGAGCTTAATGATATATTGATTGTCACTTTTATTAACTGATTATATTTCTCACTATGCCTAACCATTATCAAAGCCTCATCCTAAGCCTAACTCAGCAGCCCACCGAGCAAGAATGGCTTGAGTTTAAGCATAACTTTCATAGCCCTGATGAGATCGGTAAGCGTATCTCTGCGCTTGCCAATGGCGCGTGTTTGGCTGGCAAGAAGTTTGGCTATTTAGTATTTGGCGTAGAGGACGGCACGCACAACATCGTTGGTACAAGCTTTAGCCCAAGGACAAAAAAAGCCAAAGGTAACGAAGACTTAGAGCATTGGCTGGTAAGCCGCCTAAGCCCTAAGATTCACTTTACCATTCATGAGTTACAGATCGATGGTAAAGCGGTGGTGCTGTTTGAGATTCCCGCAGCCACCGATACGCCCATTAGTTTTTTACATGAGCCTTATATTCGTATTGGTAGCGTCACTAAGCTGCTCAAGCATTACCCAGACCAAAGTCGTAAGCTCTGGCAAAACCAAGCCGATGACTGGAGTGCCGAGATTTGCCACGAGGCAGCGCTTGAAGATCTTGACCCTCGCGCTATTGCGGTTGCTAGACAAGTCTTTGCTGATAAAAACAAGCGATTGGCTGAAGATATCAAAGAGTGGGACGACATCACTTTTTTGAATAAAGCTAAAATCGCCATTCACGGTCAGATTACTAACACGGCGATTATTTTATTGGGACGTTATGAATCCACGAGTTTTTTGAGTCCAGCGCAAGCGCATATCACTTGGATTTTAAAGGGCGTTGATGGCATTGAAAAAGACTATGAGCATTTTGAACCCCCATTTTTGTTAGTCTTAGATGAGGTGTATAACAAGATCCGTAATCTCAATTATCGCTACATGGCATCAGGCACGCTGTTCCCTGAAGAGGTACAGCAGTACGACCCCTATATCATTCGTGAAGCGTTAAGTAATGCTATTGGTCATCAAGACTACCGCCTAGGTGGACGTATCATAGTAGTTGAAAAAGAGGACTCAACGCTATTGTTTCAAAATAGCGGTGCGTTTATTCCTAAGACTATTGAGAACGTCTTGCTACAAGATGCGCCTGAAGCGAGTTACCGCAATCCGTTTTTGGTCAATGCCATGGTTAATCTAAATATGATGGACACCATTGGTAGCGGTATCAAAAAAATGTATCAGATTCAGTCTAAGCGTTTTTTCCCATTGCCAGATTATGACTTAACCCGTGAAAGAGTAGGCGTGAAGTTTACAGGTAAAGTGCTTGATCAAGAGTACGCCAAGCAGCTAGCAACCGTCGATAACCTCACACTACACGATATTATAGCGCTTGATAAAGTACAAAAGGGGCAGGCGATCACTGAAGAAGAAGCCGACGCACTGCGTAAAAAGTCACTGATTGAAGGGCGCAAAAATAGCTATATTATCGCCGCTGATGTTGCTAAGCACACTGAGCAGCAGGCAGAGTATATGTTGCTTAAAGGGCTCAATGAAAAATATTATGAAGCCGCTATCTTAGATTTATTGAAGCAATTTGGAGAGGCGAGTCGTTCAGATTTTGATAAGCTTTTATATAATAAACTACCTGAGGTTTTAACGGATGAACAGAAGTTCCACAAAATCAAAAACTTACTTCAAAAAATGAAAAGAAAAAAGCTTATCTATTTTGAAGACAAGCTTTGGAGGTTGGTCTAAGATTAGACGAACTTAGACGAACTTAGACGAACTTAGACGAACTTAGACGAACTTAGACGAACTTAGACGAACTTAGACGAACTTAGACGAACTTAGACGAACAAAAAATAAGCCGCATCGCGCGGCTTACTTTTTATCACTGCTCAATGAAATCGAGCAGCTATCTTACCTTCAATCCACTGAGCTACTTCGCTTTCAACCCATGCCACGCGCCCCTTTGATAGCTTCACTTGAATAGGGAAGGTGGGATCGTAACGATTCGATCTTTTATCGAGCATATCGTAAATCGTTGTGCTGCTAAGCCCTGTGTAGTGTACGACTTGCTTTAGCGGAAGCATGCGAGGTATTTGTGGCATGCCTAGTGTTGATGTGTTTTGCTGAGTGTTTGCGTTTAAAGTTTCCATGATTATCTCCTTGTAAGTGAACGAGAGCATCACCTCTCATATACTTACCGAGTCCCATATTTTTTTATGGCATCCCATGCAGTCCAAGCTTTAGCCTTTGATGCAGGTAATAAAAAAAGGAGCTGATTTATCAACTCCTTTCTATGCCGTTTATCTGTCACGAGTTAGCTTACCGCTGTCACGCTTTGGCGTAAGCCTTGCGCGATACTGCGGGTATTTGGCTGCATCGCTTGCTCTGCCTTACTAGGCATTTGATTGCTGTCGTCTGCTACTGGGTAAAACTCTTCCACCACATCAGACATCTCATCACCATCAACCTCAAAGCACGAATTGGCATAACCAAGCGTGGCAGCTTGCTCTAATGCCGCTTGATCAAAGCCGTTCTCACTAAGCTCCGTATCAATCGCCTTAGCTTGCTGTACCGCGTCTTTGAGTGTCACCCCATCACGTAGGGTTAAATCCACAAAATAAATGGGTGTGCGATAGCTTTGAGTGGTGCTTTTACCTCGTAAGGTTAATTGCAATGGCAAGCATGACAGCTTATTACCTGACACTGCGGCGAAGTAGCTTAGACGTGCTGCTAGTGTGCGAATACTATTAAAGCCTGTGGTGCGAAAGATAAACGTGCCTAATTCATCGTCTTCACTTAGATTGACATACAGACGACCGTAGGGCTTACACGCGCCGCCTTGGGTTAGTGGACAACGGTCAGGCGATGGGCAAGGTAGTTGTTCAACGCCATTGTTGGTACGGCGCTGACAGTGTTCGCCATCGCCCACGCATAACGGTCTACCTGTCTGCCGATCAAATAGCGTGTACTGCGCGCGCAAATTAAGATCAGGATCATTGAACAGCATGCGTACGGGTATTTGTCTGAGCTTACCCTCGCTACGTGCGCGGAGCTTTTCATCAAGCGGATGATTGACCCAGCCGTCTTTATTTTGCACTTGGCTGGTAATGGTGAATTGATCGTCTTTGGCAGGTAGGCGTTTGCCATCCTTTTGGATAACGCGTCCAATGCTGATACGACCGAGTACGGGCGGGGTAATCGTTAGACCTTTAATCATGATGATATTCCTTATTTGTTTAATAATTTGAATAAATCGACATAAAAAAGCCCACCTGTGATAGGTGGGCTTTATGCGTTTGGTTAATGAGACTAGCTGTCTTGGTTTAATTATCGTTTAAGATGACGAAGCGACGACTGCCTTGACGGGTTTTACTAAATTTATCCATCAGCTCAGGATAGGCTTTAGTGACGGCTTTACTGTCTAAGCTCACACTATCCTTAGAGCGCTTCCATGAGATTGCGCCTTTGTCAAAGACCGCTACTTCATTGTCTTTGATTAAGCTTTGCAGTTGATGTTTGATCTGGTCATGCTGCTTTTGTAGCTCACTCAGTGAGTCACGGTGACTCAGTAACTTAGTGAATAGCTTATTAGCCCCAGCGTCTTCGCTGAAATCGATTTTACTGGCAGGCTCAGGCTTAGGGTAAAGCTGCTTTAAGGCGCGCGCCGCTGACTCAGAATGATCGGGCGTTGGCGGTGTATCCGTTTCTACGTATTGCCAGAACAGACGCTCATGCCACAGAATGCTATTGATCAGTTGCTCATCGCGCTCAACCTTGTAGATCTTCGCTTCGTGTCCGCAGAGTAGGACACAAATATGCGCGGCTTGTTTGCCTGTGACTGCCAGTTGATGCTGTACTTGGCAAGTGACGTATAACGGTACGCCATGCTTCCACAGCTTAGCCCCATGTTCCCCAGCGGTTTTGCATTCCAGTATCTGTACCTCATCGCTACCAGTGATGGCGTAATCCAAGTTCGCTAACATAAAATGCTGCTCAGGATCAGGGTGCTGCAAGATGGCGTTGACGCGACGAACCTTATTGCCAGTCTGTTCTTGATAGTATTTCGCCACCATAGGCTCTAAGGTGTTGCCCCAATACAGCGGTGAGTACCCTTCGATGCTCTCATCAATGTTTGAGGTCATACGCCCTGTTTTAATCATCCACAGCTCCAGCATTGATAAATACGGATGAATACCACACGCAGCAGCAGCGTCACTACTACCAATGCCTTGCTTGCGAATCTCAAGCCATTTGTCATGGCTGAGATTTTTGGTGCTGACCAGACGTTTTGCTGTGGCTTTGACAGTTTTGTCTTTCTGAACGATGTTTTTCTCGGTTGGCTGAATTGTCTTAGCATTAATTTTAGCAGTCGGTTTTGTGTGTCTAGCTTGCAATGCTTTACGCTTACGACGTCTCGTTGGAGCGGTGTTGTTTAAAGCGATGGTTTCCATGATAGATTCCTTATAAATAGATTAGTGAATGTGATCGGTTGAATAATCGGCATAAAAAAACCACGCTCTAGGGCGTGGTTATTGCTGGTGTCATAAAACAACTAAGCGATTAAGGCTCGCGCATCCTGTAGACCTTTTTCCTTCAGCTTAGCCCCAGCACCGAACCATGCTGAGTTAAGCCGATTGTCGGTGTTCATCGCTCGGCGCTCATGATCGACGTATTCAGTGATACTACAGAGCAAGCCATAAGCAGTGTCTTTAGCCGCATCGAGATCAGCACCGCGTCCTTGACCATTAAACATCTGCATCACCTTATTCATTGCGCGAGTATTGGGAACCGCATCTTTTTCTTTCTTCGCGCTGTTAAATAAAATGATGTCATTGTCCTGATCGTTAAACACACGGCTAAGATAGTTAGCCGCTTCCGCTTGGGTAACACGGCGCTCAGACAATTGTTTCATCTCGTAGATGTGCTCATCCCACTGTTTAACCGATACGCCCAATTGCTGTTTGACCTTGTCAGCATCAAAGGAGGTGGAGTGCGGGACTTTCACCACGCCACCACTACCATCAGCAAGGCTTACCGCAAGCGTGTTATTACACACCACACGGATATTGGTAAACTGCGCTGTAGTCGCAAGCGTGCCATCACAAGCAGTTGCCAGCAGTAAGTAGCCATTACTGACATCACCGCCCCTAAGACTGGCTGACTGGCCTGTACGTGCCAATGCCCATAGCTTACGACCACCCTTTAACACACCTGCGGTTTCAAGCTCAAAGTGTGAGTGTTCCGTGAGCTCACGATAAAACTCAAGTATCTCCTCAGGCTGTACTTCCTGATAGCGCTGACTGACCACTGATAACGGATCAAGCGTGTCGGAGCGGTACAAGACCTTTTGATCAGCGAATGGCAAGATAAGGTTATGCCCTCGATCGTTCTCAGCCATGTAGCTGACGTCCGACGATTCGATACGCCAATCCATTCCTGCCTCACGTGCCCAAACCTCTAACGGCTGCTTGGGAGATAGCTCATTCCCTAAGCCGTGCCAAGGGGTTTCGCCAACGTATGCCATGCTTTCTACTAAATGTGCCATGATAATTTTCCTTTTGTATTATGATTAAATTGAGTTTAAGTGAATGAGTGAAAGGTGGTGAAGACATGCGAGCAGTCATCACAGCGATATTGTTTATTGACCAGTATTGGCAGCGCTTGATGAGACTGAGTGATCTCAATAAGCGCTGCTACCGTTGTTCCTGCAACCACACCTATAGCAGGATGTACTTTAAGTGCTTTGCAAAGACTAACACCAAGGCTGACTAATACCGCAGGGGATAACAGCTGATCAATAAGATTGATTTGACTACCATCAGTCATCTCGTAGACCAAAGATGACTCACAGCTAGGACACAGGGTTTTCATATATACTCCTAAATTTTGCGCATAAAAAAGGCCTGCTAAAAAGCAGACCTTGATGAAGGAATAAGGTACACACAAACGGGCTGTACTCAATCTCATGGTAATAGTATATATTTGAGATTATTTTGATATGGGCGGTAGTCCTCGACGTCTGGATGTGCGGTATCGACCGTGTGCAAAGGTGTTCATGTTTGGGAGCCATACTTTTAATTTTTGGTCATACTTGCTTGGTTGCGTCAGGTAACACGACGTTCTAAGAGCGTTGTTAACTTCCTGTTCGTTATCCTGATGAATCATGCCGATACCTAATTTACCGTTTCGCTCATACCCCTGCTTAGTCTTTTTATTGTGGTAGTTATAGCACTCGCCTAGACCACCAGTAATGACCTTCCACTTTTCACCAACCTCTTTTGCGATATACCAATCATTTTGTCTCTTATTACCGTCATATATCAGCAACAAATGACAATGTAATCCGCCCTCGATGCCACCATGCTCTAAAGCCCAAGCGTAGCCCTGCAAATCTTCAAAGCACGTTTCCTCATTACCGATAAGATCTCGGAATTTGCTCATGTGATGATAAAAATCTTCAATGCTAACAAGGTGGCTTGTTTCTTTGGCGTACTTTAGGTCGATACGTACAAAGAGCAGTCTTTTGTAATGATGAATCAGATGGCGTACATATTTTTCGAGTGTCCTCTTATTTTTAGACTCCTGATAACTAAACACACTACGTTCACGCTTAATATCTTTTTTATAGTATGACAGTGTTTTAATAAGACGCTGTGTTTTATCGTAATCCCAAATGACATCTTCTGGATATTGATCACCAACGATATATTGCGTACTGCGAAAGAAAGCTTCAATGGGCACCGAGTAAATCAATCCATTGTCACCCTCATAGTAATACATGAACGGATGATACAAATCGTTCAGCTCATCTATTATCAGGTCAAATCTCAATTCATTAGAAATGATATCGATTACCAGTTGGTGAACTTTAGTTAATAAGTTACTTTGATTGAGGTTAATGTTTTGCATGGTATTTCTCCTATGTGGTTTGTCTTGCACATAGTAGAGCTACATCATATTTTTTTATTCTGACTACTGGTGGTTTAGTGAGGAGATAGGCAGCGTGGTGACGCTGCTCTATATAATAATATCAATAACCTGTTAGTGGGGCTTACCAACACTGCCGATATATCGGCAATATGTTCGTTCTCAATTGTACGGATCTCGGCTCATATTGGTGTTTTAGAGTGGATGGAGTTAGCTGATGGGAACACTATCGAGTACATATAATAAATATATACCTAGTCCTCATATAAATAGATATCTTATATTTACTAATTAGTCTCTATATTCAGCATATTTTATAATATAAGCCAATGAATATATAAGATGTAAGAAAATTTGGTATACTTAAATAAAATCATGATATTATATATTTATCATAAATACATTACTGATTTAATATAGAAATATCACGCGTGATAATAAACGGAAATTTATATGTTAAGCGAAGAGTTAAAAAGAAAATTTTTAAACGATAAAATTAATAAGTTAGAAGAGAGACAAGCGAAATTTTTATTTCTGAAAATATTTTATGGCGGAGACAAGTCACGTTACCGTAGTAACTATGCAGATCGTCACGTAGATAGTTACAAGAAAGAACTTCTCGAGAGAGCTTATGAGGAAGATAAGTTAGATAGAGTGAGCAGGTTTTTAGACAAAATTCATACCTTATATTTAGAAGAATATGAGCTTACATGGATAGAAGGTGATAAAAGGAAACAGATTTTTGTCTATAATTATTTAGTTCAAAATAGAATGGTATCATCACGACACTTTGGTAGAGTTCATGAAAAAAATACTAAAGATACTATCCATAATATCTTAAATAACTTGCTAGAAGGGTTGTATGATAGAGATACTAGATACTCAGAGGTAGACTATAAAAGGGGTGTGACTGAAGCTATTAAAGATGCATGGCATATATTGGAAAGTAATGATAATTATTCTAAATGGTTAAAAACAGCTGATCTAGATTGGGTGTATAATTATTTAGTTGAAAGAGATTTATACCAATATGACTTAGAAAAATATGTTGGTAATAACAATCGAGAGCTACGCTTATTAGCATCATTAGATGCTATAGACATAAAGTTAGAGCAAGGACAAAGCTATACGCATTCTCCAAATAAGACAATCATCATTGATAAAATGAAACGGGCTTGGAGCCAACAAAAATATCGAGATGCAGGTAAGACAAAAAAGCCATACCACCTACCACTGACAAAAAAGACCAAAGCTAGATTAAAGAAGATGGCTCAGGTGCAAGGGCTGTCAGAGACAGCCATGCTTGATATAGTGATCAATCGATTTTATGAGCTCGATTATGTCGATGTTGATGGTAAAGACTTATATTAAGCCTTATCGATATAACCTTGCAGCTCATCGGCTGTGATACCTTGCTCTAATAGTGCTTTAATCAGATCTTGCTTATCAGCGCTTTGTAATGTGCTTGGCTGCTTACTAGCCAGTGACTGCTCAATCTGTTGCCGCGCTGTCTGAAAGTCTACGACCTCACCTGTGTCTCTTAGCAAGTCTAAAAAATCAGCCCAAACCTGCATGATTTTACGGCGTTCCTCCAAATGCTGCGCGTGGTTATAAACCGCGCGAATGCTGCTTTTTTTGTCATGTGCCATTTGCTTTTCAATGGCGTCGCCCATATAGCCAAGCTCGTTTAGGTTGGTTGAGGCGATATGACGAAAGCCGTGACCTGTCTGTTTGCCTGCGTAACCCAAGATATCAAGCGCGTTATTGATAAACTCTTCACTATACGGCTGATGCATACCCGTGTGATAGAACACGTATTCATATTGCCCTGTAATGGTTTTCATTTCTTCTAATACTGCGAGCATTTGATCTGACAGTGGTACGACGTGCTTACGCGCAATCTTAAGGTTATCGATATCAACACGCCATAAGCGATTCGCAAAATCAATGTGTGACCATTTCATCATACGCAGCTCGATGGTGCGACAGAATGAATAGGCTAAGAACTTCATACCTAAGCGAGTTTGATCATGACCATGATAGCCCTCGATAGCTTGGAGTAGGGCAGGTAGCTCATGGATGTCTACGTGCTTCATGTGCTGGCTTTTGGCTTTGGGGTAGAGCGCCTTTAAATCATCAATTGGGTTTTGCTCAATGATGCGTTCGCGTTTGGCACGTCTTAAAACATTAGCCACCAGATCAATTGTGCGTCTGGTCACCTCACGTGGCGGCTCACCGTTTTTATTCACACGATTTTCTATCTCATCTGCCATTGATCGGCAATCCTCAAAGCTCACGTCCTTTAGTGCAATGTCTTCAAAGTGTGGCAACACGTCCTTATGCATACGGTTATAGTCTTGCTGATAGGTACGCGGCTTGACGTTACGCTGGCGCTCAGCAAGCCAGTCTAAAGCGTAGTCATTAAATTTCTGCGCGTGGATATTAGCAAGCTTGTCTTGGCGCTTTTTGTTTTTTGGATCAATACCATCTGCTAGTAGCGCTTTAATCTCAGTATTGGCTTGTCTAGCTTCAGCAAGCGACATGATGGGGTAAGTACCGAGTGTGAGGCGTGTCTGCTTACTATCAAAGCGATAGGCGCTTATCCATGTCTTTGTGCCAGTATTGCGTACTAATAGCTGTAAGCCTTGCTGATCACTGTATTTGTCAGGACGTGAAGGTGTGCATTTCTCACTAGGTTTAAGCTTGCGGATCTTACTATCGCTTAGCATGTTGGTCTATTCCCTATGGCTTAAAGCTATATGAATCAAGAAATACAACAAGTACGTTGGTCTAATGCTGAATCATAAAGCCTAAATGTTGGTCTTTTTGAGGTCTAATGAAATAATAGACCAACGAATAGACCAACACAAGCCGCGGGATAGGTGGGTTATGTTCGGATAGATTGGGAAAGTAGTAGGCATAAAAAAAACGCTAGAAGCGTTATTTATAAAGGGCTGCAAAGGTATATGGGAGTGTTTGGGACAAGGTGGGAAAAGTAGGATATTATAAGATTGGCGGTGAAGGAGGGATTCGAACCCTCGATACGCTATGAACGTATACACACTTTCCAGGCGTGCGGTTTCAGCCACTCACCCACTTCACCGTTTTTTTGACTGGCTAAGTATAGCGGATACCATTTAAAATGTCACCACTTACGCCTTATCTTTCTTTATTTGCAGACCCCTGCTAGGATAGCGTACCCGTAATAACAAGCACAGATGGTTGAAAGTTGAATGAGAATTTCTGGTAGGCTTAAATATAATTTTAAAAACAGCGTTATCATGGCCGTGATGATGGCTGCTGTTAGTATAGCTTCAGCACATGCTGATGATTTTACTCAGTGTAGTGAGTCTTTTTATGGTGGTGTTTATCCCGAATTTACCAACGATAAACTCAGTAGTAAGACACAAGAGCTATGCATGGACGGCTTTGCAGTTATGTATTCAGGTGTATCACGTACGCCACTGTGGTCGGCAGAGCATTTAGACCGCAAGCGACTACAGCAAGCCGGAGAGATTGATCGCGAAGACAGCTTTCATGAAGAAAGTAAGTTACCAGACTCAGCGCGTGCTTCATTATCAGATTACTCAGGTTCTGGCTATGATCGTGGACATTTGGCACCCAATGCCGACATGGCCAATCGCAGTCAGCAATATGACAGCTTTAGTTTGGCCAATATTGCACCGCAGTCACCGCGCAACAACCGTTATATCTGGCGTAATATCGAATCAGCGACCCGCTATATGACTCAGCAATATGGCGAAATATATACAGTGACCGGCGTTGCTTTCACTGACAAAAAAACCAAGCAGCTCGCTGATCGCGTGCTTGTACCCAGTCATTTTTTTAAGGCCGTCTATATTCCAGCGACCAATCAAGCAGGGGTGTACTACGCACCAAATGATGAATCCGAGCGGATAGAGATCATTAGTGTCCATGATTTAGCCAGTGAAATAGGAATTGATGTCTTACCCGTGCTTGACTCGCAAACTAAAGCACAAGCTTTTGATTTACCATTAAAAGCTGGTGATAGCTCGGACCTCCCTGCTGCTGAGCCAGAAGAAGAGCCTACTTGGATGCTATTTATTTGGGAGATTATTAAATGGCTTCTGGTACAACTACAAGCGTAGAGCGCCTCAATGAAGGGATGTCATACTGAAAAATAAAATGTTATTAATAGGAGCGGCGACCACATGATTGAACCATTTGCCAACAATCACCAAAGTATGCAAATTGGCGACCTTGTCATAGAAAATCAGAAAGACAAAATCACCATTTACGGTGATATCGATGTGACTTTAGATGACACTGGATATCAACAAGCGAAGCAATTACACGAGCTGACAGCTAGAATGATGCAAGCCTTTGATAAGCATAAGCTTTATAGTAACGAGGAAGACAAGTCAAAAGAAAAGGATGACCAATCAGATAAGGATATAGACAATCCTTTTTTATAACTATTTGATATAGTTTTGTTTTTATAGGAATTATAAACTATAAAAAACTACTAGGCAAAATACAAAAATTGCTTATAATGAGGCAAGGCAGCGCTTATTTTTGCTAAAAGCTGTTTAGTACATATAACTTAATAAGTAATAGCGGCTGTTTGTTTTCAATTAATCTCAGAGCGCAAAGCTTGTAATAAAAGATTCTAGCAAAGGATAGGCGTAGAATAGCAGGAACATAATGTTTCGAGCAATCATTGTATGAAGGGAGTCAATCTATGAAATTATTTACAAAAACCACATTAGCCGTTGCAGGTATTAGTTTAGCCAGTATGGCATTTGCCGCTGATCCGCTAGCCAATACGACATGGCAGACATTTGATGAAGGCAAGCCAAAAGGCACCGTAAAAATTACTGAATCAAATGGAGTACTAACTGGTACACTGATCGCGACCAATTCATCGACAGGCAAAAAATACGTTGGTACGAGAGTGATTAAAGGGTTGAAGGCTGATGGCGGTGGTAAATATAGTGGTGGTACAATCACTGATCCTGAGAAAGGGAAAGACTATCGTATGACTGCAAGTTTAAAGGGTAGTACTCTAAGTCTAAAAGGTTATCTTGGTCCGTTTTCACGCAGTCAAACATGGAAAAAGAAATAGTACAAACTCTTTATTGATATGAGATTTTACTGATATAGATATAAAAAAATCCCGCAACACCTTTTGGTGATGCGGGATTTTTATGGTATAGATTTTAAGATAAGCTTAAAGTTCTTATCTTACAAACTCTGGATATGCGTCCATACCACACTCTGCTATATCTGCACCTTCATACTCATCTTCTTCAGAGATACGGATGCCCATGACTGCTTTGATAATTGCCCAAGTGATTAAGCTGGCAACAAACACCCAAACAAAGATAGTAGCAGCACCAGCAATCTGACCTACAAACGAAGCCGCTGGATTGGTAATCGGTACGATTAATAGACCAAATAAACCAACAACACCATGCACTGAAATAGCACCGACTGGGTCATCTATTTTGATTTTGTCTAAGGCTAAAATAGATAGCACCACGATAACACCAGCAATCATGCCAAAGAGTGTTGCTTGCAATGCAGTTGGAGTAGATGGTTCAGCTGTAATAGCAACCAGTCCTGCAAGTGCACCATTTAAGAGCATTGTTAAATCAGCTTTGCCAAAGATAAGGCGCGCTATGATTAAAGCACCAATTGCACCACCAGCTGCAGCTGCATTAGTATTCAAAAAGACCATAGCAACCGAGTTTGCGCTAGCGATATCGCCAAGTTTGAGTACTGAACCACCGTTAAATCCGAACCAGCCCATCCACAAGATGAGAGTACCAAGTGCTGCTAATGGTAGGTTGGCACCTGGAATAGCACGTATTTCGCCGTTAGGACCGTATTTACCTTTACGTGCTCCTAATAGTAATACGCCTGCTAATGCTGCAGCAGCACCTGCCATGTGAACGATACCAGAACCTGCAAAATCAGAAAAGCCCATGTCACCTAAGTTGAACATGCCAAACACATCATTGCCACCCCAAGTCCAGCTACCTTCTAGTGGATAGATGACACCAGTCATCACCACGGCGAATAGCAAAAAGGCCCAAAGCTTCATGCGTTCAGCCACAGCCCCTGAAACAATTGACATACAAGTTGCGACAAACACCACTTGGAAGAAAAAGTCAGATGCAGCAGAGTAGACAGAGTCACCATCAAAGCCGTTTTCAGCTGAAGTAGCTAAAGCACTGGCTACTAATGTATCGTCACCTGCGATACCACTTAAAAACAAGTCGCCACCGTACATAATGGCATAGCCACATATCATGTACATAGTACAAGCGATAGAGAAAAGTGCGACGTTTTTGGTTAAGATTTCAACGGTGTTCTTTGAACGAACCAGGCCAGCTTCTAACATAGTGAAGCCCGCTGCCATCCACATGACTAGCGCCCCACATATCAAAAAATAAAACGTATCAAGTGCGTACTGGAGCTCGAAGATTTGATTTTGCATATTAATTCCCCCTTGAATTGATGCAATATAGCTATCGGTGTGATTCTATAATTCTATATTTATAGGTTAGTCATATGCCTTAAATAGCATCAGGACCTGTCTCGCCCGTACGGATACGAATGACTTGTTCAAGCGCGGTCACGAAGATTTTTCCGTCACCAATTTTGCCAGTGCTAGCGATGCGAGTGATCGCCTCGATAGCAGGTTCGACCATCTCATCGATAACAGCCACTTCGACTTTTACTTTCGGTAAAAAGTCCACCACGTATTCTGCGCCACGATAAAGTTCTGTATGACCTTTTTGGCGACCGAAACCTTTAACTTCAGTTACGGTGACACCTTTGACACCGATGTCAGAAAGCGCTTCACGTACATCATCGAGCTTAAACGGTTTTAAGATCGCAGTGATTAGCTTCATAAAATATTCCTTATTTGTGTGATGCTGCAGGTTGATAGAGGCATTGTGGTACATCGTCTCGCTGCCATGCTTACTAATAAGTTATTCAAGAACTGTGCCAATTTACTCAAGGGGGATAGGTAAGATTGGGGGTTTGTGCTCAAAAACTTTTATTTTTATGGCAAGGAGTACAAACTATGCTACCACGGTAAGCACTATTGTTATGCACATAAATAGCGTGTATCAACCGTTGGCGTTGAATCAACGAAAACTTTATTATAACCAACTTTTTAGGTGCTTGGGGAGGCGATCCATGTATTTCATGTGATGATTTGCTAAATTGATTCACTATATGAAAATGCATTGAAAATTAGGCTTAACAAAAGCTTTAGAGAGTAAGGTGATAAGTCGCATGAATAGGTGACAGCGCTTGACATAAGTACTCGTGCGCTGTACCTGAAAAGACGAAAATAGTTAGCAGTTCAGTGACAGGCCAGTGTGAGCCTAGCCTTTAGGAAATAGGAGGTACGGTGTTTTGGTGCTGCCCAGTAGCTTTTTTGTGTCGCTGCCTTGTAGTAGCTCGCGAATACGAGACTGGCCGAAAGCTCCGGTCATGAGTAGGCCGATATTATTTTCATTTTGATAATAGTTCAAAGCAGCAGTGACATCGCGGCAGTCAAGCAATGCTTTTTTTGCTTTAATGCCTGCTTGTTTGAGCCTTGCATAGGCTTCACGCAGGGCATCACAGTTCTCAGAACTTTCTTTGCCTACCATGACAATGTGAACGGTGAGTGCACGAATAAGTGCTGTTTTGCATAGCCAATTGAGCAGCTTATGGCAGGTTGGGCTGTTGTCAAAGGCAAACAAAGCAGTAGCAGGGGGCAAAAATGGTGCATGAGTCACCAAAATGGGGCAGTGACTGACTCGAATCAGTTGGCTCAACGTTGCTTTACAGGTGACATTGTGGCCTATAACGATGAGCTGTGCTTTATCGTCGACATAATCGATACTTTCGCTGAGGTTTTCATGCCGATGTAAGGTATAAGTGGTTAGTTTGTGATGCTGCTGATCGCAGTAGGTAGTGGCTTGGTGCAGGAGCAATTTACCTTGTGACTTTAGCTCATAGTTACCTAAGTTTTCTTTGGTTGTAAATTGCTCGAGCAGCATATTTTCATCATCGACATTTAAACAGCCAGAATAATTTAACGCCGCTTTTTGTTGCAAGCTCGGTACAGAGTGCAGTAGTCCAATAGGTGCTTGTAAGCGCGTAGACGCCCACATGCTAGCTTCTAGCACTGCTTGTACATGATCAGGGCAGTCCAAGCAGGCGATTACGCTATCTAGTTTCAAATTACTCATAAGAACACCAAATCATTCTAGTCATAAAAATACAGCTGCTTGGTGTCAGAATGGGATGTCAATATTTACCCAACTCTATCAACCAATACAGCTGTTTCTTAAATTACTTCGTAATTAGTCAGCACTCACTTTATAAGTGCAGCATTGCTTAATCTAATAAGCCAATATCTCGTCGATCATGAACAGAGAAGCGATCAATCATCGTACGGCTGGCTTTGTTGAGTCCTACTACTTTGACATCAATCCCTTCGCGCTGCAAGCGCATGACCAGTTTGTCTAACGTATCAATCGCACTAACATCCCAAAAGTGGGCTTGACTAACATCAATCTGTACCTTGTCTAAGGCTTCTTTAGTATCAAAGCTATGCAAAAACTGCGTCGTAGAAGCAAAGAACACTTGGCCCTGCACATAATAATAACGGGTATTAGAGCTTTCGTCATATTCACTAAAGATGGTCAAGAATTGACCAATCTTATTGGCAAATGCCAGAGCAGATAGTAGGACACCGACGCCCACACCATAAGCTAAGTTATGCGTAAACACTGTGGTCAATACAGTCGCTAGCATGACAATGTTAAAGGACATTGGGTGGGTTTTGAATTCACGAAGAGATTGCCAGTTAAAAGTACCAATAGATACCATAATCATGACGGCAACCAATGCTGCCATTGGAATTTGGCTGACCCACTCGCTTAGGAATACCACCATAATTAATAAAACCACACCCGCAATCATGGTTGATAAACGTGTACGTCCACCAGATTTGACGTTGATCATCGACTGACCAATCATGGCGCAGCCTGCCATGCCACCAAAGAAACCTGATACCACGTTGGCAATACCTTGACCACGGCATTCTTTATTTTTATCACTTGGCGTATCGGTTAGTTCATCGACGATTGTCGCAGTCATCATAGACTCTAATAAGCCAACGACAGCCAATGCGATAGAGTAAGGCGCGATAATTAGCAAGGTGTTTAGGTTCAATGGAATATCAGGTAATAAGAACATTGGTAATGAATCTGGTAAATCACCCATACTACCGACGTTACGAATATCGAGGTTCATGTACATGGCAACAGCGGTCAAGCCAACGATACAGACAAGCGGAGAGGGAATCACGCGACCAATCTTTGGAATGAGTGGAAACAGATAAATAATCGCTAGGCCTACGGCTGTCATGATATATACCGTCATACCAACACGTTCAGTCATCGGGTTTAGCTCAGGCAGCTGTGCGGCAAATATCAAGATTGCTAGCGCATTGACGAAGCCAATGACTACTGAGCGCGAGACAAAGCGCATTAAGTTGCCCAGCTTTAAAATACCCATTACAACCTGAATCACACCGCATAATAAAGTCGCAGCGAGCAAATATTGCAAACCATGATCGGCAACTAAATCAACCATCACCAGTGCCATTGCGCCGGTCGCTGCCGAAATCATACCTGGGCGACCACCGACGAAACTGATGACGACGGCGATACAGAAGGAGGCGTATAAGCCGACTTTTGGGTCAACACCAGCAATAATAGAAAAGGCAATGGCTTCAGGGATGAGTGCTAGTGCGACTACCAAACCTGATAAGACGTCACCGCGAATATTGGAAAACCACTCGTCACGTAAATTATCAATAAAAGATGTCATAAGTAAACTGCATAGGGTTAGGGGTAAAAAAAGTAATCATTACTCATTAATAAAATGATCGCGTCGCTACAAAGGTAGCTGTCCATCTTTCTTATGCCACGACAGGCATTGAGTCATGTGGAGGCATTGAATTATTAAAAATTGATAATAAGTATGTCTACTGATTTGTTACTGGTGTCACAAATACGCTTGCCAATAATTAGGATATATTAAACACTTGACCATAACTCAAAGCAGATTGTTTAGTGTAAGGTACTTGAAAAGTATACCTACAATAACAACTGGTGAAATGAGCAATGACTTGTCGCGGTAGAAGTAAGAATCTTTGCTAAAAGAGATGTGACAATTGTATGTTGAATAGGACAACATGCTAAACTAAAAGGCCTGGCTCAACACCTAGTCACATACAGATTAGGGCGGTTATTATAGCACTAGCCACGCAATATAAAAACAGGCGCATAATAGCATAAAGTCAGAAAAAATCAGTACCGAAATCCGGAGGATGCCGTTATGATGCTTTTCATATCCATGGCATCCTTTACTGCTTGATAAAGTCGATTTACTTAATACCATTTTGTCCGACCAATAAAAGGAATAAATATGACCGCTAATACTGCAACTGATGCCTTACTTCATAAAGGCAATGGTCTACAAGTCGTGGTTGGCTTAGGTCAATCGGGGTTGTCCGTAGCGCGTTATTTGGCCAATCAAGGTTATCAGGTAGCAGTCACTGATGCTCAGGCACATCCTGGTTTAGCGGATCAATTACCAGTTGATATTGATATTCGCCAATTTGGCGAGATTGATGCTGAACTTTTACAGCAAGCAGCCCGTATTATTATCAGCCCTGGTATCTCTCTTGCTACGCCAGCTGTTGCTGCGGCACGTCAAGCTCATATTCCAGTGGTTAGTGATATCCAGCTATTTTGTGAAGCCTGCACAGTACCAATAGTGGCTATTACAGGCTCTAATGCCAAAAGTACCGTGACTACATTGGTTGGGCAGATGGCAGCGGATGCGGGCGTCAATGTTGGCGTCGGTGGTAATATTGGTATACCTGCACTTAACTTATTGGACAATCCTGATATGGAGCTTGCAGTACTTGAGCTGTCTAGCTTTCAGTTAGAGACTGTAACCAATCTAGGTGCACAGGTGGCAACGGTTCTGAATATGTCGCCCGATCATCTAGATCGTCATGGTGATATGCTTGGTTATCACCAAGCCAAACATCGTATCTTTCAGGGTGCTAAGTCTGTGGTCGTTAATCGTGAAGACGCATTAACGCGCCCATTGGTTGCCGACAATTTACCGAGAGTGAGCACTGGTATTCATGCTCCTGATAAGGGGCACTATGGACTCATTACTGACCCTGAAGGTCAAATTTATCTTGCTCATGGTACAGAAAGGCTACTATCGGCAGATAAACTGTTGATTAAAGGACGTCATAATTTACTCAATGCACAGGCAGCATTAGCACTTGGTGAGCTTGTTGGCTTACCCATTGATGGTATGCTAAATACCTTGCAGCAGTTTACAGGCCTTGAACACCGTTGCCAATATGTAGCAAAGGTTGCTGACATTGATTATTTTAATGATTCAAAAGGCACTAATATTGGCTCAACCATGGCAGCCATCGAAGGTTTAGGCGCTGTTTATGCCCCAAAAGACGGTAAGCTATTATTGATTTTAGGCGGACAAGGTAAAGGCCAACAATTTGGTGAGCTGACGCCCTTTATTAATAGATACGTTAGCCAAGTGATTTTCATCGGTGATGACTCGCAATTGATTGAGCAGCATCTACGAGACGCTGATATAAGTGCTGATGTGGCACTACATCAATGCCAAAATTTAGAAAATGCTTTTGCCATGATTCAGCAAGTGACATCGAGTAGCTTATCGCAAGTGCAAGCCGTATTATTGTCACCCGCCTGTGCGAGCTTTGACCAATATAGTGGCTTTGTGGCTCGTGGTGAGCATTTTAGTCAATTGGTTAGCCAACTAGCAGGTGGGTAAGTAAACAGGTTCGTATGATTGCTCACTAAGTATTTTGATAAATAATCAAATGACGTGATAAGCCGCTACTGAACGATTCTTTATCTTAAGCAAGCATTTTCTGTATAAATGATTGTTTTGATTATAGATTACTGCTACTGTCAATCATAACCAGTTAATCACGTAATATGCCGAATTATTTACTTTGGTTTGATTTATCTTATATTTTTTTAAACGGTGGCGTTTTATAGACGCCGTGTTTTTCGTTCGTTAGTGTATATAAAATTATGGCGATCTCTTCTTTTTTTCGTTCTTCCTCTCAATCAAAACAAGCTACTGGCTCTGATGGTATTCTTTCTATGCCATCCGCACGCGCTGTTTTAATATCAAGCGTCGGCTGTATGCTGGTGCTCAGTTTGTTGATGGTGGCCTCTGCTTCTATTCCTTTTGCACTTAGTCGTGGTATGACCGAGCTGCACTTCTTCAAAAATCAGCTGTTGTACATGACAATCGGGCTAATTATGGCCGCTATTCCTTATTATATGGTGTCTTTACGAACGCTATATAAGACTGAAACGCAGTTTGTTTTATTAGGTATTACAGGCGTTTTGCTAGTGGCAACATTGTTTAGTACGCCGATTAACGGCTCCAAGCGTTGGCTAGATTTGGGCGTGTTTAACTTTCAGGTGGCAGAATTGGCTAAATTGGTCATGATTGTTTTTGTCTCTGATTTTGTGGTGCGTCGCTCGTTTGAGGTTCGTAATGGCTTGGATGGCTTTTTACGAATTATGCTGGTGGTGGCTCTCATTACTATGTTGTTATTATCACAGCCGGACTTTGGTTCTTTTGTCGTGATTCTAGGTACTATCTTTGCGATTTTTTATATCGCTGGTGCGCCTTACAAGCACTTTTTAGCACTGGCTGCAGCGGCTGTTGGTGGTGCGGTTTTGATGGTAACAACAGCGCAATACCGATTGGTACGTGTGATGTCATTTATAGATCCATTTGATGATGTACAAGACACAGATTATCAGCTAGCACGTAGTTTGATCGCCTTTGGTCGTGGCCAGTTTACGGGTGTGGGCTACGGAGAGAGTGTACAAAAATTATCGCATTTACCAGAAGCGCACACGGATTTTTTATTGGCGATTACCGGTGAAGAGCTAGGTTTTGTGGGGGTGACTATGATACTCATCCTTGAAGCACTGATTATCGGTAGTGCGATGCGTATTAGCTATAATGCTTTGAAACGTCGGCAGATGCGTATGAGCTATACAGCTTTCGGTATCGGTGTGGTATTTATTGCACAGACTATCATTAATGCGGCGATGAATATGGGCGCGATTCCGACCAAAGGTTTGACCATGCCGTTCTTTAGCTATGGTGGTTCCTCTATGTTGATTAGTTTAGTCATGGTTGCGCTGTTGCTAAAAATATATAAAGAAAGTCCTGAGATAGAAAAAAATCAATGTCGTTATTATTAGAACGCACTGAGCACTCCACGAAAAACGTTTGGTGTCATGTAATTTACTCAAAAAGCGCCGCTAGCTAGCGGCGCTTTTGTTGTTTATTTTTAAGTATCGCTGTTTATAAGTTAGGCAAGTTCAACTGGTGTTTGTGTTGTAACGGTGTATTGTCCCACTGGGTAATTGCTTGCTTGAGCATGTTTTCAGGCGTATCTCTATCGACAGTTGGCTGTTGCAATAGCTTCAGTGCATGAGCGATTAATTGACTTGGATTGCGTGTATCAATTGGTTGTGCGAGATTTTGTTTGGAGAGTTTTTGCCCATCCGGATTACATATTAATGGTAGGTGATACCAATGATCGACAACGGGTAAACCAGCTGTTTGCATGATACTAATTTGTGCTGTGGTCATGGGTAGGATATCCAATCCTCGCATGACATGTGTAATCTGCTGTAGCCCATCATCAAGACTTGCTGCCAAAATATAATTAATCATATTATCTTGGCGACGTACCACCATATCACCTAAGGTTTGCTGAGGATTGTCCCATTGTATTCCTTGAATACCATCATTAAAGCCAATCCTATAATTTGGTAGCTGTATGCGCAGTTTATGTCGTTCTCTATCAAGGTCCGCTGTGACACAGCAACGTGGGTAGCGATGTCTATTTGGTGGTAATTGGTTGTGGGTATGATGTGGGCGTTGTTGCTCTTGTGACCAATATTGTTCTAAGTCTTTACGTGAGCATTGGCAACCATAAGTGAGCGGCCATAGGGTTGAATTGAGATAATCATTATAGATATCAATACGCTCAGACTGATAAATGATATCGCCATCCCATTGTAGTCCAAGCGCTTCCAGATCGATCAAGATTTGCTCAGTAAACTGCTTATCACAGCGTTCAGTATCAGTATCCTCGATACGCAATAACCACTGACCACCGAGTGATTTTATATGGCAAAAGCTAGCAAGAGCAGTGGTTAAAGAGCCAAGATGTAGTTCGCCAGTAGGTGAAGGTGCAAATCGACCAATAGGCTGAGTGGATACGTTTGAAATGGACATAGGTGTCTAGATGCTTTTCAAAATAAGGGGTTATCGATAGTAGTGTTATACCACTAGGATAATAAGGATGAGCCAAAAAAGATATTTATTAAATGCATCAATTTTATTGTGGCTTACATTTGTCATGATTACTATAAACCATGGACTAAAAAAGCGATAGCCTAAAACGCAACGAGCGACCAATATATGGTCGCTCATTCTTACTTACTCTTAGGTTTTTATGACTGTCAATGCTTACTACTGATAATTGAAAGTCATACACAATATCTTCTTTAAGCGCCTTGGTTTTGACGTTCTTTAATTTCAGATAGTGTTTTACAATCAATACATTGAGTGGCTGTTGGGCGTGCTTCTAGGCGACGAAGACCAATCTCTACACCACAAGTCTCACAAAAGCCATAGTCATCATTTTCTATTTCTGCTATCGATTTATCGATTTTGCGAATGAGCTTGCGTTCACGGTCACGTGTACGTAATGCTAAGGCAAACTCTTCTTCTTGGGTGGCACGATCATTGATATCTGGCATGGAACTTGACTCATCTTGAATATAAGTCTTGGTACGATCTGCTTCGCCAATCAATTGGTTTTTCCAGTCCAACAGAATAGCCCTGAAATGCTCTAATTGAGCATCAGACATATACTCTTCGTCTTTGGCTGGCACATAAGGAGTAAACTTTACTTCACTCGGGTTCGTGGTCACGGTGCTCATATGGGTATCCTACTTTTTCAAATTAATTCAATAAAACGACGTATCAACAGATAGCACGTTATTAATTTTACGAACATTGTAATGTGGTCCATTTATAAAACGTTTTACCACTTGGTAACACAAGTAACACAGTTGGTCTAATAGTATGAATATATCGATGGTCAGACATATACTTATACCTGTTTTTATTTAAATATAGTCAATGCCAGATAAAGAAGATACGGTGTCAGGCTTGCTTAGCCTACTACTTGCCCAGCGCTCACTCACCTTCTTTTTCTCTAAGTTACATGGAACTGACTAGATATCGTAATGCCTAAAATATGTCACCAACTGCTGACGGAAAAAACGACCCTTTTTACTCAACTTAGCCATCCTAGCTATTATGATTTTGCCTAATATCAAATATTAGGTGGTCTTCGCTTTATTTTATAAGTTGTATCATTGTTTTTAATAATAATGAAGTTATTTTTTATCTTAATAGCAACTTTACTTGGTTAGCCATTATATATTTAATCAAGGAATATTAACCAAAATATTGATATAAAACAGATTTAATTGATATTTGGAGCAATCAAACTGGGCGTCAAGTATCCAGTCTTTCAATCCAGCTTGCAACCTTTCCATTGTTGCCTAATTGCAACCAACGATAACCAGGTAGAGCGTCGTTATCGTAGGCAAAGCTATCTTCATTAGGCATAAACTGATAGCAAGTAGACGGTGTGCTATAGACGGTAACGTCTTGACGGTGGCGAACTTGCTCTTGATGAATATGTCCGCTTATGATTACTTTTAGATGCTCAAATGCCGCCATATATTGCCAAAATCTCTCGCTGTTTTCTACCATATGGTTATCAATCCAGGCAGAGTTTACTGGTACGACATGATGGTGGAGGGCGATCAATGCAGGTTTATCACAGGCACTGAGTCTCTTGCACAACCAGTCAATATCATCAGGTGTTACTTCTCCTGCCACTTTACCTGTAATAGATGAGTCTAATAACAATAACTGCCAATGATCGGTTTCGATAATATGTTGACTTAATAAACGAGGGTCGGTAGAACGCCCGACCAGCGTGCGCTGAGGGAAGGGCAAATGACTGTCAATCTCATCAGTCACATCATGATTGCCGGCAATACAAGCAAAAGGAACACCAGTTGCTTGTAATACTTTGAAGATATGATCATAAATGACAGGCTCAACTTTATTAACTAAGTCACCAGTTACCAAGATTAAATCACAGCGCATATCTGCGCTTAATGCTTGCTGAAGTACTTTCTCAAAGCTATGTTGATAAATAGCAGGTTTATCATGATCACTACTATCATTGTCAGACATAAAATCAACAGGCGTCGATAAATGCAAATCAGTGACTTGCAATACATTGACCTGCTTATCTGGCGTGCTGATTTTACTGACAGGATAGGTTGGCATTGGGCCACTTCCTTATTGAGTCAGAACATTTCATGCTGTCAAAATGACTGTAAATAAATGAGTCGCTGTGATTTGTTTTCACTACTTATTTTCCCATTCGATATAGTATTTAATGGTAGTTACCACACTATACTTGCAATCATCATTATAGGCAGCTTTTTATTCATTATAATACTGATAATATTAGGGAAAGTTTATAACATAAAGTGAATCAAAGCTCTAGAAATACTAATCAAATAAAGTCGGATAATACAATAAAAAATGCTTTTAGGGTAGTTACTTAGTCACTCTAGCATGTTCTCCTTTTTAAAAATGGGGATAAAAATGAGAAAATAGCACGGATAAATTCGATAGTATCAAAACATTACCCTGTTATTTAACGATATGTTTGGCTTGTTCAAACGACTATTAATTGAATTAATGGCACCCTTTAAGAGCGTGCTACCCAAAATTTTGAGGTTATTAACTTTGAAAAAATAAGTGCGATAAAAAATAAAATAGCCAATATTAATACAATAGACAGTCCTGTCTGAATATCTAACCAAATACTACCCCAAACGCCCAATGTGACCCCAAGCTGCGCGATAAGTAATGATATGACGACCATTTGTTTGGGTGAGGTCACCCATAAGCGTGCGGTGAGTGCTGGTAATACCAACAAACCACTGATCAGCAAGCTACCGACCGCTTGTAGCGCAACGGCACAGAACCCTGCCAATATTCCCATAAAAAACAATCGTTGACGTGTTGGGTTAATGCCCTGAATACGTGCCAGTGCTTCGTGAGTAGCAAGCTTAATTTGTGCTGGCCATATATAGCGTAGTAAGCCCAAACCCACTAGCACACTACCCGCGAGTAAAGGCAAGTCAGCCCAATCGAGCTCTAATAGATTGCCAAACAAAAACCCCAAGACGTTGGATTGTTGGTCGGTTAGCTGTGTGAGGGTCAATAAACCCAAGCACAGTAATGATACGGCAACGACCGCCAGTACGGCATCTGCAGGTAGACGTTCATCATCAATCAATACCAGTCCTAACACTACCATGACACTGACTAGCAAGACACCAATGCCCATGGGAATTTGCCACCAAGCGGCTAAGGCCACACCTAGTAAGGTGCCATGTGCTAGAGCATCAGCAAAAAATGCCATACGGCGCCACAACACCAAACACCCTAAAGGTGCTGATAGTAATGCTAAAATGCTGCCAGCAATCCAAGCAGGAGCGATAATGGCTAACCAAGTGGTCATAATAAATATCCGTAAAATTTTTATAAGGTCTTAAGACGGTATCAGTAAATGTCAAAAACATCGGACTAAACACAGCCGTAATATGTGGGGTTTTGATGGTTATGGTTCGATCTCATTTGGTGCGTGATGCTGGCAAGCATGTGGCTGATGCACATAAGGCTGCTCATAGTAATGACCAAATAGTTTTTTAAATTCGGTGCTAATGGCCAGTTCGCTTGGTTGTCCCTCGCAGCAGATATGTTTGTTGAGGCAAATAACGCGTCGACTGCCTCTCATTACCCAGTGTAGATCATGGGATATCACCAACATGGCACAACGCAAGAAATCTGGGAGCGTATCAATGAATTGATACAGCCAAACTTCAGTATCAGGATCAAGCCCTTGCATAGGTTCATCCAAAATTAATAAATTGGGTTTATCTAATAAGGCTCGGGCTAATAAAACGCGCTGTGTTTCACCACCTGACAAGTGCAGCATCTGCCGTGATAGCAAATGCGTCAATGCTAAATTATCAAATATGAACTGGCGTTGCTCTACGGTTAACCGGTTTTTATTTGCTTGATTCAGCAGGTCGCTGACTCGCAAGGGCAATATTGGCGGGACTGTAAATCGCTGCGGTACATAGCCAAGTCGCAGTGGTTGATGCGCAGTTATGTTGCCCTGAGTCGGCTCAATCAAACCCAAAATTAGTTTGACTAGCGTTGATTTACCAGCACCATTAGGCCCAACCAGGCTCACCGTCTCATTGGTAGTAATATCAATATTGATATTTGAGAGAATACGTTGCGGTCCGACATGGTAGTTGATATTGCTCAAGCTTAGCAGCTGTTTAGTATCGTTCGCGGTAGGGTTATCAGCAGTAGGGGAGGGCGGCTGATTAGATATTAAGGTAGAAGAGAGGCTCATAATATGACAACAAATGGATAAGTAAAGGATAGAGGTAATCAGAATATTGCTATAGAGAGTTAGAGCATATCATCATATACAAATACTGACGTTTAAGTACAGAAGTTCAAATGCTCATATATTACTGGCACGCTTGGCATCGACCACTAAGCTCAATCACACTGTTCTCCACAACAAACCCAACATCTTGCTCAGCAAAGCTCATCATCTCTTGTACTGGTAAGCTGCTACATTCTTGTACACGCTGGCACTGATCACAGATCAGGAAAGCTGCCGTATGCTGTGCCCTTGGGTGACAGCAAGGAATATAAGCGTTAATAGACGTCAACTGATGAATTAAACCTTCGCTCAATAAAAACTCCAAACTGCGATAAACTGTAGGTGGAGCGACGTTTTTTTTGGTTTGTTTTTTTGATGAGGGCTTTTGCGAGTGAGGCTTCTTATTGTCATCACTGGTTTCAGAGTCTGACAGGCGCATATCTTGTAGTTGGGCGATTAAATCGTAGGCACCAATGGGTTTATTGGCTTCTAATACTAACTGATATATTTGTTGACGCAATGACGTAAAGCGTGCACCACTTAACTGACATTGTTCCTTTGCTGCTGTTAAGCGCTCGACAACGTCATGCGGTGTAAAATCTTGCACATCATGTAAATGTTCACAATCTGATGAATGGGTAGACATAGTGCGAACTCCTAAAAATAAAATGGCTGTTTTATTATATTTTTTATTGTTATAGTATAACATAATAAAAAGCAAGGCAGATAAGCGACCTTAGTTTATCTGTCATACCTTTAGTTTGCATCAAATATAGTATTTACAAACCATTACTCATATATCAAAGACATCTATTATGAAATCAGCTTTCAATCAGTTATTACGTCCAGTTATCAAGATAAAACGTCTGCTAATTTCTGGAGCAGTACTAGGGTTCTTAACGCTAAACGCCCAAGCAGCAACGGTTAGTGTGAGCAACTATCCGATGTTTTTACTCAGTGAAGCGGTGACTGAGGGAACACCATCAGCCAATAGAATTCTACAAGCAGGCGATGTAGGGCATCACGGGAGCGTCAGCCCAAGCGATATCAAGGCCATTAAAGACAGTAAGTTTGTCGTCTGGTTTGGTCCTGCACTAGAAAATAGCTTAACTGGTAGTTTACAAACCGCCCCCAACGCGATTGCTATGTTTGATTTTAATGCTTTTAATCGTTATCCGCTGCGTGATGTAAAAGGCGTACCGATTGAGAACACACTTGATCCACATATTTGGCTAGATCCTGAAAACGCCAAAGCCATCACCCGTGCACTAGCAGTGATACATAGCCGCGCTAATCCAGAGTATGCAGATACCTATCAATCTAATGTTAAAAAGTTTGCTGAACGCATGGATAAAGCTGTTGCTGATATACAACAAGACGCTCAGAAAAATCGTCCTTACTGGGTTTATCATGATGCGTATCAATATATCGAAAAAGCGGCTCATATAAAGTTAGCAGGTAGTTTGAGCCCAGATCATCACCTTTCTCCAAAAGCCAGTCAGTTACGCTGGTTGAATGAAAACCGTCCTGTTGATCAGATGTGTATGGTCAATCAGGGCACTGTTCCGAAAGGTTTGCTTGCCAAGCTACAGCCTGTGAAAACAACCATACAAATCGAAGATATGAGCTCTAGCAAAGATTTCGTAGAAGGGTGGATGCAAATGGCACAACAAATTAATAATTGTATTGATGGTAACTAAGAGTAGGTATAAATATCCACTAAATAAGTATTCACCAAATAAATATTACCATGACTCAAATATAGTGATTTGAACTTCAGAATAATCTATCTTGAGTCATGTGTCTGCTAAATAGTTGACAAGTTTCAGATTTTACTTGCTTAACACGCACATGCTCCTTATAATAAGTGGCGTTTGATTTTGGTTATAAAGGTAATACCTGTAGGGTAAACGATTCACGGATAAAAGTATCAGAAGCATGCTAAATTATCCTAATGTTGTAAGGCTATAGGAATACTGATGACCAAGCCTGCTAAACGCACGCAAAAAGATAAGATTGGCATCTATATCAAACGCCAAGCATGGATATTATTTATTCTCATAATTATTGCTTGGGTCATAGATGCTGTTTGGTTGCATAGTGAGCTTACCGTAACAAAAAGTGCCGCTCTCGGTGCGTTACTTAGCTTTTCTAGCCAATCTATATTTGCTGGGTTTATTTTTTGGTATACTGGATATCGCGCGCGCCAACATATTGTTAGCCAGCTATATCGAGGACAGATGGCCAAGTGGCTATTAGCCATGTTGGGTTTCGCACTAATTTTTATTACCGTACAACCCCTATCTGCGCCTGCGCTGTTTATCGGTTTTATGGTAATGCAAATTAGTCACAGTTGGATGTTGTGGTATATACGTTAGTGTTAACTATAGATATAGTTATATGATTAATATTTTTATGAAAGCCACCCTGCCGTCCAACTTCTCTATGACTAGTTCTAAAATGTCAAAACATAAAAGTCTGTCTTAAGACAGTGCTAGCGATCGTAAAATTTTTGTATAATTATTCGAAATGAACGTAGTGTGTCAAAATATAGTGATAGGGTAGAGCAGATTAAGTTACTGTTATTATTTATCAAAACTATTTTTGCAAATAGATTGCAGATAGATTATAGACACAAAGTTATGTTAGAAAATATTAACAGTAGCTAACTTATTCATACAACGAATAAAAATTTGATAATTGACTTTACACGAATACAACGCTGCATTAAGATAGACAGCTAAATATTTTGCTTATGAACGCTATACAAGGCGTTAGTCGTCAAAATACGACAGTAAGTGAACACATATATAATAATTTTGCGTACATATGCAAGGGCTATTACTGAATTATCATAAGCCCTTTTTTGATAGCTAAAATTCATTTGCGGCTATCAAATCCGTACATTAGTAATAGAACTATGGGTTGGATGTTATTGGTTACATGAGCGTTTTAGTGTCAGTTATTTGCTGGCTTATCAGCATGTTAGATAGCACGCTAAAACCTCATCAGATGACAACCATATTTTTGGTAGTTGATTAAATCGTTGATTAATAAGAAGCTTACATTATGGCAGCCGAGCAAACATCATCAGAATATATCTCTCACCACTTAACGAATTGGACGTATGGCTATTTGCCGGGCGAAGGTTGGAAAGTTGCCCATACTGCTGAAGAAGCAGGGGCAATGGGTTTTAATGCTATCCATCTTGATTCTATGCTTTGGTCAGTTGGTCTGGGTATTTTATTTTGTGCCATCTTTTGGATGGTTGCCAAAAAAGTCACTTCAGGCGTGCCAAGCAAAACTCAGGCAGCGATTGAATTGATCGTTGAGTTTGTTGATAACAACGTTCGTGATTCGTACAGTGGTACTTCAAAATTGATTGCGCCACTAGCGTTGACCATTTTTGTGTGGATCTTCTTAATGAACTTGATGGATTTAATACCCGTTGACTTCATTCCAGGTCTTGCAGGACAAGTTGGTGCTGCAATGGGTCATGATCCTCATCACGTGTTCTTCAAGATTGTTCCAACAACCGATCCTAATATCACGCTTGGCATGTCATTTTCTGTCTTTGCATTGATTATATTTTATAGTATTAAAGAAAAAGGTCTTGGCGGATTTATAGGTGAGTTAACACTACACCCATTTGGTGCCAAAAACCCAATTATCCAAGCTATTTTAATCCCCATCAACTTCATTTTAGAAGCTGTTACTTTGATTGCTAAGCCAGTATCACTTGGTTTGCGTCTATTCGGTAATATGTATGCTGGGGAATTGATTTTTATACTGATTGCTCTAATGCCGTTTTGGATTCAATGGGCGTTATCGGTACCGTGGGCTATCTTCCACATCTTAGTTATTACACTTCAAGCGTTCGTATTTATGATGCTGACGATAGTTTACATGTCGCTTGCATCATCAACTGAACATTAATTAGACATTATTCAATAGGTAAATGAGGATACATCAATGGATCCAGTATTAGGTGGTTACACAGTTATCGCAGTAGCGCTACTTATCGGTCTTGGCGCACTTGGCACAGGTATTGGTTTTGCTATTCTAGGTGGCAAGTTCTTAGAAGGTGTTGCGCGTCAGCCAGAACTTGGCTCACAATTGCAAACTCGTATGTTCATCGTAGCAGGTCTTCTTGATGCTATTCCGATGATCGGTGTTGGTATTGCTATGCTATTGTTATTCGCTAACCCTCTAGCAGGTTAATCCGAAAGCTCAGTTGTAAATGTTTGGTATTCGGAAGTTTTCTATCAAATATAGTCAAGATTTGACTGCCAAACATGATCAATGAAACTGATTTTTCATTAACAAAGAGGTGATCACGTGAATATCAATTTTACACTCGTCGGTCAAGCCATTGCTTTTGCAATATTTGTGGTTTTTTGCATGAAATTCGTGTGGCCACCACTTATCGGCGCCATTAATGAGCGTCAGCGTAAAATTGCTGAAGGCTTGAGTGCCGCAGAAAAAGCAAAAGCAGATTTAGCGACCGCGGAGCAAGATGTCCAGCAGGAGCTTGATCTTGCAAAGACTAAAGCTGCTGCTCTAATTGAGCAAGCAAACAAGAGTGCCAATCAGCTTGTCGAAGATGCAAAAATGCAAGCCCAAACGGAAGCCGAGCGCATTCGTCAACAGGCGCAAGCGTCTATCGACCAAGAAATCAATCAAGCACGTGAGTCATTACGTGCTCAAGTTGCTGAACTGGCTGTGCTTGGTGCAGAAAAGATTTTGCAAGACAAAGTCGATGTGCAAAAACATGCCAGTATGCTAGACCAACTGGCGGCGAAGCTGTAACTGTGAGGATATAATGGCTGACTTATCAACCTTAGCACGACCCTACGCTAGAGCCGCGTTTGACTATGCCAATGAAAACGGGGCTGTAGATGAGTGGGAGAATTTCTTGTTTATCGCCAGTACAGTTGTCAATGACAAAGCTTTTCGTACTTGGCTAGAAAATCCAGCTGTTACGGCTGAGCATAAGTCAGCTGCTTTGGTTGATCTTTATGACTCACAAGTAGCTGGTGATAATGGTTCTGCTTTTAAACAGCTATTAGGTGAGAGCAAAGGCTCTCGTTATGGCAATAATATTAGCTATCCTAAAGTATCACCAGCGCTCACTAATTTTATTAAGCAGCTGGCAGATCAAGAGCGTCTAGCGCTGCTTCCTGAAGTTTATGAGCATTATCGTCATCACAAGGCCATAAGCTTAAAGCAGCTTGACGCATATGTGACTACTGCCTACCCATTGACTGACGTTCAGCGTGAAACGATTAAGATGCGCCTTGCCGAATCACTAAACGGTAGTGTCGTGATTCATGAGTCGGTCGATCCAAGTCTATTGGCAGGCGCTACGATAAAAGTCGGTGACAAAGTCATTGATGATTCGATGCGCGGCAAGTTACAACAGTTAAAAACACAGCTAACTGCCTAATGCCATTCATCAACGCAGCTCTATAATACCTGCGTGATAGTAAGAGCATTTAAGTCAGTGGGCGGGTTATCATAAATTAAAGGAAACAAGGCAATGCAACAATTGAATCCAGCGGAAATCAGTAACCTGATTAAGCAGCGTATTCAAGACCTTGATGCGGGTGCAACTGCAAAGAATGAAGGCACGATTGTCAAAGTATCTGACGGTATCGTGCAGATTCATGGTCTTGAAGATGCCATGTACGGCGAAATGATTGAGTTTGAAGGCGAAATCTATGGAATGGCTCTTAACTTAGAGCGTGATTCTGTCGGCGCGGTAGTACTTGGTGATTACCTAAAGCTGCAAGAAGGTCAAAAAGCCTATTGTACTGGTCGTATCCTTGAAGTACCAGTAGGTCCTGAGCTGCTAGGTCGTGTTGTTGACGCCTTGGGTAATCCTATTGATGGCAAAGGTCCTATCGATGCTAAGATGACTGACAAAGTCGAGAAAATCGCTCCAGGCGTTATCGATCGTCAGTCAGTAGATCAGCCAGTAATGACTGGCTATAAAGCCGTTGATACCATGATTCCAATCGGTCGTGGCCAGCGTGAGCTTATCATTGGTGACCGTCAGACTGGTAAAACAGCGATGGCTATCGATGCGATCATTGCACAGAAAGCTTCTGGCATTAAATGTGTATACGTCGCTATCGGACAGAAACGTTCGACTATCGCTAACGTAGTACGTAAGCTTGAACAAACTGGCGCACTAGAATATACCACTGTTGTGGTTGCTTCAGCATCAGAGCCTGCAGCTCTACAGTATATTGCACCATATTCAGGCTGTACGATGGGTGAATACTTCCGTGACCGCGGCGAAGATGCATTGATTGTATTTGATGATTTATCAAAGCAAGCAGTCGCTTATCGTCAGATTTCACTATTGCTACGTCGTCCGCCAGGTCGTGAAGCATATCCTGGTGACGTATTCTATTTACATTCACGTTTACTTGAGCGTGCATCACGTGTAAATGCTGACTATGTAGAAAAGTTCACTAACGGTGAAGTGAAAGGTAAAACTGGCTCTTTAACGGCGCTACCAATCATTGAGACACAAGCTGGTGACGTATCTGCATTCGTACCAACTAACGTGATTTCAATCACTGATGGTCAGATCTTCTTAGAATCTAGCCTATTCAACTCAGGTATCCGTCCGGCAGTAAATGCTGGTATCTCGGTATCTCGTGTTGGTGGTTCAGCACAGACTAAGATTATCAAAAAGCTATCTGGTGGTATTCGTACTGCGTTGGCCCAATACCGTGAATTGGCAGCATTTGCTCAGTTTGCCTCAGATCTTGATGATGCAACTCGCGAACAGCTCGATCATGGTGAGCGTGTGACTGAACTGATGAAGCAAAAGCAGTATCAGCCAATGTCTATCTCTGAGCAAGCAGCTGTTATTTATGCTTCAAATGAAGGATTCTTATCGGATGTGCCTGTTGAAAAGATTGGTTCTTTCGAAGAAGCTTACTTACGCTATATGCATGATGAGCAGAGTGAATTGATGCGTGAGATTGATGACACTGCGAACTACAACGATGATATCGCAGGTCGTTTAAAGTCAGCTCTAGAGACCTTTAAACAAAATCACAGTTATTAATTTCACGGGTTAAGCCGGATTTGGTTACGGCTATCTGTGATAGTCAATAAAAAGTGGCACATTGTCTTATTAGATACTTGCGCCACTGTTTTAACCACTAGCAGCATTAGATCGCGTAATGCACAAGATATAGAATGTTATTCTGCCAGATTAATGTCATATATCAAATGATTGTCGCTTGCGCCAATGCTTTTTAACCCTCTCATATTGGAATCATTATGGCAAGCTTAAAAGAGATACGTGCCAAAGTCACCAGTATTAAAAGCACCCAAAAAATTACTCGTGCAATGCAAATGGTTGCAGCAAGTAAAATGCGCCGTGCACAAGAGCGCATGGAAGTGGGTCGCCCGTATGCTGATAGTATGCGTCGGGTTATTTCACATTTGGTGCATGCTTCATCTGACTACAAACACCCGTATATGGTATCGCGTCCTGTCAATAAGGTTGGCTATATTGTCATTACCTCTGACCGTGGTCTAGCGGGCGGTTTGAACGTCAACTTATTTAAAGCTTTATCTAAGAGTATCCAGCAATATCAAGATCAGTCTGTACAGACTGAGTTTGCAGCTATTGGTGCTAAAGGCGTGAGTTTTTTCAAAAATTTTGGTGGTAATGTTACCTCGGCAGTGACCGATTATGGTGATAAGCCAACGTTTGAGCAAATAAACGCACCTGTTCAAGCCATGCTTGAGGATTATAGTAACGGTAATATAGATCGCATCTATGTGGTCTATAACAAATTCGTTAATGCCATGACTCAAAAGCCGACTGTCAATCAATTGGTTCCTTTACCAGAGCAGTCATTTGATGAAGACGAAAGTGGCTTACAAACAGAGCTCAGCTGGGACTATATCTATGAGCCTGATATCAAGACATTGATTGATGAATTACTTGGCCGTTATATTGAGTCGATTGTCTATCAAGCGGTAATGGAAAACATCGCTTCTGAGCAGTCGTCACGTATGGTTGCTATGAAAGCGGCTACAGATAATGCTGGTGACCTTATTAACGATTTACAGTTGGTTTATAACAAGCTGCGTCAAGCGGCGATTACCCGAGAAATCTCGGAAATCGTTGGCGGTGCTGCTGCTGTTTCATAATTGACTACACCTATATATAGAAGTTCAAGGAGAACGCAATGAGTAGCGGTCGTATTGTACAGATTATTGGCGCGGTTCTTGACGTTGAGTTCAACCGTAATGAAGTTCCTCAGATTTTTGATGCCTTGCAAGTAGATGGTACCGAAACCACCCTAGAAGTACAGCAACAGCTAGGTGATGGTATCGTACGTACTATTGCTATGGGATCAACTGAAGGCCTAAAGCGTAACCTACCTGTTACCAATACTGGTGCAGCTATTTCTGTACCAGTAGGTACAGGAACACTGGGTCGCATTATGGATGTTCTTGGTCGTCCTATTGATGAAGAAGGTCCTGTTGCAGCAGACGAGAAATGGTCTATCCACCGTGATGCGCCAAGTTATGCTGATCAGTCAAACAGCACTGAACTACTAGAGACTGGTATTAAAGTAATTGATTTACTTTGCCCGTTTGCTAAAGGTGGTAAAGTTGGTCTGTTCGGTGGTGCTGGTGTTGGTAAAACCGTTAACATGATGGAGCTGATCAATAACATCGCTCTAAAGCATGAAGGTTTGTCAGTATTTGCTGGTGTTGGTGAGCGTACTCGTGAAGGTAACGATTTCTATCATGAAATGCAAGAAGCTGGCGTTGTAAACACTGAAGACTTTAGTAAATCTAAAGTTGCGATGGTATATGGTCAGATGAATGAGCCACCGGGTAACCGTCTACGTGTTGCATTGTCTGGCTTGACTATGGCTGAATACTTCCGTGATACTAAAGATCCTGCTACTGGCAAAGGTCGTGACGTATTGCTGTTTGTTGATAACATCTACCGTTATACGCTAGCCGGTACTGAAGTATCAGCACTGCTTGGTCGTATGCCATCAGCAGTTGGTTATCAGCCGACACTTGCTGAAGAGATGGGCTTATTGCAAGAACGCATTACTTCAACTCAGTCAGGTTCTATTACTTCAGTTCAAGCGGTCTATGTACCTGCGGATGATTTGACCGATCCATCACCAGCGACAACGTTTGCTCACTTGGATGCAACGGTTGTACTAAGCCGTGATATCGCATCACAAGGTATCTATCCTGCGGTTGATCCACTAGATTCAACGTCACGTCAGCTAGATCCACAAGTAATTGGTGATGAGCATTACAATGTGGCTCGTGGTGTTCAGGAAGTTCTACAGCGTTATAAAGAGCTTAAAGACATCATCGCTATCTTGGGTATGGATGAGCTATCAGAAGAAGATAAGCTGGTTGTTTACCGTGCACGTAAGATTCAGCGTTTCTTGTCACAGCCATTCCACGTAGCAGAAGTATTCACTGGTGCACCTGGTAAATATGTTGCTCTGCGCGATACCATTGCTAGCTTCAAGGCCATCATTGCAGGTGAATACGATGACCTACCAGAACAAGCCTTCTATATGGCTGGTGGCATTGATGAAGTTGTTGCTAAAGCAGAGAAGATGAAATCTACTGCAGCGTAAAATTGTGCTAGCATTTTCTAAAAGGCAAATAGGTCATAATAAACTTATTTGCCATTAGGTTACGCATCGCAGTTTTGATTGTATTTTGATGGTAAGGAGTTAAGTATGGCAACGTTACAATGTCGCGTCGTAAGTGCTCGTGAAGAGTTGTATTCAGGCGAAATTAGCATGTTAATAGCTACGGGTACCGAAGGCGAGATTGGTGTATTGCCAGGTCACACACCGCTTATTACTTTGCTAAAACCGGGTGCGATGCGTGTGCAAACACCAAATGGTGAAGAAGAAGTGATTTATGTATCAGGTGGTGTCTTAGAAGTACAACCTAAGATCGTTACTGTATTAGCTGATACGGCCATGCGTGCACATAATCTTGACGAAAGTAAAATCGTTGAAGCACGTAAAAAAGCTGAGCAAATGCTGGTTAATCAGTCTGATACGGTACAGACAAATGCTGCTTTGGCTTCATTAGCAGAGTCTGTTGCACAGCTACAGACTATTCGTAAGTACAAAAATCGCGCTTAATTTAATATTATTTATAATTAAGAAACAGTCCATTATGGGCTGTTTTTTTATGCTTGTTATTTATCATTTGATGGTGCTTGAAATAATTGCTTTATTCAATATGGTTTTGATACAAGCAATACAAGTGTGTATAACCATGTATAGTTCAGTGAATGACTACACTGCTACAGCCTTATCTTCTTTAAAGGTATTAAATATTACAACCTATAATTAGTTGCTTTGTACCTATGTTAGAGTTTTTTGACTATAGTGGGTTTATATAAGTCTGACGCCATATGGCCTCTAAGTAAATTAGAAAATGCTATGGTAGAGAGATAAATATATAGTTATATTAGAGATGGTGAAATGAGATCTATCAAGTGAAGCTCAGAATATATAGGTTATTTGATTCATTAAATGAAGTTATTTATATAAATTTAAGTAGTACTAGGCTGATAAGAATCTACCTAACTGATTAATATTTATCCAAAAAGCATGATTTTTGGACGTAAACTAAAGTTTTAATGTATGTAGTTTATAGGTTTTGTTACCGACTATAAGCTATAGTATAGGAAGCTGTATGTTTAATAGTATACTGTGCTACCAAGTTTGTAACAGCTATACGAACATCAATTGCACCGCTTGATGGTGCTATTAATTTTACCGCTCTTACTTTTACTGCTTTTAAATTAGATGTATTAGAGGATATAACAATGACAACGACTGAAGAAGACAATACTCCCCGAATTTTGATTGTTGAAGATGATGAGCGTCTGGCCATGCTGACTCAAGATTACTTGGTCAAAAATGGTTTAGAAGTAGCAATTGAAACTGATGGTAATCGTGCGATTCGCCGTATCGTCAATGAGCAACCAGATATGGTCGTGCTTGATGTCATGCTACCTGGTAGTGATGGTCTGACAGTTTGCCGTGAAGTGCGCCCGCATTACCAAAACCCTATTTTGATGTTGACTGCTCGTACTGAAGATATGGATCAAGTACTAGGTCTTGAGATGGGTGCTGATGATTATGTTGCCAAACCAGCACAGCCACGTGTACTGCTTGCCCGTATCCGTGCGTTGTTACGTCGCTCAGAAAATGCACCATCAGAAGATGTGCCTCAGCGTTTAGAGTTCGGCGAATTGGTCATCGATAATGGTGGACGTTCAGTGAATTTAGGTGAGGAGTTGGTTGATTTTACCAGCGCTGAATATGACCTGCTATGGTTGCTAGCTTCTAATGCTGGTCGCATCTTATCTCGTGAAGACATTTTTGAGCGTTTACGTGGTATTGAGTATGATGGTCAAGATCGCTCAATTGACGTACGTATCTCACGTATCCGTCCAAAAATTGGTGATGATCCAGAGAACCCTAAACGTATCAAGACTGTTCGTAGTAAAGGTTATTTGTTCGTTAAAGAAGGCAACTAATTTTTGTCTATCTAAAACAAGTAATTATTATTTACAAGCATTGAATAAAAAACCAGCTAGAATGCTGGTTTTTTTGTGGCTAAAGTTTAATTTTTAAACTCTTAGATTAACACACCAAGTGCAACGCTAATTAATATTATAGAACGCCTGCATAGGCGTCTTAAACCCTAATCGTTTTCTTGGTCTGTTGTTTAATTTGTTCTCAATGTCCTGCATCTCATCATCAGAGACTTGTCTAAAGTCACAACCCTTAGGCAAGTACTCTCTGATAAGGCCG
>NZ_RRYV01000159.1 GCF_014861395.1 Psychrobacter sp. FME13 | reverse complement strand
CTGATAAAGGGTATATCAGCCCGAGTCTGACATCGTACTACGACGCTCAAGGAGTAGATTTACAAACGCCACTCAGAGCTAATATGAAAGAAGATAGACCCAAACCTGTGGTAAGACGGCTAATGAAAGCCCGCCGTATCGTTGAAACAGTCATTGGTCAGTTATCAGAACGATTTAATATACAAAAGGTACGAGCAAGAGATTTATGGCATTTGTCTCATCGATTGATTCGTAAGATTCTGTCGCATAATCTGTGCTTTGTACTCAATAAAAAACTTGGTAACCCGCCTCTTCAGTTTGATTTGCTTATTTCAAGTTGAGAGTGGGGTACCTTATAAGACAAATGCTGTTCACAAAATCAACTTTACTATCGACCTCATCTCCTCTATGTTAAATAGCATAATGACCTATCGCTATCTAAATGGGCATTCAAAACTTCTTTTTTTGCGACATTTTCGCCTTTTCAGATACTTTTACCTATAGAAAATTGGGCGCCTTTATTTATAAAAACCTGTATTACATAAGGAAAGTAATTTATGAGTCAATTGGATATTACGACCTACATGCAGTCTGTCGGCAAGCAAGCAAGAGCTGCTTCTCGCACACTCGCTGCGGCCAACACTGGTGATAAGAACTCGGCACTCATGGCCATTCATGATGAGCTAGTCAATGCCAAACAAGACATTTTGGCTGCCAATAAAATCGACATGGAAAACGGTCAAAAAAACAATCTTGATAGCGCACTCCTCGATCGCCTTGAGTTAAATGAAGCGCGATTCAGCGGTATGCTCCAAGGTCTTAAAGACGTCGCTGGTCTCCCTGATCCTATTGGTGAAGTCACTGACATGACCTATCGCCCATCTGGTATTCACTTGGGTAAAATGCGTGTGCCACTGGGTGTGGTCGGTATGATTTATGAGTCTCGTCCTAACGTGACACTAGAGGCGGCATCATTAGCGCTAAAATCAGGTAACGCAATTATCTTACGCGGTGGTTCTGAGGCCTTTGAATCTAACCAAGCCATTGCCAAATGTATCAAACAAGGGCTTAGTCATACAGATCTATCTGAACATAGCGTACAAGTGCTACAGACAACCGATCGTGCGGCCGTAGGCGAGCTGATTACCATGACTGAATACGTCGATGTTATTGTGCCACGTGGTGGTAAAGGTCTGATTGCACGTATCAGTAATGATGCCAAAGTCCCTGTCATCAAGCATTTAGACGGTAACTGCCATACCTTTATCGATAGTGATGCAGATGCTGAAATTGCCATCAAAGTCAGTGTCAATGCCAAAACGCATCGCTACGGTACTTGTAATACCATGGAAACACTACTGGTTGATGAAGCAGTCGCAAATGAGCTATTGCCTAAAATTGCAGAAGCTATTGTAGACGCAGATGACGCCATGCAACTACGCCTTGATGACAAGTCACAAGCTATCCTAAATGAAAATGCTAAACTTGAAGGTCATTTATCAGCTGCAACTTCTGATGATTGGGATACCGAATACCTAGCGCCTATCCTAGCGGTAAAAATAGTCTCAGGTATAGACGAAGCTATCGAACATATCAATACGCATGGTAGTCATCATACCGATGTCATCATTACGGATAACTATACCAAGTCACAGCGATTCATCCGTGAAGTGGACTCGGCCAGCGTGATGATTAACGCCTCTAGCCGTTTTGCTGATGGTTTTGAATATGGTCTCGGCGCTGAGATTGGTATCTCAACGGATAAAATCCATGCGCGCGGCCCTGTCGGGTTAGAAGGTTTGACTTCACAGAAGTGGATTGTCTATGGTCATGGCGAGACGCGCGCTTAACTGATAGCGTATTGACTCAACTTAGCACTTATCTGCTGACTTGCCGTATAATTCACAGACAGCATAATCCACAAAAAACGTCAGCTCGATTGCTGACGTTTTTTTATTAGAGATAAATATGTTATATAAGCGGCGCAACCATCATTTTGCACCATAACACAAACATGCTATAGGAAAGCAGGCTCATGCAGAGTGGCAGAATCAAACATTGGAATAAAGACAAAGGCTATGGCTTTATTGACGTAGACAACCAAAGTGAAGACGTGTTTTTTCATATAAGCACCGTACGATTATCACAGCCTATCGGGGAGGGACAAACGGTCTACTTTAATAGCGAACGTAATGAAAAAAACCAATTACGCGCAACAGAAGTAACGTCTACTAAGCTCAGTCTTCAAGATAGCCCTCAAGACAGTGTTGAAAACAGTAACGAAACGAGCCTTCCTAAGCATCACTCGAATAACAATAATACAAGCACACAAAATACGCATAACAACCGCAATACTCGCCAGCATAATAGCAATCGAAACAAAAAAAGCCCACTATCTACCTTATTTAGCCTCATCGCTATTATCGCAGTCGCGTTTTATTTCTTTGATGATATAAAGTCGACTGCTTTTTCGGATAGCGCAGCGCCCACCGCTATATCTCAAATTTCATCAGAGAACTCAAACCAAGCGCCAGCCTCTTCCGTCACGGGTGATGCCCAAATAGATAAGATCATCATGCTGATCAAGCAAGGTGGGCCATTTCCTTATCCCAATAAAGATGGCACCAGCTTTTACAACCGAGAAGGTAGGCTACCTGCCCAATCTCAAGGCTACTATCGCGAATACACCGTTCCCACTCCTGGCGTATCACACCGCGGCGCAAGGCGTATCGTCACTGGTGGCAATCCACCGACGGTCTATTACTTAACCGTTGACCACTATGACAGCTTCAAAAAACTGGACGTAAAATAATATGAGCCAAGCCATTCACTACCTTAATCAAAACTGCAACCAACATCACGAACAAGACAGTAACCAAAACGGTACAGCACTAAACGCTAGCGTTCCAACACAGACTGTTAACATAGTCATCGATGACATACTGAACAAGACAACACTATTAACAAGTTTAGGATACGCCTGTGATTTTCCCAGCTACTATTCACACAACTGGGACAGTGCATGGGATTGCTTGACAGACAGCGAGGTTACCGACTTAACGTTAGATCTAACAGCTATCAAAAAAATAGATACAGAAGATTTTAATACCTTCAAAAGTATCATCGAAGATGCTTATAGAGATTTTGGCAAGCCAACATTATGGGTGATCATGCCATCTACAAATAACACCTAGTCGATAATCATTAAACAAGCCTGAATTCGAGATAAAGCCATATTTATCTCAAATTCAGGTTAATTTATTTTTATAGAAAGGATTAACCCATGGAAATTACCTTAAATGGTTATTACACCCTAATCTTTGCCACTTTAGTGCTATTGCTTGGACGACTTTTGGTCAAAAAAGTTAAGTTCTTGGAAGATTTTAATATTCCAGAGCCAGTAGCAGGTGGCTTGATTGCTGCGGTTATCGTGTATGCCCTTAACTTTTTTTGGGGCTACAGCTTTAATTTTCACCAAGGGTTACAGACAGCTACTATGCTGATGTTCTTTGCCTCTATCGGTCTGAGTGCTGATTTTGGTCGACTAAAAGCAGGTGGCACACCCCTACTGATATTCACTATTGTGGTGTCGGTATTTATTATATTGCAAGATGCCGTCGGCGTAACCATGGCTAGCGCATTAGGACTTGATCCATTGCTCGGACTCGTCACAGGCTCTATCGCATTAACTGGCGGTCACGGTACAGCTGGTGCATGGGGTGCTGTCTTAGAGCAAGAATATGGTGTGGTTGGTGCAACGACACTAGGTATCGCCGTGGCTACTTATGGTTTGGTCGCAGGTGGTATCGTTGGTGGTCCTGTTGCGCGCAGATTAATCAATAAACTTGGGTTAAAACCTGCACCCGCTAATATGAATCCAAGCGACGTCGAAAAACTCGCTGGAGAACAATCCCTATACAGTACCAAACACAGCGAAAACGATGACAGTGGTACTCAGGAAATGTTTGAAAAACCTGATAACATTCGTCTGATTACCGCCTCATCAACTATCGAGACCTTAGCGCTGTTTGCAGGTGCATTAGCATTTGCTGATTTGATGACATTGGTTGCCGAAGGTACGTCGTTTGAGTTACCTACTTTTGTATGGGCGCTAGCAGGCGGTGTGATTCTACGTAACTCATTAACCATGATTTTTAATTTTGACATGTTTGATCGTGCTATTGACGTGATTGGTAATGCATCATTGAGTCTGTTTTTGGCGATGGCACTGTTATCATTGAAACTGTGGGAACTAACAGACTTGGCAGGCCCTGTACTCATAATATTACTGGTACAGACGTTTGTGATGATTCTATACGTTTATTTCATCACCTTCAAAGTCATGGGTAAAAACTACGACGCTGCGGTGCTATCAGCTGGTCATTGCGGTTTTGGTATGGGTGCAACGCCGACTGCGATTGCCAATATGCAGGCGGTCACTGATCGCTATCTGCCCTCGCCTAAAGCGTTCCTAATCGTACCGATGGTAGGTGCTTTCTTTGTTGATATCGTCAATGCGACGGTATTGCAGATATTTACGAAACTGCCGTTTATGTAATATCAAATTATGTAAAGATTGATGACTTGCTTTAGCAGTCGTACCAAACCCTAACCTATATGGTTGGGGTTTTCTTTTGTATGTTGACTGACTAAAGGTGATAGTCGCGCAAGTGAGATTCAGCTGTTACGCAACCTATAATGAGATAAAAACGATTCACTGTTATCAATACAGTAGTCAAAGGAGTTAAATCATATCATGTTGATATTTGCAGTAATTATCGTCGTATCAGGCGCGCTTATTATTGGTGCGCTTTGGGGGCTGTACGGTCGTCTACCTGGCTGGCTAGAAGGCAACTTACTAGCAGTAGCAGGCGGTGCCCTGATGATATCGGTGGTTATTGAGCTGGTCCAACCCGCTGTCACTGATAGTGGCCTTTGGATAACAGCTGCTTTTACGTTATTAGGTGCTTTGGTGTTTGCTGGTGTGGATTATTTGCTTGATGAAAAGTTAAATGCCGACGGTGGATCAGGACTATTAGCGGCTATTACCTTAGACGGCGTACCAGAAAACCTAGCGTTAGGCGTAGCACTGATTAGCGGAAACGTCATGCAGGTAGCAGCACTGGCTGGCTCTATATTACTGTCTAATTTGCCAGAAGCAGCAGGCGGGGCAAAGGAGATGCGTAACAATGGCGTCAGTAATAAAAAGGTGCTGATGCTATGGATCGGTGCGGCTGCTTTATTATCAGTGGCCGCTATTTTGGGGAAAGTCTTACTAAAAGATGCCGATGATGCCACTATTAGTGCTATCAATAGCTTTGCTGCAGGCGCCGTCATTGCCTCGCTAGCGACTGAGGTTTTTCCTACTGCTTTTAAACGCAGTAATCATTGGGCTGGTATCAGTACAACCATAGGTCTTATATTGGCGCTGGCTTTAAATCAGCTTGGTGGCTGATATCACAGATGTACTTGATAAGGTGCTTTGACACCTTGACACATTATCAAAATAAACACGTGGTCACCGATTACATATTGGTCTCATTAGAAAACAAAAACCGCCTAGCAAACGCCAAGCGGTTTTTATTCAGCTCAATTAAGTCATACAGCTAATATTTAACAGTTTAGATTCTTTTCTGAAAATTTTAGTATTTTCTTTGATACCTGACTGCTATCGTCTACAAACCATTAATCATATTTCACTAAATTATCTAGCATTGTAGACAGCCATGCATTGTTATCTGCGATATGCGTGTCCCCTAGCATGATGATTTCATCACCCGCCTGAATGGTGTGAGGATATTCAGCAATAGCATCTTGTATGTAGTCCTGTCCATGCATCACCATATCTACCATACTTTTTTTAGTGACTTCAAAATGACATTGCCACCCAAGTACCCATGTACCTAACGCTTTATGTTTTGGGGTTTGATAGATAAAACCTTGATTGGCCCAAGCGTTTGATTCTGCAATTGCAGTCGCACCTTGAGGACACTCAAAACCATCGCCATGCCAATGAAAAACTGTAAATTCATGCTTTGGTAAATCTTCTAGTAGCTGATGCTCTAGCCCCTCTTTGGTCAATTGGATGGGTAGCCAACCAACCTCTTTTACACCTGAAGGAGCAACCTTTGCTCCCAAGCTATCTGCTATTAACTGCGCCCCCAAACAAACACCGACGACTGTTTTTCCTTGTTCAATGCTTTTTTTAATAAAGGCTTTCTCATCGGCTAGCCACTGAAAGTCAACTTCATCATGGATGCTCATTGGCCCACCCATAATCACCAACCAATCAAAACTGTCTTGAGAAGGTAATGGATCGTTTTCATAAAAACGCGTGACAGTAACGCTATAACCTTGACTGTCTGCCCAATGCTCAATATGACTGAGCGCTTCGAAATCAACATGGTACAGTGCATGAATACGTAGTGTCATCAAACCATCCTTTTACTAATGCCTATGTTAATCCACCGCTTAATAAGCACAGGCTAAGTGATATGGGCTTAAGCTTACTGGTTTTTTCGTAAACTGGCAATATTGCACAAACAGCTTCTACCTAAATGAATAGCTATCTAACAAACAACGAGTGCTAGCTATCAAAAAGCCCGCCAAGATTAGTCTTGACGGGCTTTGTTAATTATCAAATTATAATACAGTATTCAATCAAACCCATTATTTATACTTTTTAATTTCGCCACTTTTCACACGAGCAACGAAAGAATTAACCTCTTTTTTCACAACTGGCATTAAGAAGTACAAACCGATGATGTTAAAGATGGCCATCGCAAATAAAGCTGCATCTGAGAAGTCGATAACAAAGCTAAACTGTACGATGGTACCGATAATAACGAAGACCAAAAAGATAAGTTTGTATATCATTTCGCCAGCTTTACCTTCACCGAACAGGTAGGTCCAAGCCTTTAGGCCATAATATGACCATGAGATCATCGTTGAAAAGGCGAACATTATTACAGCGATGGCTAAGAAGTACTGAAAAATTGGCGCTGTTTGCATAAAGGCGGCACGGGTTAGATCCACACCAGTAATAGCTTGCGTTTGCAAGTTTGCGGCAGTGTTTACCCCAGAGTTGACATACTCCCACCACTTTCGCAAAGCTCAAGTGGGGGATTCTAAAAGCAAAT
>NZ_RRYV01000158.1 GCF_014861395.1 Psychrobacter sp. FME13 | reverse complement strand
CCTTCTTTGGGTTAGTATAGCCTCTTAGCAGTTGTCCAATTTAATTATGCCACTATAGTTGATTCACTATAAAATAAATACAGCGATACGGGTTACATTTTGCGCCGCCTCTGTCTGAGCAGGCACAGCAAGCAAGAAAAACGTAACCCATATCGCGTAGTTGTACCTCTTTTATTTAGGACTGACTATACATATCGACCTATCCCTACAAATTAACATTAGAGCTGCTTCCTTAGAGCTATATAGGCAGTGTGTGGTAATACTCGTTAAGGCAAACAAAGGCATTACCGTTACTTTAAGTCTTATCTATAAGCGTTATAGAGATAAACAGCTTCTTTGTGAATGATTAACATGAGCTAGTCACCAAAAAAAACCTCGTCAATAATGACGAGGTTTTTTTGTTACGACAAGATAAATTATCAGCTTACTGATTTATGTTTAGTTCCATCTCTTTATATTTTGCAGAGACAGAAGGTCTTGGACCACCAGTCATAATACTAACGGCAAAGATAGCGATAGTGCTTAATATAAAGCCTGGAACGATAGCATATAACCAGCTGTTAAGTGCCGTACCATTGACTTCGAAAGGACCATAAATCCACAAAATGACAGTCAATGCGCCAATGACCATACCAGCAACAGCACCGTTACGGTTCATACCACGCCATGTTAGGCTGAAGATAACCAATGGCCCAAAGGCTGCACCAAATCCTGCCCATGCATTAGAAACCAAGTTCAATACAGAGCTTTCTGGATTAGACGCTAGCATAATAGCAACGATAGCAACGATGATAACTGATATACGGCCTACCAATACTTGACGAGCTTCTGGTGCTTCTCTATCAAAGAATAATTTATATACATCTTTGGTTAGTGAGCTTGATACTACTAATAATTGCGATGAGATAGTACTCATGATGGCTGCTAAAATAGCTGCTAATAGGAAGCCTGATACTAGTGGGTGGAATAAAAACTGCGTAAATACTAGAAAAATAGTTTCAGGATCATCTAGTGTCATAGCAGTCTTTTGTACATAGGCGCGACCAGCAAAACCAGTCATTAGTGAACCAACAAGACTGACAACCATCCAGCTCATACCAATATTACGTGCAGTAGGTACGTCTTTAACTGAGCGAATTGCCATAAAGCGTACGATAATATGTGGCTGACCGAAATAGCCTAAACCCCATGCCATTAGAGAGATAATACCAATAACACTCATACCACTAGTAACGTTCAGTAAGTTTGGATCGATATTTCTAACTGCCTCAGTAGTGGCTGAAATACCATCTAAGTCAGTAAACGCAACGACAGGAACAATCACCATCGCAAATAGCATGATGACACCTTGCACAAAATCGGTCATTGAAACAGCTAAGAAGCCACCGAATAAAGTGTATGCGACAACCACACCTGCGGTGACCCAAAGGCCTGTACTGTAAGATAGGTTCAGCGAACTTTCAAAGAGTTTACCACCACCGACTAAGCTAGCTGCGGTATAAACAGTAAAGAATAAAATGATGACGAGTGCAGAAATAACACGCAACATGTGCGACTTGTCTTCGAATCGGTTGGCGAAATAATCAGGCAAGGTAATAGCGTTGTCAGCGACTTCGGTATAAACACGAAGGCGTGGTGCTACGATAAGATAGTTCAATAATGCGCCAAGTGTTAAACCAAGGGCAATCCAGATACTGACCACACCATCGGCAAACATATAACCGGGTAGACCAAGTAATAACCAACCTGACATATCTGAGGCACCTGCCGACAGCGCTGTTACGGCTGGTCCTAAATTACGTCCTCCTAACATATAGCCTTCAGTGTCATTGGCTTGCTTAAAGTAAGCATAAACGCCAATCCCTATCATCACTAAAAAATAAGCGCCAAGTGATATTAGCACGCCACTAGAAACTCCGTTCATATAAATGTTCCTTAACCAACAGTGTTGGCTGTAATTATTTTAACTCTAAAAATTAAGTTTTCGTAAGAAGATGTCCTAAACAATATCTAAAGAAAAAAAGCCATTAAGTAGGACATAATGGCTTTTATTCAATATTTGCTGTTAGTTTTATATGATTGATGCTGTTCTGGGGCTAATACCAATTGAGCAATACTCTGAAAGCGATAAAAATTCGCACTTTTCTTTATCTGTGTTAATTTCTCGCAGTTGCTAGTTATATATCAATATAAACCGCCTGTATAACCAATCATTTAAAACCATCAAAGCTACTATTAAACATCATATATTACTAAAAATGTTCGATGTGATTACTATCAGTATCTTTACGGTAAGTTTTTGTTATAGAGACAATCTTAAAGCTATTATAGCGTATGAGTGCCAAAAATGCGAATAGCGCCCTTTTTGTGCTGAAAAATCATTGCACAATCGTTATAAATCAGGCGTGTTTAATATTCATTAATAAACACTTCTGATCATTAAAACGTTTTTATATAAGGCGTAAAATGACGGTGATGCGTGAGCTTTAACGAGATTAAAATGCGACTCTTATATAAATCTAGGAGACAGTTTTAACATCAGATCACAGAGGTATTTTTACCATTTTAATGTATTAAACATAGACGTTTAAAACAACAGGCCCTACTGCTTCTGATGTCAAACTGTCTAAAACTAGCCTCTACTAGCTTCTATCAGTGCCATGCTCGAAAGATCGAGCACAGTTTAGTAACTTTTACTCAATAGGTGCGAGCAAATCTAGTAGCGCTGTTACACTACTAGATTGTGTTAGTTTTGGATTGATAACCACGCCTAGGTGGCGTTGTAATTCAATATTGTCAGCCATGTCAATACGTTCTAAATCTTGACTAACCATAGTTTGTGGTAATACTGACCAACCAAGTCCAACAGAAACCAACATACGAATAGACTCAAGAGGGTTAGTGCTCATGGTGGCATAAGGTTTTAGATTGTGCTTAGCAAATTCAGCCAATGTAATTTGACTGGTAAAGGTATTGGCAGATGGCAAAATAGCAGGATAGCGTGCTAATTGTTCTAAGGTGACATTAGATTTCGTTGCTAGAGGTGATAACGTACCCGTCATAAAGTAGAGAGGGTCTGACCATAGGGTGTGATAAGTTAAACGCTTATCGTAAACAGGTGGTAACGTGACAAAGGCCAATGATAAATCACCGTCTAATACAGCTTTGTGTGCGGCTTCTGAATCGACAAAATGAACCTCTAACTGCACTGCAGGGTAGGCTTGTATAAAGTGTTTGAGTACAGGTGCTAGATGATGTAAACCTATGTGATGGCTAGTACCAATGACCAGTTTTCCAGACACGATATGTTGAGAATGTTGTAGGTTGATTTTAAAATTCTCATAATCTTCTAACCAACGCTTAGCGTGTGGTAGCATCTCATTAGCAGCTTGGGTCGGCACGATCCCGCGGCCTACTGTATCAAACAGGGTAATATCAAATTCATCTTCCAAATTTTTGATGCGTTTACTGACAGCAGGCTGAGTGATAAACAGCTTTTCTGCGGCGCCAGAAATACTGCCTGTATGCATAACGGTGACGAATGTCGTTAAGTTTGTGGTGTTCAAGAGGATGTCCTTAGCTACTTAGCGAGCTATAAATAAAAGTTGCCTGACCTAATCATAATGTATTAGAAATAAAAGTTTGCGTCTGGTTAAAAATCATCAATTATTATTATAGGATTAGCCTGCTATAATCACAAGACATCAAAACATATTTATTATATTAACTTGATAAATTGTAGTATAAAGCTTGTTTTAATAGGCGATTGCAACAATAAATATAAATAATCGGTATTTTGTGTTCAGTAGGTTCTAATAGACATAGACGACAAAATGTCACTAAACGGTTATAAATAGATATAAAACTTCTTGTTTACTATTGTGTAAGCCATCGAAAATTAAGTAGCTAGCAAACAATAAAGGATAGCAATATGGCCAGTCAGACGTTATATGACAAACTTTGGAACGCTCACGAAGTCACCAAACGTGATGATGGTTCGAGCCTGATTTATATCGATCGTCACTTACTGCATGAAGTGACCAGTCCGCAAGCATTTGAAGGCTTGCAACTGGCTAATAGAGCGCCATGGCGTTTATCTGCCAATATCGCTAGCCCTGATCATAATGTACCAACGGTGTCTAAAGAACGTCTAGAAGGCGTGTCTGGTATCAAAGACAAAGTCTCGCGTTTGCAAGTAGTTACCTTAGATGATAACTGTGACAAATTTGATATTGCTGAATTTACTATTAACGATGCGCGTCAAGGTATCTTGCATGTTGTCGGTCCTGAGCAAGGTTTAGTATTGCCAGGTATGACCGTTGTTTGCGGTGACTCGCATACGGCCACTCATGGCGCACTTGGTTGCTTGGCACATGGTATCGGTACGTCTGAAGTTGAGCATGTATTGGCAACTCAGTGTTTGATTCAAAAGAAATCAAAAAACATGCAGATTCGTGTCACGGGTGAGCTTGGTGCAGGCGTGACCTCAAAAGACGTGGTATTGGCTATCATTGCAAAAATTGGTACGGCTGGTGGCACAGGCTATGCGATTGAATTTGCAGGGCAGGTATTTGAACAAATGAGCATGGAAGGACGCATGACCGTCTGTAACATGGCGATTGAAGCGGGCGCACGCGTGGGTATGGTTGCTGTCGATGATATCACTATCGATTATGTTAAAGGTCGTCCGTATGCACCAACTGATGAACAATGGCAACAAGCCGAACAGTACTGGCGTACCTTGTATTCAGATGCTGATGCTGTATTTGATAGTGTGGTTGAGATTGACGGTAGCGAAATTGCCCCACAAGTATCTTGGGGTACGTCACCTGAAATGGTTGTTGATATTACACAATCAGTGCCAACTCCTGATCAAGCATCGGATGAAGCACAAGAAGAAGGTTGGTTACGTGCTTATACCTATATGGGCCTAGAGGCTGGTCAGAAAATCACGGATATCCAACTAGATCGTATCTTTATTGGTTCGTGCACCAACTCACGTATTGAAGATTTGCGTGATGCAGCCGCCGTAATCAAAGGCCGTAAAGTGGCTGATAATATTAAAGAAGCCATTGTAGTGGCGGGTTCCGGGCAAGTGAAATTACAAGCAGAAGCGGAAGGGCTTGATACCTTGTTTACTGAAGCTGGGTTTGAATGGCGCGAGCCGGGTTGCTCGATGTGTCTTGCCATGAATGCCGATAAACTTGAGCCACAAGAGCATTGTGCTTCTACGTCTAACCGTAACTTTGAAGGTCGTCAGGGTAATGGTGGTCGTACGCATTTGGTTAGTCCAGCGATGGCAGCGGCAGCCGCATTGGCAGGTCACTTTGTAGATGTGCGGACATTTTAAAACGACTATGCATCAACAAAAATATCATTTATAGGAAATTTTATGCAAGCATATAACACCCAAACTGGTATCGTTTGCCCATTAGATCGTGCAAACGTTGATACTGATCAAATTATCGCAAAACAGTTTTTAAAATCTATTAAGCGCACAGGTTTTGGCGTCAACTTATTCGATGACTGGCGTTATCTTGATGAAGGTTATCCGGGTCAAGACAATAGTACACGAGTGATTAACCCAGACTTTGTCTTGAATAAACCGCGTTATCAAGGTGCTACTATATTACTAGCACGTCGCAATTTCGGTTGTGGCTCTAGCCGTGAGCACGCACCTTGGGCATTGTCTGAATACGGTTTTCGTACAGTAATTGCACCTAGCTTCGCTGATATCTTTTATAACAATTGCTTCAAAAATGGCATGTTGCCAATTGTATTGGCTGAAGATATCGTTGATACATTGATGAAAGCTACTATAGCTAACGAAGGCTATGAATTGACTGCAGATCTTGAGCGTCAAGTTGTTATTACGCCAACGGGTGAAGAGTATGCATTTGAAGTGGATGATTTTCGTAAGCATTGCTTACTAAATGGTCTAGATGACATTGGTCTTACTTTGCAGCAAAGCGATGTTATCAAAAACTATGAGCAAGAAATGATGCAAAAAACGCCTTGGATATTCAACGAGGTACGCGCCTAAACGAAAGATCTATAGGTTATTGCTCATAAAATTAATGAACAGTAGTAATGGAACGTTGAGTTATGGTGGCGAACTGGCTAAAATGAAGTATGGTTTTTCAAAGTATTTTATTGTTTCTCTTATGAATAGTAGCCGTCATTATGAATAAAAAACGTTATGTTTTATGGACAAGTAGCATTGTTGCTGCAAGCTTATGGTTGTCAGGCTGTCAGCTCTTGACTGGCTATCAGAAAATAGATGAGGCAGAAAGCGCTACAGCGTGGGCAGGCAAAATCCAACCTATCACTGGCGAAGTAAATATAGCTTGTATAGGTACTTACCACTGTGAAATTGCACGTATCGATAAGGTGCCAGTGATTGCAGCTGATACCCATGAGCCTATTAATCCTGCTATGCTCGTTGCAATGACTACTGTGAATGGCAAGGAAGCAGGTTATATTGGTAGTAATCGTGTGCAAGCAACCATGAAAATGGACATGACGCCGATTACTAAGAACAATGAGATAAAAATTGTACCCTTATCTGCTTCAGGCATGGCTGGGCTCACCAATTACTATGCACGGCTCAAGCCTGCCAAACGAGAGGTGCAAGTTAATTTCTATCCAGAGAACAATCTGGGCTATGTTGAACGGTTTGCAATGATTCACGATTTTGTTGACGCTGATACTTATCAGCTGCGAGCTTATCAAAAGAAATCTAGTGAAAGTTCAGGTAGCTTGTTAGATACCGCGTCACCAGAGCCCTTATGTGTTGAATTGTATCAAGGAAATAAAGTACAGCGCCGTTTTTGTAAAGAGTTGGGTAGCGAACATCAAGGCGAGTTTGTAGAAACCGGTACGATTAAGGTGAAATCTAAAGGTACGAAGACTAAAGTATAAAAAACAACTTATAAAAAACAACTTAGATTAACACACCAAGTGCAACGCTAATTAATATTATAGAACGCCTGCATAGGCGTCTTAAACCCTAATCGTTTTCTTGGTCTGTTGTTTAATTTGTTCTCAATGTCCTGCATCTCATCATCAGAGACTTGTCTAAAGTCACAACCCTTAGGCAAGTACTCTCTGATAAGGCCG
>NZ_RRYV01000157.1 GCF_014861395.1 Psychrobacter sp. FME13 | reverse complement strand
CAGCCAATGCTGTCGGCAAAATAATATCCGCACTCATCACGCCATGCTTTTTTGAATAATCGTGGGTCTTGCCGTATCGCTTATCTTCAAGCTCAACACCTGCGCGATAGCTGGCACTGGCAACGGCACTTTGTCCCTTACCTCGTGATATTGATTTAGTCGATGCGATAAAAATAGCCATTTCTATAAGCTCAGATTTTTGGTTTTTAGCACTACGTCTTTTCGTAGTGCTGGGGGTGTGGGGGTTTGCCCCTGCCGATGTTTTGATTTTATAAATGTGTGACCGGTAGGGATAAACATTTGTAAAGTCGAAAACTCGCACTTAGTCAGTGGGACGCAACCATCCATCAATTAACTATATCATAGTGGATTGTTAGAGTCTGGCGAAGTTGCTATAGTCAGAGAAGTAAAAAATTTAATAATCAAAGATATGACATAAAATTACTAGGTGGTAATGATTTAAAGGAACAGCAGAAGATTAATGAGCTTGAGCTTAAAATAAATAGGGAGAAGCAGAAGTTAGATAAGAAGCTAACACGACAAAAAATATTACTTGGTGCTTTTTTGGTAGATGCTTTAGAGAATAATTCAGTAGATGGTTTGAAAGAATATACGGCTGACAATCTATTGAATTTCCTGACCAGACAGACGGATAAGGATTTAATGGCAGATTTGGTAAAGGAACTTAAAGCAATTAAGAGTTAAGTAGCCAAAAAAAAGGATGGTCATGTTTAAGTTTCTAGAGCATAAGAAGAATGATACATGGGTTGATAACATATTAGTAATAGTGATACGCCTTGCAATTACAGGGTTTATAGTAATGCTAGGCTTTTTCTTGGCGTTTATTGCTACGATGGGTCCACCTATTGCACCTCATATTTGGAATGGGGGTCTAGATGGCGGTATTAGAATAGGCACTATTGTTATCGGCTTGGGTTCATGTGCTGCTATATTGCTCTGGTTTTTCTGGACTCTATGTTGTGATATCTATCGCTTTATAATTTGTACCAAATAAACTCGGAGACTATTCTAGGTTTTACGTAAGTGGGGGTATAAGCTAGATAATTGTTACAGAGGATATGAGAATAACCAAGCAGGTGCTTTAACTAGTTCGGTACCCTAGTGAGGACTTGAATCTAAGGCTATAGGCTAATAGTATCAACGTTTTAACTGGTTGAAACAGTCACAGTGTACTTCATGGTGTACTTATCATACATATTCTAATCATGATCGGTGCGCTATACAGGCATCGAACTATCTGCTGTTTAAGCCCCTAATTAGCCTTGAAAATATAGCACGCTTACCAAACTACACTAAACGATTGTATAGAGATGATACTAGAATGGCATCATCTTAACTCTACATTATTAGTGAAGCAGATATGAAGAATAACCAGTATTGTTATCTTAAAAGAGCACATCATAACCGTATCATAAGTGCATTGGCTATCAGTAGTCTATTATTCGTGGTCAGTGGCTGTGACAGCACTATGAAAGAGTCTAAACCTACTGACAGCGTAGCCAATACCACATCAAATTCAGATAAATCATACTTACCAGATAAAGCTAAAAGCAACGCTGACGCTCAAGCAGATAGTCCGGTTGATTTTATTGCTGCTGATGATGACGCTTCTACTTCAGACGGCATCGAAAAAGTCATTACTGCCAACAATCAATTTGCCGTTGCTATGTATCAGCAGATAAATGGTCAACCTGACCAAGCAGATAAAAACGTATTTTTCTCGCCTTATAGCCTGTCTACGGCGATGGCCATGCTGTATGCCGCAGCGGAAGGGGAAACCAAAGAGCAAATTCAGAAAACTTTTTACTATCCCTCAATGGATGTTCTTAATCCTAATAGCGCCGCGCTCTATAATCAATTTAACAAACCCAATCCTGATTATAAACTTGCTACGGTCAACGATTTATGGATGGAACAAGGGTTAACACCTACTAAATCCTACGTAGATACGGTACAACGTTATTACGGGGGTCAAGTGACTAACCTTGATTTTGAAGATAATCCTGATCCTTCACGCCTCATTATTAATAAAAAAATCGCTCAGCATACCAACCAGCTGATCCCTGAATTACTGCCAAAAGGCAGTATTAAAAAAATTACGGTCGCCGTATTAACCAACGCCGTTTACTTTAAGGGCGATTGGAAAACGCCATTCAATATTCAAAGCACCAGTGAGCAGCCTTTTTATAACCATGTGGGTACAAGTCCTAATATAAAAATGATGCATACACAGGCGGATTTTGGTTATAGCGAGGACAAACAGGTGCAGGTCGTGCAATTGCCTTATAAGGGTGATGACTTATCTATGCTGGTGATATTACCAAAATCTAAAGACAAGACAGCCATGCAGCAGCTGGTGCGTGATTTAAGCGCTGATAAGATTAAAGAGTGGAATAAAGACTTAATTACGCAAGAAGTGAACCTTCACTTACCAAAGTTCAAGCTTAAAGAACGCTACGACATGAAAGATATGCTGTCAGATATGGGCATGCCCATTGCTTTTAATCAAGACAAGGCTACTTTCAAACTGTTTGATCAGCCTTTATCTACATGGATAGATGAGATCTATCATCAGGCGGTGGTCATCGTCGATGAAAAAGGCACCGAAGCAGCGGCAGCGACTGGCATTGTAGTATCTACTGAATCTGCCTCTGCTCCACCACCTGTTTTTAAAGCCGATCACCCGTTTCTTTTTATGATTAAAGACAATAAAACTGACGCAATACTATTTTTAGGTCAAGTGAATAAGCCTTAGTGGGAAACCACCTTAACTAGGGTATATCCTATTAAAAACTGGCTTATATGCCATAAGAGTAGTTTTTTTTAATGGCTAAGTTTGTCTTTGTTTGAGATATATATCGTGCCAAGCTGATAATGAGCTTCTTCATTTCCTTGTTCATAGGCTTTCCAGTACCATTCACTCGCTTTAGCATGATTTACCTCTACTCCTTTGCCATAACGATACATTGAACCCAGTTTACTTTGTGAACTTGCGAGTCCTTGATTAGCAGATTTTTCATACCATTCAAACGCTTTGCTATAATCCTGATTTACGTCTTCACCCATGTCATACATCAAGCCAAGTCTATACTGTGCTTCAGCATTGCCTTGTTCGGCTAATCTGTTTAGTTTTATAAGCTCACTATCTTCTTCAGGTAATGTTTGAACTTGAGAATTTTGTTGATTCGTTGTGTTATGGATTTTGTAGCAACCTATAAGCAGTATGGGTGATAAGAAAATAACGCAAAAAGTGGTGGTTAACTTGGTTCTAGGAAAAATCATAGGTGCGGCTCAGTGATTAAAAATTGTCTATTAAGTATCTTATCAATAAAATACTTGGGGCTGTCCTAGATAAGTAAAATTATTTAGGACAGCCGTATGAGAAAAAGTAAATTAATTGGTATACCCCAAGGGAACCAGCTATTTTGCCCTTCAAACCTATTAACAGACCACTTATAACAGACTGTATTTGCGGAACTACTCATAACAGACCATTAGCCTTAATACTCTAAGTAATCTTTAATTGGACGCTTCTTGAACTGAGAAGGGTCTTTTTTTAGACGGTTAGTCATTTCAAACTCCCATTCAGTAGCATTTTGTCCAGCTGGGCTAGTAGAGCTGACCAAATGATTATAATCAGCGATAAAGCTAGGGTTCCGAGCGATACGCCCTAGTTGCTTGTCATTTAGCCCTTCAATAGTAGATCTGTCGCTGTTATCACTTTCAATATTAGCAGTAGTTTTTTCTTCGTTTTTCTTCATTTTAAACTTGAATGTAAAGCCAGTGACAGCCCTACCAGATTTATGCTGCTCATATGTGGCTGTCACATCGGTGAAGTCGTTTATCTGACTAATCGCAAGGTCTAACACTCGAGCTTTGAAGTTACACATTTTCTTATACTGTTCAGGCTCAACGCCTAGTTTTGTACGGAATTCAGCAAGTGGTATTTTGTTTGTTTTGCCAACTGATTTCCATTGCATCATTAACTCATAAAGCCTGATTGCATATTCGCTTTGCAACTCGCTAACCTGCTTTAAATCATATTCAGTATATTGCTCGCTAAGTCTTGTTATTAGTGGAATAACGGCATCAGTGAACTGTAATTCAATCATACCAGCCGTTTCTATGTAGCTTACTGCTTGCGCCCACCTAACGACACGATGCGCTGGCTTCCCTGTCTTTTCGTGAATATAATCATACCCAAAATAAGACTCAAACAAGCCATTAGCAGCACTTTTCAAAGCTTTGTATGCTGAATGTTTTTCCACTTTAAATTGTTCTTGATAACTGCTTGCATGAATTTGTAGCACACCTCTAGCATCAATCATTCGTTCTTGCGCTCGAGCTTCAACAATAGCCAAAAAGATAACTCGCTGCTCAGGTATGCCAAGTGAATAACTCGCATTTATTAATTTATTATCTTTGGTAATTAGCTTACTCATCATTTCTGCTCATTAAGGGACGCCATAAACATTATAAACATATTAAACTACGACTTTCAATCAATGTAGTCGAATAGTCGCTAAACGTAGTCGAATGGGTCGCTAAACGTAGTCGAATGGGTCGCTAAACGTAGTCGAATGGGTCGCTAAACGTAGTCGAATGAAGTCTAAGAGCTATGAATGGCAAGCCCTGTAGCGGACGTAAAAGCTTTTAAAAGCATTAAAAGCATTAAAAACCTTTTTTCTTTTTTATTAACTAAAAAGATAAAGGCTTTGATCTATCTAAATTTACAGTACTGTTCATTATCCGAACCTAAAAAACAGGATTGCTTTTTAACTTTTGCATAGTAACCATCTTTACCTTTAATCACATTATGAGCCACTTTAGCTGCTGCTAAACGGTTGTACTCAGCTTGACGATCAGCTATTTCAGCTTTACTAGGTACAATAAGCCAAACAGAAAATAACGTCAGGGCAAATATACAAGCACAGATACCACCTATTAGAGCAGCAGCCTTCCAGCTCAGTGATTTAGCAAACTCCTCTGATAACTCCTTTGTATACTTTTCTGCCCCTTTCTTTGCTTGAGTTCTAACACTGTTTAAAACAATGTTTGCGTCATTAGCTAAGCTCTTGTTTTGTTCTTCAAAGTTCTCAGAAAAAAGCTTTAAGCTGCTAAAGTTAGTATCAAACGTTCCTTTCATCTCAGTTGATAATTTAGACAGCTGGGTTATCTGTGTCTTCGCTATACCTATTGTACTTTCTAGCTGAATATTTGCTTGCTCAACGTGACCACCAACGCCTTGGGTTAGCCGGTTAGAGTAGTAATTGAGAAGATCAGCAACCTCTAAGCGAACCTCTTTAGCTGTACCGGCAACAATCGCTGATTTTATTTTATTTTCTCGTTCCTGATAGTCCTTGAGCTGTGCAGTTAGTTCGTTAACAAGCTTGGCGGTAGCTGTGTCTCTTGCTGCCATCGCTTGATACTGTTCTTCTCTTTGAGTGAGCAATTCGGTGTTATGCTCGGTAAGCGTTGCAATAGCGGTAAGCAAGTCTTCAAGGTTGGGTATCTCTGACATTTTTTTATCTTCCTAATCCATAGCTGCGGCTGCGGTTAATCTCGTTACTGTAGTCTGAAATGGCTTTTTGTGCGCTCTCTAGGGCTTTTTCCTGCGATTTATCGATGCTTTGCCCGTGATTGTCTGCAAATTCAGTTAAAACGTCTTGTAGAGCTGCTGTGTGCGTTTTACGATCACTGGTATAGTGTAGATTTTTAATCTCACTCAAAGCTTGCGTTGATTTGTCGTTCACTAAGTCCGTTAACGCAGTACGCTCATTTAGCGCAAGCTCGCGCTGTCTCTGTGTGGTATCTGGGTTATCCATATACTGATTGAGGCTGTGTGTGATCTCATTAGCGACTGAAATCGATAAAATGGGTTTGCCTACCTTGCTGTCTGGATCAATCCCTTTCTGCGTATGCTGTTCTAACTTTGCCATTACAGCGGCATACAGCGCTTTTTTATCTACCATGAACTGCTGACTTTCGCGCTCCAGCTGCTCGGCTATCGCTTGCTGCTGCCTTGCTCTGTCGGCTCGTGCCTGTTCAATGCGCTCACGCTCGGCTTGTTCACGTTTTTGTTGTTCAGCAAGCTCATGCTGCCTTTGCTGCTCCAGCGCCAACTCTTTTTGTTTCTGTTCGTCGGCTTTTCGAGTGGCAACCCCTTTCGCCATTGCCATGGCTTTTGCTACAGCATCGAGCGTGGGTGCTTTAGGCTTTGGCGCAGATGTTGGTTCAGGCTTTTTGATGGGTTCATCTGCTACGGTTGTCCTGCTTGGTGGCGATGTGGTGTGTTCAATATCTTTGATTTTATGACCGTTTAAGATGATGGCATCAGCAGCATCATTCACGATCTGATTTTTGGTAAGCTCTACGCCCCATACCAGCTCGTTACGCTCGTTAATTATTTCGTTGATGGTGCCGAGCTGTGTTGCTGGCGTTTTATCAATCTCGTAATGCTTGCCTTCTGCTTCGGCTTGTTCAGCTTTTCTTAGCTCTCGCTCGTATTTGTCACGTTCCAGCTTGGTAGCGACTGATCCCATTTTGAGTTGTGGCTCAATATCAATCCCTTGCGCGGCATAGCTGCGACTATCAATCAGTTTATGGTCATGCTCGGCCAGTTTTTCGTTGGCGATCTGCTCCCATATTTGGCGAACGTCTTTGATCTCATGGCTCACTCGTGCCATGCCAAGCGAACGCCGCTTATTATCTGACAGCTCAATACTGGCTTTGTCGGTTAGTATGATCTCGTGATTACCGTCAAGTTCTGCGGTGCGCGTGGTGAATAGGATATGAGCGTGGAAGTTTCGAGGGTCTGCGCCCCGATCGATCTCTTTTTGAGTTGGCTCATGAATGGCGCAATCGGCAATGGTGCCGTAACGGTCTGCTAAGGTTTGGGCGAACTGATGCGCTAACTCTTTCCGGTCTTGCTCACTTAATTCATAAGGTAGATTGACCAGCCATTCGCGAGCCACTCGCGCATCGACTCGCTTCTCGGCAGCTTCCGCTTTGTTCCATAACTCACTGCGTGAAATTTCAGCATTGGCAGCAGCCAATGCTGTCGGCAAAATAATATCCGCACTCATCACGCCATGCTTTTTT
>NZ_RRYV01000156.1 GCF_014861395.1 Psychrobacter sp. FME13 | reverse complement strand
GCTCTTTCATTTCAGGGGTATAGTTTCGTGTTTTCATTGTCGTATTCTCTCAGAATGTTAAGTCTCCGACAATCTCGGGGCGGTTCAGATTATCAAATTCCTAGTCTTAAGACGGCAACGCAATTGGCTGCATTGGAAGAGGCACAGCAAGATTGGAATAACTTAAAACCCCTGATTACAGACTATCTGGAAGGCGCTGGTGATATTCGAGTCAACTCTTCAGATGCGTTGGCCTTAGCTTATGAGCAGGCAAAAACGTCTAGCTTGAGTATGAACGATGCGCTAGATAAGCTCACTAATGAGGTTTATCTTGAAACGGAGCGCCAAGCTGCTACTATTCGCTTGATTCAGTTACTGGGTGTTGCTGCTATTTTTGCATATTTCTTAGTATTCGTATTCTTCTTTGTACGTCGTCTACGCGAGACGGATGCTGAAGCAGCAGCTGCTCGTCAAGAAACACAAGAAATTATGCAAACGGTAAACACAGGGCTATTTTTGCTTGATAAAGACTTAAATATTGGTCAGCAACATTCTCGAGCATTAAATGATATTATTGGTTCTGACCGTCTGTCAGGAGAGAACTTTACCAATGTCTTGCGTGGTCGTATTTCTGATAAAGATTTGAAGACCACACAGCAGTTTATCGAACAGCTTTATAATCCACGAGTGAAAGAAAAACTGGTTGATTCTCTTAATCCGTTGCATAAAGTCATGCTGCACAATACTTCTGGAAGTAAAGCGGCAAATAACCGTTTCTTAGATTTCAAGTTTTCACGTGTTTATGACGATAAAAATATTGCTCGTATTTTGGTCAACGTCAACGATGTATCCGATGCTGTTCATTTAGAACAACGCTTAGAAAAAGAGCGTTCACAAAACGATATGCAGATTGAGATGTTAACCACTATCTTGAATGTAAATCCAAAGATTATTAATGAGTTTATTACTAATACTCAGACGCATATCGAAAAAATGAACAATATCTTGAAAAACCCTGGTAGTTCACAATACGAGCTCGAAGGTAAATTGAAAGCCATCTATCGCGAGATGCACAGCTTAAAAGGTGAAGCATCTGCACTAAAACTGCATAGCTTTACTAAAATTGCTTCAGATGCGGAAGACAAATTGCATGGGTTGCAAAACCAAGGCCAGCTATCAGGTAATGACTTCTTACCATTGGCGGTACACTTAGATGACTTATTGAGTCTGTCGAACACTATTGCGACGTTAGGTGAGCGCATCAATCGCTCAGGACCAACCACCGCAAAACCCGTTGTCACACCACAAACTACTGAATTAGATGAGAGTGTCGTCGAACACAGTGTGTCTGAAGCAGTTATGGTGGAAAGTCAGATACCAAATCATTCAATCGGTAGTATCGATATAGATGGCGGTTTAGATATTGATCTAGACAGTGATACAGATGATGATATTTTGTCTTTTTATAAAGAGTTTGTGACAGATATTGCACAGAGACAAGGCAAGCAAGTACAGCTCAAAAGTAGTACGCTCAACGACGTAAATATACCAGACCATGTGGCAAAACCATTTAAAGAGATGAGTATACAGTTGCTACGTAATGCTGTGGTACACGGTGTCGAAGCACCAAGTGTTCGTCAAGCGGCTGGTAAAGCCGAAGTGGGAACGATTGACTTAGAAGTACAAGACAGTGGTTCGAATTTTATACTGATTGTACAAGATGATGGTCAAGGCATCGACTATGATAGTATTCGTAATAAGTTGAGCAACAGTGGTCGCTTTAGTGCTGAAGAAGCCAGTCAGTTGAGTCAAAGTCAGTTACTCAAACAGCTGTTTTCTTCAGGTTTTTCTACCAAAGAAGATGCGGATGAAGATGGTGGTCGCGGTGTTGGTCTCGATATCATTAAAGCGCAAGTAAAAGAGTATAATGGCAAGCTTAACGTAAATAGTGAGCTAGGTCAGATGACACGGTTTGTCATTACTTTACCTAAAGCTTAATCAAAAACAGTAGATTATATTGTCAAGGACGACAAGTACTTCATTAAAGGTAATAGAACAGTTATGCATAAGTTAATGATTGTTGATGATTCAAATATTATCAGAAACCGCATACAGCGCGCGTACGATTCAGGACAGTTTATGCTAGTTGCGACAGCGACTAGTGGTGTTCAAGCCCTTGAAAAGTTCAATATTCATCGTCCTGATGTGATTACTATGGATTTGACCATGCCGCAAATGGATGGACTTGAATGCATTGAAAAAATCATTGCGATTGATCCTGAAGTGCGAATTTTAGTGGTGTCTGCATTGTCTGATAAATCCACTGGTATTGAGGCATTGTCGTTGGGTGCCAGCGGATTTTTGTGCAAGCCTTTTTCAGAAGAAGAGCTAGTAGAGTCTTTGTATGAACTAATGCAGGACTAAACCCTTCAACGACTTAAGTAGATGTCATTATGAAAGAACAAAAGCTACAGATTTTTTTGAGTATTATTAGTAACTATTTTAATCAGTTTGGTGAAGAAGAGCTTATCGCTGACACCCCTTATCTATTAGAGAATAAACAGCCAAAAGTTCACGACTATACGGGTGTCATCGGTATATCAGGTGGTCAAAAAGGCGTGGTATATTTCTCAGCAACCCATCAGTTATTATCTACTATATTAGACAGTATGGGTGAAACTGACAAAAGTGATGAGAATTATATAGATTTGGCTGGAGAAGTGGCCAATACCATCGCAGGTAATGCACGCAAAGAGTTTGGCTCTGAGTTTCATATATCAGTGCCATTGGTCTTTAAAGGTTCTCCGCAAAGTATTGTGTTGCCTAACGATGAGCGTTCTTTTATTATCCCCATCACTTGGCACTCGCAAATTGGCGAGATTGTGGTCTGCTTACAAGATTAACAATACTGCCGCACAATAAAGATGGATATATTATGGTTAAAGTAGAAAAATTAGGTGTGTTTCTTAGCTCAATAAATGCTTTTTTTGTACAGATAAAGGGCTCAGAAGCATCTATTGACACACCTTATTTGAATCATAACAGAAGTGCCGTTGGCTATGATTATAGTGGTGTGATTGAGATATCGGGCCCACTTGAGGGTTGTGTCTATGTCAGTGCGCCAAGTGCGATGTTGCGAGAGATCATCAAAGTGATGGGCGAGCCTGACTCATCAATCAAAATGATGAAAGATTTACTGGGTGAGATGGCTAATACCATCTCTGGTAATGCTCGTACTGAGTTTGGTGCTGAGTTTATTATCTCACCACCTCACATTGTTGAAGGTGTCCCGAGTGTGTCTTATTTGCCTAAAGACCGACAGAGCTATGTCACACCATTTACTTGGCATGGTTATAAAGCGGTTATTGGTATTTGTATCGCATAATCAGATATAGAGCAAAGTATATACAGTCAAAGTAACTTCAAAAAGCGACACATTAGTGTCGCTTTTTTTGTTTGTAGAAAAGATTATATTTCGCTTTTATTTTAATGCGTTATACTAATAAATGACTGGAGATGATTGTGGAATATATGATAAAATGCGGCGCAGCTATTTTATAAGTTAGAGTTTGATGTTTTACCAATTTTAATAATAGCTTCTTTTTTAAACCAACCAATGACACACACATCATGGCAAAGAATTGCTGGGTGTTTGGCGACTTGATTAATTTGTATAAAAGTTAGTGTTGTTTTAATGAGCATTAACCGTTAGCAGATGCGTGTCGCTAGATAGGCAGTTTTTGTGATGTGGAGGCATAACCCAACCAATAGGAAAATTTAACATGGCTACAAAGAACCCAACCAAAATCGAAATGCGCGACTTATTACAAGCCGGTGCTCACTTTGGCCACCAAACACGTTTTTGGAACCCAAAAATGGGACCATACATCTTTGGTGCACGTAACAAGATCCACATCATCAACCTAGAGCACACAGTAAAAGCGTTTAATGAAGCTTTGACTTATGTAAACGGCCTAGCTGCCAAGAAAAACAAAGTATTGTTTGTTGGTACTAAACGCGCTGCAAGCGGCATCATCCGTGAGCAAGCTGCCCGCGCTGGTATGCCGTACGTTGACCATCGCTGGTTAGGTGGCATGTTGACTAACTGGAAAACACTACGCCAGTCAATCAATCGTCTAAAAGAGCTGGAAAAGCAATCAGAAGACGGTACTTTCGCGAAGCTAACTAAGCGTGAAGCGTTAGAACGTACTCGCGATATGGAAAAACTTGAGCGTTCACTAGGCGGTATCAAAGACATGGGCGGCCTACCTGATGCTATCTTTGTTGTAGACGTGGATCATGAAGCGATTGCTATCAAAGAAGCCAAGAATTTGGGTATCCCAGTTATTGGTATCGTTGATACAAACTCTAGCCCAGATAACGTTGATTACATCATTCCAGCTAACGATGATGCTATCCGTGCGGTGACTTTGTATGTTACCTCTATGGCTGATGCTATTATTGCTGGTAAAGAATATGCACAGACTCAAGCTGGCGGCAAAGCTGAGCAAGCACCTGCTGCTGAAGAAGCACCAGCTGAAGCTAAAGCAGAAGAAGCTGCAACTCCAGCAGAATAAATAGCTGGCCGAAAAGGTTTAACTTAATAAGAATAATTTGATAGCGTATCTATCAGTACACTTATGAGGTTATTAACAGCGTATAAGCTTACAATAGGCATGATGTAGTTTTACTCGTCATGCCTTGTTGTTGATGGATAGGCAGTTAGTAGGCGAGTATTATCGCCTATGTTTTTCCGCACTATACAGTGTCTATGATGACTATTTACAATAGATACGGTTATCACGGAAACAGTGACATCATACAATCAGATTGCATGGCTATACAGTAAAAAATATTAGCAAAAGTTAAGCACTATAGTTGAATCCAAATGATTTCGAGACAAGTAAGCCAAATGCAAGCTATACATTAGTATGGTTAGCGAGGATAACGACGTAGCGGATTTATACGGACTTGACTATATCCAACATAACAATACTAAGGTGACTCTTATGTCAGAAGTAAAAGTATCTGCCAAAATGGTAAAAGAATTGCGTGACCGTACTGGTCTTGGCATGATGGAATGTAAAAAAGCGTTAGAAGAATCAAACGGCGATGTTGAAGTTGCTATTGATAACCTACGTAAATCTGGTCAAGCTAAAGCAGCTAAAAAAGCGGGTAACATCGCAGCTGATGGCGCAATCATCATTGCCCAAGGCGAAAACAAAGCATTTTTGTTAGAAGTTAACTGCCAAACTGACTTCGTTGCAAAAGATGATAGCTTCACTGCATTTGCAGAAAAAGTAGCTAATATTGCCCTAGAGAATAACGTAACAGACGTTTCCGCTATCTCTGCATTGCCTTATGGCGATGGTCAAACAGTTGAAGAAGCACGTGTATCATTAGTACAAAAAATCGGTGAAAACATTCAGGTTCGCCGTGTTGAAGTACTTGAAGGTGCAAACATCGCTGCATACCGTCATGGTCTACGTATCGGTGTGGTCGTTTCTTATGAAGGTGGTACTGCAGACACTGGTAAGAACCTTGCCATGCACATCGCTGCATTTAACCCGGTTGCGGTTAATGACGAAGACGTTTCTGCTGACGTACTAGCACGTGAAAAAGACATCATCGAAGCCAAAGCTAAAGAGTCTGGCAAACCTGACAATATCGTTGAAAAAATGATCGAAGGTGGCTTACGTAAGTACTTAGACGAAGTAACTTTACTACGTCAGCCATACGTTATGGACAACGATAAAAAAGTTGGTGACGTACTAAAATCTGAAGGCGTTAAAGTACTTGGTTTCAAACGTCTAGAAGTTGGTGAAGGCATTGAGAAGAAGCAAGAAGATTTTGCTGCTGAAGTTGCTGCGACTCAAGCAGCTAACAAGTAAGTTTTAAAATATCGTAAGCGCTATGTTAATTGTGAGCATTGTATCAATTGCTTGATGTAGTGCTTACTGATTGTTTAAACAAGCTTGTTTTTGAATCTAAGAAACATAAAAAAGCCCGTTAATTAGTTAACGGGCTTTTTTATGTCTAGCTTACTTATCTTGGGGTTACTGTTTTACATACGCTAGCTTTTTAGCGACTTAATGTTTTAGCGTAAAGCAGCATACGCTGAGTTGACATAACTGGCACTGTTACCATTACTACTGGTGCCATAACTGACATTTTTAAGACCACTGCTTGTATTATTGTTTTGGTTACTAGCGCTCATAGTCACGCCATATAGGCCTGAATCATTTTTATACAAACTATGATAGCGGCTCATTACTTTTTTAACATAGTTCTGTGTTTCTTTGAAGGGAGGGATGCCACCGTATTTATCGACATTGCCTTCCCCTGCATTATAGCCTGCCACAGCATATTCAATTCTATTGTCAAAACGGCGCATGAGCCAAGCGATATATTTAGCTGAGCCCTCGATATTTTCGGCTGGGTTCCAAGGATTATTTACTTTAAAGCGGCGGGCAGTGGCAGGCATTAGTTGCATCAGACCTTGTGCGCCAACTGGTGAGCGTGCATTGGGATTAAATGCTGATTCAGTATGCATCATTGCTTTCATGAGCGCTGGATCTACGCCATGACGCTGGGCTGAGGCACGAATATAGCTATCATAAGCATTGCGGCTACTGCTTTTACTAGCGGCGCTGCTTCCGTAGTTATTGTTATTGCTATCGTCGTACATCTTAGAGTTTCTATAGTGGGTAACTTTGACTGTTTGAGTAAATTTATCAAAGTCACCACTAGTTTGACTGCGATTGGTAAGTAGTATTTGACCGTCGCTACTTTTTTTGATGTACATACTATCTGCATAAGCTGTAACAGAAAAGGTTAAAGTACTAGTAATGACAGTAAGTAGGGTGGTAGACAAGCAGCGAGTAACTAGGGTTGTAATATTTATCATAGGGTTATCACTTTTCATCGAGTAATAGCAAGGTATTTTGCCTATAGGCGCATTGTTGTGCGCGTTTAAGCGGTTATCGTGTCGGTAACGAGCTCTATAAAGGATATAGCAACTCAGAACACATCACTTCTAACTAGAAACCACTCGTAAAATAGATACAAAAAATAATAGTTGTTTACTATAACATATAGGGCGTGTTGAACATTGGCGACAAATTGATGGCAAAAAAAATAGCGAACGGTT
>NZ_RRYV01000155.1 GCF_014861395.1 Psychrobacter sp. FME13 | reverse complement strand
TATGTATTGGTATAGTCATAAGCGGATTATACTATATATTTTGGGTTTGGTATTAGAAGCAGTTGTAATATAGCCGCGATTGAATTAATGGAAGTAGGCGTCAAAGCTGTCATGACTAATGCTTTAGAAGTTCAAATGGTATTACTCGAAACGGTTAAACGTTTTGAGAAAATCAAAGTATATGATAATTCAGATCCAGTAGCGTTCCAGACAATGCTTGCTTTAGGTAAGTCGCTAAAAAATATTTTAGATCAGCCTCTTTTAAATAATGAAGGTGAAGCAGTACAAAATATTCGCTACAAGTGTGAAGGCTATCTTGAAATCTAATAAGGAATATAAACATTATGAAAGATGTGATTACAGCAAGCTCTAAGAAAGCTATTAAGACGGTAAGTTCCAAAAACCCAGCTTCTAGCGCTTATCAAGGGTTTGAGATGCTAGTTAAAGCTTACGCAGATTATAAAACTATCTGTCAGACTGAGTATACAAAACGTGAAGCGATAGCTGCATGGGAAAATGTACATCTTACTAAGTCCAATAACCAAAGAGAGTTTCTAGAGTCTTATCTAAAAGAACGCTTCGCAGAACGTCGTCATGTGATAGATGAGATGTTCGTAAGGCTTGATCAGGGGATTGAAAATGATAATCCTGAGTTGATCACGATGGCTATGAGCGCAATAGAAAACACGGTTAAATCTTCACCACTTCAAGAAGCCGGTCAGGTATTAATGGCGATGAATGACCCAAACATCGACAAAATTGAGTTTTAAAAGTAATAAATACTTGAGTCGATTTAGTGCTATAAGTCTATATTACTAAAATAAAAACTAATTTACTTAACTCTAGCGAGCAGGGCGGTTTATTTCTTGCCTAACAATGAGCGCAGCTGTTTAATCGTGGCATGAATGCTTTGATCGAGTACAGGTTTTGCAAATAAAGGCTCATAGCTCTTTGGTAGGGCAGGATTATCAGACAATTGTGGATGTAAGGCACTTTTGCATTTTTGTGCAGTATGGGGCGTGTTTTGGCCTAGCACGTTCAGCAACATACCTTCTAGGCATAACGGCTTTGAATATAAGATTGTAATGCCAGAATCTTTAGCGGCTTTAATATCTTGTTGATTAACAGGGACGTCGCTATCCATCAAAATAAACTTTTTATCATAACCAACATGGCGGCTCTTTTTGACTGTATCTTTAATGATATCGTGCGGTGAGCCACCACTAGAAAAGTCTAAAGTAATTTTACTGCCAGAGCGCCTTTCATGATAGATACCTTTCATATGACTCAAGAATGCTTTGTCATGCTCACCTTCACCCATAACAAGCAAGGTAGTTTTGTTGACTGACCGAGGTTTACGCTTTGCCATAACCCAACCCCCTTATAGATTTGGTATCGCGTCAAACGCGCCAGCCATATATTTCGCATAAAGGTTATCGTCATTACGAACCCCTTCCATCTCATCTAACCGCCAAGCTTCTGAAGCCTGCTCGTATTTTTCGACCAAATAAATTTGATGCTTATTTAACAAATTAAACACCTCGGGCGTATGGCAACTAAAAATAAGCTGAGCATTATGAGGGTTATGATGCGATGAGCGAAACAAATCAAAAATGGCGGGTAATAGTAGGGGGTGTAAGTCGTTATCAAGCTCATCGATAATAGCTACGCCACCATTTTTAAGCACAGGTAGTATTAGGCCAAGCAAGCTATAAGCAGATTGTGTGCCATTAGATTCTTCATAAATCATAAGCTCAAATGAGTCATCACCGACTTTATGAACACCAAAGGGCAGCAGTACTTCTTGCTGCTTTCCTTCATTGACCATCATAACGCTTTTTATATTAATTTCATCGATGCCCGTATCAAACTGACAAAGTAGCTTTTCAGCGGTTTGTTTTAAACCATCATCCTTAGCAAACAATTCAGTCATCTCAGGTATAGACTGGCTAAGACTGCCAAGCCTACCCATTGAGACGACATTGGTTTTATAGCCTTCCAACATCTCAATGATTGCTTCTGCCAGTGGTTCATCAAGCAAATTGGCATAACTGATCAAAGAGGCGTTTTTTTTCACGTCATCTGCAAGTGATGGGATGACAAAGCTGCGATGCTTATAAACCATCTCATCACCATCATAGTGACGGCTAAAAACGTAGCTAAATAAGCGACTGGTCTTTTTATATAGCGCTTCATTGATCACGCGGCTTTGGCTAAGCGTTAGCTCATAGCGATACTCTTCATAAACACCATCAGTATTTTTGAGTAAAAAACCCATCTCAAATTCAGATGTATTGTTTTGGTTCAGCGCAAAAGGGCTATACGGGATATTGTCTTCTGAATCAAGGCTACTAGTAGAGCCACAAATAAACCAGCGCAAAAACGATACTGCTTTGAGCAGTTGCGTCTTACCGGAGCCATTCGCACCTAAGATCGCTGTGACTTTATTGAGCCGATACTGATCATGCTCAGTATCAATATAAAAGTCATAGTTAGACTCAGTTGGCTGCTTACCTAGCGTAAACGATACTTCCGTTGCTTCTGGGTAAGAATAAAAATTATCGAAACGAATATAGGTAATCATAGTCAGCCGTTTTTAACGATATTTTGTGGTTTATAGACTACGATAGCATAAATAACGATCATGCAGTATAGTTTAGCTTGTCAAAACAGTCATATTTTCAGTGTTCTCGCAATATTTGATTCGAAGCTCCTTGAAACTGACCTGACCGTTTTGAACAGCTTGCTTGATAATTTTCTGACGCGCATTAAGTCTAGCATTACCTGTTTTTACCTCAGCAATAATTATTTGTACTTCTTCTATATCAGCCAATCCTTCTGAACAGGCATGAAGGTTTTGAAAAATCATATAATCAATCGGCTCTCCTAAGAAGCGGCAATCAGATGGATTGTAAGGAAAGTCAGCGATGAAGGGCGTGAACTGTTCACCGATTTGACCTTTTAGAACGTTACGCTGCATGTTATTAGAGCGCTTTTTAGCGTCTTTTACTTTTTGTTCAAGCTCAACCTCAAAATCAGCTTGTTGCTGGGTTATCGCGGTTTGAATATTGGCGATATCACGCTCGCTTTGTAAAATAGTTTTGTTTTGCGCTAATATTTTTTGGACGGCAAGTACCAGCAAAACCAAAGCAACAAGTATAGTGAGTAGTAAAATAGTATTGTTCATAATCGGTTCCTAAGTAAAATATAATAAACGTGGCTAGGCTTTTGGCTATTGCTTTGGCGTCATATCCATTTCTTGCAAACGAGCAAAGACAGTATCTGAAAACGGCTTAAAGTAATTCCATGATTTGTATTTTTGGTTATATTTGCCGCCGCCTTCGTTACGCCACTGCTTTAATATTTCGATGACATCGTGGTTATAGGTCACGCATTTCACCGATACCATGCCTGAATTAAATACTCTCACATCTACCCAGCTGTGCTTGATTGTGAAGCGATAAGTGCTATAGCCCTTATCAAAGCTTTCATTATCATCCTCTTCAGTGATTGTTTGGCAGTTATAGGTAGGTTCAACTGATAGAGTAGGTGCTGTTAAAGTACTTGCTTCAGGGAATACCCATTGTTTATTACTCACACAGTCTAAAATGTAGTCTTTCGCTTCAGTACTTGGCAGCTCCATATCTTGTTTAATAATCTCACGCAAGTCGATCTCTATTGTCTTGATACCAAGCTGCTTAATAAATGCAGATTTATCCGCATCGATAAATGATGTTACTGCCACCTCGATAAACATTATTTCGTCATCGATAGTCGCTACTAGATCAGGTCGTATAGAGCCAATAGCTTGTTCTGTGACCAAATGATCAAACTGCCATGTTTTTTCTTCATTGTGTTCATCATCAGGTAGTGCTGGTAGTGTTAAATATTTCTCTACCATAATGACTTGCTTAGCAAACTTGTGTAGGATACTTTCAGGGTGAATCGTACAGCTTTCTTTATTACTTAGATGCGAGAAATGGTGCTCATTCTTCTCACCTTTACGAGCCACCACAGGCTCCGCGCACTCAAAGCAAAAACACATACAAGCTAGCCCTCGCTCGACTTGCTTAACATTGACGATTTGCTTTTGCTCATTAACAGCGATTGACATTGACATAGTTACCATCCTCTTGTTAGTTGGTTAGGAGTGAGGTAACTATGCGATGAAATTTAGCTTTAAAACAGGCTGCTATAGGGATGTTAATAGGGGTTTAATCGGTATATTTATATGAAAAACAAGCATTTAGTAGTATTCAATGAATTGCATGACCAGCTATTAAATTATCCTCGTGATACGCTTTGGGATAAGTATTTAAACATTATCGTCAGTGAACAGCTAAGAAAAATTGAGTATTCGGATGAAGCGTTTGAGCCCGAAAAGCTATCAAGACAGCAAATTTATGCCAAAGCAAAAAATATCCATGAAACAAGCGTAGACAGTCAGACTGCTAAAAATGCAGTTAAAACGACAAGGTTAAAGGCGACTTTAAAAGCATTTATTGATGATCAGCCGGACTGTAAAAAGGCATTTATCAATCTAGGGTATGAGCCAATAATTGTCACATCGGCCTCAGGGGGCGGATCGAAAAACAAGACGTTACTATGGATGGATATTCGAGCCCTAGAAAATGAAGCAATAGAGAATATAAATGAGGCGGCTTTAGTTAATGTTGATACTGACAATGATATCGAAAGCGTTGATGATATAAGCAGTATCACTTACGAGCGCAAAGCTGCATCCGATGTTAAACCATCATCATTTACCAATCTGTTTTTTAAACAAGGCGAGCTTAAAATGTTGAGCGTGAGAGGAGTATCTCTCATGCTACTACTGCTGGCAGTATTTGTATTCGATGTTTTAATAGCGATATACGCCTTTTTGGTGCTCTTACTGCTGGATGACTTGCCTACAGTTAGCTTGTGGCAGGCTATTTTATTTAGTGCAATGATACCCTTTGCTTATATCAGCTGGCGCTATTTTTTTATGCCCTTATATTTGCTGCCTTATTATCGTGTGATCAAAGCACCTATGTTTTTTGCCAACGTGAATGTTGATAATGCTGACATCGAGATGTACAGGGACAAAGACAAGCTAAACGTCGCTAGAGTGACAGAATTTACTGCTACTTGTCCCATCTGTTCGGGAACAATCATATTGGCGCAAGGTAAACCTGATCAAAAGCAGCCGCTAGTAGGACGCTGTAAAGAAGCGCCTCATGCTCATGTGTATAGCTTTGATCGGATGACGATGAAGGGGTACTTTTTGGGTGTACCAGATTATTCTGTAAATGACGCACTTAGACTTTAGACTAAAACAGTTTATTCAATATTAGATGTGTTAGGGTCGAATAGCGACCTAACTACCAATCTCAAAATCATCCACCATGCATAAACCGATACTTGAGAGCCAGAGCTTTGATCATCCAATAAACCGTGAGCAACATCATTGCGTAAGTTAGCGCCAATAGATTCGGTGAAGACAGCTTTTAATTCGAACAGTAGGTCTTCACCTAATATCTCCTCAGCTTGCTCATGCTTGAGCAATGTTGATAAACCATTTTCATTTTCAATACCACCTTTACCAATAGTGGTAGTATGAACGCCATTATTTTTTAAACAAATTCTCACTATATGTTCGACTTGAGGAGCAAGTAAATGAATGCTGTTTCTAAAGTCGTGCTCAAAACCGCTCCATAAAGCGCTAGCCAAAAGATACTCTCGACCTTCAGGAACTATAGGTGAAAGTTCACATAGCTGTATTAAGTACTCCTTTGTTACTCTAAAATCCATAAGAATTTGATTTAACGCTGGGACAATGCTTCCTTGCACCATAAACTGCATGTTTAATTGAAAGTCTTGAATCATTTTATTAAATATTGCTGGTTCGCTTTCTTCTTCTGTTTTGTAATCAAGACCTAATGCTGGAGTTTTAGCAGTAACTCGTCCATCTCCAGAATAATGAATGCTACTAAACAAGCTACTCAGGAAATACTGTTGATGACTTTCTAAGGCTTGAGATCGCAGGTCTTTATAGATAGGGGCGGGGAAGCCAGTAAAACACAGTAGAGCATGATTTAGATCTTGCTTGTTTGATACATGCTCTATAGACGCCTTAACGGTATCAGTTATATCAACACTAGGTAGCTGAAAAACAGGCATTTCATCTAATATGTTGTGACCTGTTTCAATAATCTTATCTCTGACGTAATCCATCTTTTCATTAACATCGTACAAACTTCTCTTTACTTTTGGAACTTTTCGATAAGCCTGCAAAGCATTTTCATAGCTATGATTAGCAGCCATTTGACCTTGAATATTATTCGTTACTTGAGAGTCGCCTTCAAGTACGAAGCATTCAGCTGATAAAAGCAAACAGTTTAGCCACTTATCATCTTCTTGTTGAGCTTTAAAAAACTTTTCAGCTACATCAAGATGTTCACGAGCTTGCCAGTAGTTGTTTGAATTTAAGAGATTTATGCCATGACCATATAGCTCTTCTGCAACTCTTGTCAACTCATCTCTAAGCAGATGATGACGTCCAATCATTTCACCAAGCCAGAGATTCATAAAAGGGCTATTTGAATAATGTTTTTCAAAAGCAATTTTTAGTATTGACTCGATACTTTGCATTTTTTGACGATCTTTTGTCTGTCTAGCTAACTGAATACACCGCTCCCAGCACTGTTTTATATCAGGATGCCATGTCTCAGGGTCGATCGGAAGTTGCATATAGCTTTCTATAGCAGCTTGTGCGTAATCGACTTTTCTTGGACTTGCGCGTAACCAGAGTATGTCAGCAAAGCGAGCTCTGATCATTGAGTCTGTTATATCAGTATAAACTTCTGCTATGAAATCTAGCTGTTCGCTTGTTAAATCATCTGGGATTGCTGATCGCTGAATAGTATTTCCATCAGAGTAAGTTGTACCAGCTTTAAAAGGGTCGTTAGGACTACTTGGATTGATTGCCATTGAGCAGATATCTGAGGCAAGCTGTAACGCATGAGCTAAAGCTTCATTACCTTGTTCTCGTTCCAAGTTCGCTTGCTTGTAGTAAGCTACAGATATAGAGGAGTATCCAAACTCAAATGGATCATTAATGTTCAGATTGCTATGATTGATAAACTCAGTAGCGGAGCATAAAGTAAAATCTGACATTAATACTTTCCTTGTTTTTTATAAATAATTTGTACTCAAATAAATTTTAGGTGGTGTTCTAAAAAGTATGCTGGCATCAGACATAGCCATAATTGACATAGAAG
>NZ_RRYV01000154.1 GCF_014861395.1 Psychrobacter sp. FME13 | reverse complement strand
CTTTTTTTGAAATTTGGTCATTTTGGCTTTTGCTCCGCAGGACGCTCTTAGGACTTGTCAAAACCATGAAACGAAGTGTAAGGGTTAGACAAGTCGTAAGTGCGCACTTGTCTAAAAAGACAGCCAAGTGAAACAACTCCGATTCACTGTTATACTAACACAGACCATAAATTTTTCTAGGTGAGATTATGCCAACGATAGAACAAAAGATAGCCCGCAAACAAGACGAGCTGAACCGATTAAAGACCAGACAAAGAAAATTAGAGACAGGTCAAAAAGTCATCATCGGTGGCATGATGTTGTCCCTCGCTAAAGATGACCCACAGATAGCCGAGCAGCTGCTTAACTTGATTAGTAAGCACATCACACGCAAAACAGATTTAGACCGCTTAGAGGACGTTATCACCGAATTAAGAAGCGATTTTGAGAGGGGTTTTAATCATGGCGTATGATTATTTTATTTCGACAAAGGGAAATAATGACAGAATAAAAATTCCCGAATGGACTAACAACCGTGACAATAGAATGGAATCTTATACCTCAAATGGTGAGGTGGACTATCGAGGTAACTTCACTGGCGATGAATTGATCCAACTAGCCAATAACTATGCTGAAATTTGGGGGGATGCTATGAACAGTTTTCATGCAGACCTTCAAAATAAAGGCTTGGCGTACATAAAAAATGCTGAGACAGATCAATTCACTCTATCAGCGATTTACTGGTCATCAGATGCTTACTAATTTAGACCAACTAAAACACTTTTTTTTGACGTTTTTTTAAATATAATTTGTTTTTTTTAAGAATATTAAATGTTGTAGTTAGCTAGAAATTCAAGCTGTAGCCCTTTACTTTCAAGGATTCAGGGGAAGGGGAGTCTTACTAATAGTGGTTACTTTTAAAGAATATAATTTGTTTTTTTTTGGCTAAAAATTTAAGCCGCAGCCCAGTTTTTCAAGATAATGAACATTTTTTTAAATTAGTTGTCTTTAAAATAAAATAAGTTCATTTAAGCTATAGCCCTTTATTTTCAAAGTTTCAGGCTTACTTATCTTTTCACCTTAGTTTTTTAATCAACGATCTCGACACTCACTCTGCTGATTGAGTGCTTTTTTTTTTTTTTTGCTATTATTATCTTAACTTAAATTTTTCTTCAATCTCTTATGTTATATAGCCTAGTGGGCTATATAACACTTGACTGAGCCTAAGTTGTTCTTATGCTCTTGGTTTGGCTGGGTTCTGAAATCAGGGAACACTCACCCTAAAGGACTCACAGTTGAAAAACTGCAAATCCTTTAGTGTTGTTACCTTGACGGTGCTCACTCATGCCCTCGGCACGACTTGGGACACTCATCAGGAGGTCATCACTGTATCAAGCTGACCCTGTTAAGATTACGGCTGATAGCACCGCCTAGACACGCTCTTAACCGCTATACGCTTTCTAATGCTAGCAAGGGCTTACTACCCAATGTACCGCTTCGAAAGACAATATAACCACTCATTGCGTTGCTCAATATGTCTAGAACCCCCTGTCGAGAGCTTACTGTCACCCATGCAATGCAGTCGTCACTGATGCCTGCCACCCATTACAAGGGAACAGTTACAAGTCGTGAGGGGCGTGAGTAACGAGCAAATAAGCGGTTTTACTGGGTAAAATTGGTAATTTACGGTAGTAATATGGGTAATTTGATTGCAAAATAGCCTAGATTTGGCTTAGAATATGCCCTAATGGGCTTAATTGCTGGTCAAATAACGCACTGTGAATGCTTATTTGGTCGTTACAGTCGTCGTCAAACGTCTGTAACCATTAACGAATATTAAACGATAAACGCCCCTACTACGTCAAGTGCTAGGGGCGTTTATTTTTTTGGGGATGGGTAAGCAGACCTTAATAATGGGCTAGAGTGCGTTATTAAGCATAGCTTAAATTAAATCTTGTCCTCAAAAAGACAAACCATACTTTTAAGTATATTATCCGCTAAGTATTTTATGTGTGTATATCTTATAAAAAATAATGTAGAAAATATTTTGGTAACAATTCTTACTTAAATACCATATAAGAGTAGACCTTAATCGGTAATTATTAGTTTTCAAATTAAAATAATTATTTACCAGAAGGATGGATATGAAAATAATAGTTTCTGCTATTTTGGCTACTTTTCTAACTACTTCTATAGCCTACGCTGCACCTAATACTAAAGTATTTCCTAAATGTTATGAATATAAAGTTCGAGATACTTCTAAAAAAGGTAAAGAAGGAGCTACCGATGCACCTGATTGGGTAAAACAAGGAGCTTATAGACCATGTAAACGCCCTAATGAAGATGGGAAAACTTTCGCTGACAGAGTTATACGTCAGCAATATAATACTGATAATTATCAAAAGGGTGCGTCGACTGAGTTTAGTAGAATACAGAAATTTGGCGATAGATCATTTAAGTAAATAAATTAAAAAAGAGGTTAAAATGAAAAATGTTTATGTACTAGAGCACTCAGCAGAAGGTTTAGTTGAAAGAATGAAGTTACTAGGCGTTTATAGTTCTAAGGAAGAGGCTGAAAAAGTCATTAGTATTCTAAGTGAAAAACCAGGATTTAAAGATTATCCAGATGATTTCGTCATTGACGAATACGAAGTTGATAAAATGTGCTGGTCTAGTGGCTTTTAAGATCGAGTATTGGCCCAATAAGTAGAAGGCGTTAGCTAAATAGTTCTGAATGACTACCTAGCCTTACCAGTTGTAAAATATCATCATCTTTTTTCAAGTATATTAGTACTACGTCAGGTTTAATATGACAGTCTCTAAAATCCTTCCACTCACCTACTAGAGCATGGTCACTATACTTTTCAGGTAAGGGTAAGTCTTTACATAAGCAATTTATAGCTTCAGCCCATTCAGGTGTCATCAAATGGGTAATTAACTTTTTTGCATCTCTTTTAAACTTGTTCTCTGTAACTATCTTTCGCATCATTTGGCTCTTATAGTGTTCTGAGAAGCTCTTCAGGCGTATAACTTTCTGTAAAATCTGTTCTGTTCAGAGCTTCACGCATAGCCTTCTGAGTTTCCATATTAGGTTCAACCCAGTCAAAAGACAAAGGCACTTTTCGAGTTTTAACAATTTGGTTTGCCAATAACTTAAAAACTTGAGGCGTAGTCAATCCATAGCTAGCTAGGACGTTATCTAACTGTTTTTTAGTATCAGTATCCAAACGCATATTAAAATTCTTTGTAGACATTTTATTAACCTTCTATTATTTTTAGTAAAGAATATGTAAGACCAAATCTTTACAAGAACGATTGTATCATATGTTTTTGGTTAGGTGAATCTATTTTAGCGTTCAAATCCTAAATCACGCTGTCTACTATGCTCGCATTCTGCTTGCTATACATACTCCTTATCGTTCTTATAATCTCCTTTGTATCCGCTGATACAAAGTGCTTTTCTATAAAAACGGTGTTATATCTATCAGCAATATGATCTCCACTATTGTGGCAAAAATATCTAAAATTAAAGATAGTATTTTAAGGTTTTTCATGTGTAAATCCTTTAATAATTTAAGTTATGTGAGAAATCAGCAAGGCGTCGAATTAAGTTTTTAGCGCTATTCCCTATGTCTGGTTTTATTATGGTTATTAGCCATAAATCGTGTTAGATGATGCGGTTCAGGTAAAACTATTATCCACGGTTAAAATCAGATATTTAGGGGGTGTTCCATTAACAACTGATGACGCACTTTCAAGGTTGTTAGGACAAAAAAAGACCTTCAGGTAGCCTGAAGGTCTTTTTAGTTTGATAAGATTTTTAGCTATTTCGGCTCATTTATGCCGGTGACTTTCCACCCTCAAAACCATTTACCATAACCTACCTTTATGCGAACAATGACACTCTATGTCGTGCTAAACGCGCATGTTTTGGGCTTATTTTTGCTACGTTCTACAGTCTCACATAACGCCACGTTTTTAGCCCCATTTCTTCTGCCCACAACTTAGCAGTTGCTTTGTCACCTGCTATTGGCACCATGTTCAAATCTAGCACCTCACTCAGTGAATAAGTGGTACTACTCACCGTTTTATAAACTTATGTCCATCTATCATGTTAGAATTTATGTCTTAGGTATATTTAGGACGATACTATGGCAGCTTATATCACCGTAGGCGCGACGACAACTCATGGCGGTAAGGTGATTAGTGGCTCACCACACACGACTCACAACGGTATTCCCATATCGCGTAAAGGCGATAAAGTCATCTGTAAGAAATGTAAAAAGGTGACGACTATTTTGACAGGGGATGCCTCGTTTATCATTGATGGCGCACCGATTGCCCGTGCCGGTGATGTGACCAGCTGCGGTGCTAAGCTCATTGCGGTTCAGCAGTCGTTCTGTGAATCTGGTTTTGAGGTGATGGGCGTTGAGCAACCAGCGCCTATACAGTTTCCTAAATCTGATCCAGAAAGTTTGTTTGCAAGCCTTGCAGCTTCTGACGATAAAGATTCTGAAGATGAAATGTCTGATGATGACTTGTGGGTTTGGGTTGACGTGTCTACTGAACAAGCATTGGAAGAGGGTGGACTTTGGGCAGGCCCTGGCATGTATGGCACAGATGAAATACCAGGATCTTCTGCAGCGAGAGAGAGAGCTAGATTACAAGGCATAGAAGATAGAAGACAACCTGTAGGGAATAATGACTATGTGAATTTCACTAAAGATGGTAATCATGCTTATGACTATATATCGCCGCCTGTATGTTCAATACATGATCCTAATTGCAGTATCAAATCCGTAGTGAATTTCTTAAACAAAAAAGGCGTGTATCCAAAACAAAAAACACCTATTTCACCAGGTAGAAACAACGTTTCTAACGCAGATATTCCTGGGCCATGGGGAGAGGATAGCATTCAATCTTCTGGCCTTTATGACAGTGCAGGAAATCAAATTGGTGTTAGAAATGAAACTTTGGAAAACCATAAGTTACATCCAGGAGTTGTTGAGCGAAGAGTTATACTAAAAGGAAGTAATATACATATATTAACTGAGGGAGGTGGATCTGGACTGTTAGGCGGTCCTAATGTTCTACTTCGAGCTAATACATGGGGAAGAGTTGATCAAGTAGTAATTGACGAGTTTAAAAAGTAGTATTATAAGATTTTTTATTTACTAATTTATAGTCGTTCATAACAGGAGTTTATCAGCTATCAAATTTATGGAATTTATCATCATTATGTTTGGTACAATCTACCATTACATAGGGCTAATCCCTTCAATAATAATTGTTGCTCTAAGTCCTATTTACTTTCTATTATATTTCGGCTTCTATAGAAAAGTTATTGTCTTAGCATCTCCTGTTGGAGCTCTTTGCATAATTGTGTCCGTTTTATTATCACTCTTCATGACAGTGATATCTTTTATGGTTAGCGCTTCTATGGGAATGTGGGGTTAATATAAAACCGTCTCTTTTAGCGATCAATCTCTATACCTTGGCTCTGTTGCCGTTCTAGCTCTGCTTGCTGTGTCTGCCTTGTCAACTCTGCTCTATCTACTGTAACAAGCTCTGCTTTGTTATCCTTGTTATAAGTCACCCTTACTTTATCGCCCACGTTCGGCAACTCCTCAAAGCTATCTAAGTCATGGTAAACATTCCTGCCTGTTGGGGTCTTCTGCATAACGCCAAGACGAGTCACTGCGGTTATCTCTCCTGTGTACTGTCGCCCTGCCTGTGCTTCTGTAGCCCCATATCTGAACGATGCGTGATAATTCAGTGTCTCCCTTGCTTGCTCATGCGTGGCGTGGGCTTGGGGGGCTGTATGCTCGATATTTTTTTTAGCATCCATTGTAAGATCACGCTTTTTGGTCGCATTAAAATCTCTCTTGATCCCTTTGTACTCACTAGCTAGCTCTTTCATCTGCTTTTCACGTTTACCCCTACCTAGCCATGAATTATTATCTTTTAATGCTTTATGTTCAGCCGCAAGCCTTGTCATATCAGCCTTGTATGGCTCTATGGTCTTTGCCCTAATCTTCTCCGCAGTCTGTGCCACCATTTTATCAAAGCCTTGCTGCACATCTAACGCTTCGTTGACAGTCTGCCCTTCAATTACAGGGGCAATATCAGCCTCTATTTGCGGCTTTGGCGGTGACGGTGGGGTATCGGTAGCTTGTAGGGCTTTGGCTGCTTGTTGCTTGGCTCTGAGTGCGTCCATGCCCTGCTGAAACTCTAAGGCTTGTTTTTGTTCTTCCCTCTTGTTGGTGTCGATGCGAATTTCTAGCGCTAAACCCTTTATTTTTAGATTACCAGCGTTGATAGCTCGGTTAATGTCGCCCCTGTCTGTTTCCAGTCCTCTGCGCTCCATTGCTGACGCTTTCCACCCTAGTTTTTGCGTAGGTAGCTGCTCGATGCCACGTTCGGCATAGCTGCGGTGGTCGATGCGTTCATTAAAGCCGTTATGCTCTAGGGCTTGGTTGGCTATCTTAGCCCATTCTGCCCTAAGCTCTTTTATCTCGATGCTTGTTGCGCCTAGCCCTAGCGTCTTACGCTTAGTATTTGATAGCTCGATGGTCGCTTTGTCGTCAAACTCAACTTGACCATCAGCTGACAAGCTGACTTCTCTTGTCGTGGTCATAATGTGAGCATGATAATTTTTATTACTGCCTTCTTCATCGGGAGCATGAATGGCTACGTCAACCGCAACGCCATATTTTTTAGATAGCATCTTTCCAAAATCTAAAGCGGTTTGCGTTCCTGAAAAATCTTTTGCGTTATGCTCCGCAAACTCTTTTCGTAATTGGTAATCAGTCAGTAGCTCAGTACTTCGTCTTTCATCATCGCTTAATTGTTCTGGATACTCGGGCATCAATTCACTAGGAATGGCAACTATCCACTCTCTAGCCGTTCTAGCATCTTTGCGCTTCTCGGCTTGTTCCGCTAAATTCCACAGCTCGCTTCTATCAATTTCGTTATCGTCTTTATCAAAAACAGTGGCAAGAAGAACGCCCCCACGCTTACTATAATCATGGGTAAGCCCTGTTCGCTCGTCCTTGATTTCAGTACCAGCACGATAAGCAGCCGATGCCGTGGCACTTCTGCCACTGCTACGACTGATCGGCTTGGTGGTGGCGTGATAGATTGCCATTAGGGATGTATCTCATTTTTTAGGGTGAACATAATGCCTAATAACAGCCGTTCTTCAATCTCGGTGAGGGCATTTAAACCGTAGTCATTCGTCTTTAATATGACCGCTTGTTGGTCTGCGGTTAGATCAACCGTGATCGGTTCACTGGTTGCAAGCTCTTTGTACTTCTCAAAACTTGAGGCTTCAAATAGACTCATTATTCTTATTCCTTTTTTTGAAATTTGGTCATTTTGGCTTTTGCTCCGCAGGACGCTCTTAGGACT
>NZ_RRYV01000153.1 GCF_014861395.1 Psychrobacter sp. FME13 | reverse complement strand
CTTCTATGTCAATTATGGCTATGTCTGATGCCAGCATACTTTTTAGAACACCACCAAATATTATTACTCTCGTTTATATAATATCTGTGGTTAATAAGCATGTTATTTCGATCTAAAAAGTATACCCGTGTTATACAAATCGCTAATCCTATTCTTCATAGTACACTCTGTACTAGGTTGATCTTTTGGAATGTGCGTAAGATATCGAAAATAACATATAAAAATAAGATCATGTTTTAAAGGCTGATTATGCGTACTCAATCCATCTTGAATTTGTTAGTTATCGATGACGATCAGCTATACGCTGAGCACCTTGTGCACTTATTAGGTAGTTATTATGATGATGTGAATTTAGGATTTTTAGATGATAAAGAAGAGCTGTTAAAGTCGCTACGACAGTCGTGGGATGTTTTGGTATTTGGTAATGCCTATGATATGAATTTCACAGATGTCGTGGGTATCGTCCAAGAGCAAGATATTGATCTCCCTATGATTTGCCTGTTGGATGAAAAGATGGCATCGCCAATTCGTAATAATGAGGCGTTACCTAATATTATCAGCGGTACAATGGTCAAAGCACTCAAAGTAGACGAAGAAATGGCAGTGGTCATGTCTATTTGTTTGCAGCATGATAGCTTACGCAGTCGCCGTGAGCTCAAAACATTACGACATGTACTCTCTGAAGCTGAGCAACGTGCCAATGTCTTGATTAAAAACTCTAAAAGTGCGGTTGCCTATATAGATGAAGGCATCCATATTTTTGCCAACGACCCTTATCTTCAGCTTTTTGGTTTTGACTCGATGCATGATGTCGTTGGTGTACCTATTATTGACCTGATTGCAGGTGGCGATAACGTCAAAGGGTTTAAGCAGTTTTTGCGTCAGTTTGCTAAAGGTAATCGTCAAGAAGTAGAGTTTAAGTTTGAAAGTATACGAACAGACGGTAGTACTTTTGAAGCAAAGTTACAGCTGGCTGCTGCAACCTTAGACGGTGAGCCAGTGACTCAGGTTATCATCCAACAAGATCACAGTAACAGCGCCGAAATTGCCGAGCGTTTGGCTGCGGCTGAATGTAAAGATAGTCTAACAGGTATTAGCAATCGCCGCGGCTTTGAAGAAAAAATGGAAGCGGTGTATCAGCAAGCACGCCAAGACTTGTTGACGGCAGGTCTACTATACGTTCAGCTTGATAATATCGGTAAAATTAGAAGTAGTCTAGGTTTGCAAGGCATAGATGCTACTGTCAAGCAGGTGGCGTATGCATTAGATGAGTTGGTGTCAGATGGACATGTTAGCCGTTTCAGTGATACCGCATTTACTATTCTTGTAGAAGACAAGAGCGGCTCAGAGCTTAAAGAACTGGCTGAGCATATTGGTTCGCACATCAGTAGTATGCTTATTGAAGTGGAGAAACGTACTACTAGTACGACGGTCAGTATCGGCATTGTCAAAATTGACAAAAATACGGTAGAGCCAAATATATTGCTCGAGCGTGCGATGGATGCCATCAACCAGATTATGATTGAAACATCTAATCATGGCGACACTTACCATTTATACGATCCAAGCGAACATGCCAATAGTGATGATAACGCATTGGCGGAGTCATTAGTTGATGCCATCGCCAACAATCGTTTTGAGCTATCGTTTCAGCCAATATATGATATTGATAATGATCGCAGTGATTTCTTTGAGGTCTATCTATGCTTACCATTAGCCGATGCTGAGAATACGGTGTTGACTCCTGATCAATTCATGGCAGTTGCCAAAACGCATAATTTGCTAGAGAAGATAGATCGCTGGGTGCTAATTAATGCCTGTAAAAAAATAAATGATGTACGTAAAACGCACCCTGAAGCTAGGCTGTTGGTACAGTTAACAAGCGCGTCATTGATTGATAAAAAACTACCTAGTGTTGCTAGCCAATTGATAAAAGCGGTGGGCGGTGCAGCAGGTGTACTTACCTTACAGTTTAATGAAAAAGACATCTCAGATCATTTGACCATCGCGAAAACTCAGTTTGCAGCGCTTAGTAAGATCAGTTGTCAGCTAGGTATCAATAATTTTGGCTCTTCTGCCAAATCTATAGAAATTGCTAGTTTTGTGCAGCCAGATTTGGCACGTTTGCCGCGTAGCTATGTGGAGGATATTGACTCATCAGATAACTTAGATACGGTGAAGTCACTTATTAGACGAACCAATGAAGTCAATGTTGATGTGCTAATGCCTTATATCGAAGATGCTGCAACGATGTCTGTTGCTTGGAGTGTGGGTGCGCGCTATCTACAAGGTTATTACTTAGAAGAGCCTAGTAGTACGATAAATGTTGCGACTTAATATGCCATAATGTCTTTTGTGGTATTTGTCATTTAAGCATTATTTGTTGGTGTATAAGCTGACAAATAATGCTGTCTTTTTGCCAGTATTTATTTATGTTGTTTATATACGGCTGATATTCTCTAACCAAAGATTACCAAACATGTCTATTATTAGTAAATATCAAATAGGTGGTATTCTCGTCGCTGTTTTATCGCTCAGTGCCTGTAAGCATAGCCCACCACCTGACCACCGCGATCCTGTAACCTTACCATTATATACCGCAGGCGATGCGGATAATGGTGCTATTATCTACCAAGATGCCTGTGGCCAATGCCATCGGCTCAATGCCGGACTCAATAAAAAAGGTCCACAGTTGATGAATATCTATGGTGCACCGGCTGCTACGCTAAACGATTACACTTATAGCGAAGGGTTAAAACAGTCAGGTTGGGTCTGGGATGCTGAGACACTTGACCCTTATATTGCTGATGCCGAAAAAGCGATGACAGGTTCAAAGATGTTATCTAATCCAATGCCGGATGCTAAAGAACGCGCTGATGTGATTGCTTATTTATCAACACTTCGTGCGCCATTACCAGCAGTGGATGATGATAAAAAGTAAAATTTGATGTTGTAACGACGTTATAACTACTATTGCCATAAAAAACGAGCCAATGACTTCCTATGACGCATGAAACGACGGACTATCGCCATAATCAGCAAAAAATTGAACAGTTAATGGTGCAACTGAATCAAATTGTGCTCGACAAGCCGCAAGTGGTGAAGCTCGCACTCAGTGGCATATTAGCAGGTGGGCATTTACTACTGCAGGATCTGCCAGGTATGGGTAAAACTACCTTAGCACAAGGGCTGGCGCAGTTGTTAGGGCTGAGTTTTAATCGGGTACAATTTACCAATGATATGCTGCCTGCAGATATTTTGGGAATGAGTATCTATGATCAAAGTAAGCAGCAGTTTGAATTTCGCCATGGTCCTATTTTTACTCAGCTATTGCTCGCTGATGAGATCAATCGCTCTAGTCCTAAGACGCAAAGCGCGTTATTAGAAGCGATGGAAGAGCGGCAGGTTAGTCAAGATGGGCAGACTCATCGTTTACCGCAGCCGTTTTTTGTGATTGCGACTCAAAACCCATTGCAGCAAGCTGGTGTCTATCCGCTTCCTGAGTCGCAGCTTGATAGATTCTTATTATGTTTGTCGTTGGGTTATCCGTCACCTGCGGCAGAGCGTGAACTTTTAAAAGGCCAGAATCGTCGTGAGTTGCTACAAAGTTTATCGGCTGTGCTCGATGCCGATGCCGTTTTGCTCGCTCAACAAGGCGTCAAGCAAGTCTATGTCGCAGATGTGGTGCTGGACTATCTACAAAGACTGGTCGCAAAAACTCGCGCGAGCCAAGAGTATCATGGTTTGTCACCGCGTGGCGTGCTGTCATTACAACGTGCGGCACAGGCTCATGCTTATGTGTCAGGGCATATGGAGATCACGCCTGAAGACATCCAAGCCGTGTTTGCTGCTGTAACGGACCATCGACTCGGTCAGCGTTTTATACCTGCTCATGTGACAGGTGGGAGCTCACCGCAAACCATTGCCCAACGAATCTTAGCATCAGTGCCTGTCGTCATTTAAAAATATTATTTAATAGTGGAACACTTCAAAACAGTGATCAGTCAGCTTATCAATTAATGGTAAGGATAGGGTAGTCATGAGTCTTTTGCCAAAAGCCTTAACCGTACCAATTACCTCAGCATTAAGTCGCTGGTTTGCATCGCGCGCACCTAAAAGCGATAGTGCTACTCTGAATTTGCGCAACGTATACATCTTCTTTAGCCGTGAAGGCATGCTGTTTTTAGTATTGCTAGTGATCACCTTTATCGCTGGTATCAATTATGGCAATAATTTGGTGCTAGGATTGTGCTTTTATTTGGTGAGTGTTTGGCTTATCAGCTTTCATGTAACGTTTGCCCATATTTCAGGCCTAAAGCTGCAACTCCTAGAGGTAACAATGGTAGAGGCCGGCGCACCTGCGTGGGTGACTTTACAACTGCGTAGTGAGAGCCGCCAACCAAGACGACAGCTGTTATTTGATTTTGAGTCGCTTGATAACCAAAAGAAAAAGCACGCCGATAGTCAACATTCTGTACTGGTCGCTAGACTGCAAGGTGAGCAAATTATTCGACTTCCTGTTCAAACCAATGCTCGTGGCCAGCTTGAATTACCACGTCTAAAAATAAAAACCGTTTATCCTTTAGGTATCATGCGAGCATGGTCTTATGTCTACTTTGCCCGTACAGCTTGGGTGTATCCAAAGCCAGAAGCTTTCGACTGGCAAGCGCAGTATGCTGTCGCAAGTGCAGAGGATTTACCGGTAGGTGGACAGCATCGGCAAGGTCAAGATGATTTTGAGCGACTCGATAATTATGTAGAAGGTGAGTCGTTGGCGCGCGTGTCTTGGGGACATGTGGCACGAGGTCAGGGCATGCTTACCAAGCATTTCGCCGATCCTGTCGGTCATGAGCAAACGCTAGATTATGCTGACATGCCTGCCGCCCAGCATGAGCAAAAGCTGGCGCAATTGGCTTATGGTGTGGTCACACTAGGCCAGCTTGGCGTGCCATTTAATATGCGCTTACCTAGTGATATGCCGTCTGCTGCAATGGTGGGTGAAGGTGATGGCTTTGCGCAAGCTTGCTTGCTAAGGCTGGCGAAAGCACCATGAGTCACTCTCCCGTTTTTTCTGACAACCAATCTGCTAGCACTGCCACAATAGAGGCAGTAAATTCTGCGAGCTTTGAGCAGTTAGCACAAGGTCATAACGCCACCGCTGATAGTGCGCTGAACCGTAATAGTAAATGGCACCGCAAATTATTTGCGCTACCAGCGTATTATTGGGTCATCATTGCTCAAGTGGTTGTCATTCTACCGCACGCTGCACACTTGCCTTTATGGTTAATAGGTTTTGCAGTGGTGAGTATTAGCGCTCAGCTACCACAAGTGAAAGCGCGCTTCAAAAAAATAGCCCGTTTAAAGCGTGTTTATCAAGGCATGCAGATGCTTGGGTTTTTATTAGGTCTGGCTGGCTTGTGGTTGACTTATAATACGGCATTTGGGTTAGATATGGGTGTGGCATTTTTAGTGCTATGCCTCATTAGCAAGCTTTGGGAGTTGTATAAGCGCCGCGATGCCTATGTGGTGTTGAACTTATCACTGTTTGTATTGGCTGCATTGTTTTTGATGGATCAAGGGCTGTTTACGACTTTAGAGGTTGTGATTGGTGCGGTTATCGTGTTGCTCGCTTTCATTGCATTAAATGATGATGGCAATGCTCGTGGTGATGGACGTCTGCGTACTTTGGGTGTGCTGGGTGTTGGTGCGCTACCGTTATTGGTAGTGTTGTTTTTGTTTTTTCCACGCTTACCGCCGCTATGGTCCGTTCAGCTCTCAGGTCAGCAAGCAATCACGGGTGTCTCCGACAGTATGTCACCTGGCGACTTTGCTAACTTAGGACAGTCAACTGAGCTAGCATTTCGGGTAGAGTTTAAAAATAACCGCCCACCACAGCAGCAGCTCTATTGGCGTGGTTTGGTATTTAGTGATTTTGATGGAGTGACGTGGCGTCCTAGCCCCCAGCAGCGACAGTGGCAAGCAGTGTCGCAAAGACCTACTTGGATTGAAAATGTATTTGCTACCGTTCCTGAAGCTGAGCAAGTAGCACCGAGCACTTATCAAGTTATTTTAGAACCCACGCAGCAAAACTGGCTGTTTGGACTTGATTACCCGTTTACCAGTCAACCAAATATCAGTACCACCTCAAATTTTACGTTATTAAATAACCAGCCTGTCACGCAGCAGCTACGCTATAACGTATTGCAGTTTCCGTCGATGCGTATCGACCCTGTCCTTAGTGATAATTTAAGGCGTCGAAATTTAGCATTGCCAAGTGAGGGCAATCCACAAACACGAGCACTGGCCAAGCAGTTATTTGCACAGTCAGGCTCTGACCCTGTACGTTATATGGCAGCTATTGAGCGCTGGATTAATCGAACAGACTTTCGCTATACGCTATCGCCGCCGCGGCTAAATAATAACCGTATTGATGAGTTTTTGTTTGATACTAAAGCAGGATTTTGTGAGCATTACTCATCGAGCTTTACTTTTATGATGCGCGCAGCGGGTATTCCTGCACGAGTCGTAGCAGGCTATCAAGGTGGTGAGCCGAGTCGAGGCGGTGATGTTTGGGAAGTTCGGCAGATGGATGCGCATGCGTGGACTGAGGTTTGGCTTGAAGGTCAAGGCTGGGTACGTGTCGATCCCACTGCCTTTGTCGCTCCTGAGCGTGTGGAGCAAGGTATGGATGCGCTAACACAGTCACAGGGCGCAGCAATGTTTGGTGATGGCGCTGGTGCACAGATCAACTATCAACAGTATCAAATGCTACAAGCCTTACGTCGTTTCTCAGATCAAGCCAGCTATTATTGGCAAAAAGACGTCGTTGGCTACGATCAGGATAAGCAATCTAACTCGCTACTTAAGTGGTTCAATATCAGCTCTATCATGCAGCAGATTGTCTGGTTGGCAGCGAGTGCTATTACGGTCATGGCTGTTTTGGTATTTATCATCTGGTATCGTCGCCGAAAACGCTGGCATCCAGCAGATTTGCCACTGGTTCAGCTGTCACAGCGTATAGCTAAGCAAGATAAGTCATTAGCTCGCACCGATAACGAAGGTCAGCTGGCATGGCTTGAGCGCTTGGCCAGCGCTATTGATAGTCGCAATGATACAGATGTCAATAATGCAGCTAAGGTCAGTAATGAAGCTAAGATCAGTACTGCTAGTACATTAACGGACAGTGATCACCCTGACGTTATCCAAGAAAAAATTATGCAAATTAGGCAAGACTACCGCCAGTTACGCTATGGTCGCTTGAGTACCATTGAAATCGGTGATAATGAGTACCAAAAAGTGCTTAAGCAGTTGAAGGACAATGTACACGAGTTATTATAAGTTTATTTAGCTATAGTCAATCCTACTTAAAAATGTTATAAAATAATTAACAAATTCAATTGTTAT
>NZ_RRYV01000152.1 GCF_014861395.1 Psychrobacter sp. FME13 | reverse complement strand
TGGTGCCCAATACTTTACCGATACTGACTGAGGCTATAATAGCTATGTCTCTAACACCGCAACCTCTCACCGTCATTAGCCGTATGATGTCTTCTATTTTAGAGTGACAGCCCTTATAAGTTAAGGCATGGTCACCAATGAATTGACGTTTGCAGTCCTTGCATTGGTAGTTCTGCTTGCCATAGCTTTTTATGCCGTTTTTCTTTAAACTGGGACTGTGACAGTCGGGGCAGCTGATATCTATTTGTGTCTTCATAACCTCAAATATATCATCTTGCTTTGGCTGTCACCCTCCTTTATTTCTTCAGCATACTTTCTGACACACCACCAGTTATTTTAATACTCTCTAACCATGACTATTCTGCATCACAGTAGCTTTTTCATAACTGCTTTATCATAACTGACTTCTCACAGTTACTTTCTCACAGTTACTGCTAATTGTGCAACAGCATAAATATGGCGCCTATTATCAAAAAGGAAGCGTCGTGCGCTTCCTTTTTATACTGCTAAGCTTATATCATTCTCAAAATTAAGTAAAAAGCAAGTACATGCCTTTACTCACTGTGCTAACTATCTGCCACTACGTATCGTAGGTTGTATAATTTTGATATAGACATTCGTGCTTCTGGGAGTTGATAGCATCTAATCTGTTATCTGTATTTTCAATTATTATGCTCGCTGCTATTTTTCAGATTTGTCCAAATCGATAGAGACTGAGTTTATGCAATAGCGCATCCCTGTCGTCTCGCTAGGTCCATCAGGGAACACATGACCTAGGTGCGCCCCGCAGTTACTACAAGTCACCTCTGTGCGAGTCATGCCCAATGAGTTATCGACGTGCTCATCAATAGCGCTGTTATCGACTCCTTGGTCAAAACTTGGCCAACCGCAACCAGCATTGAATTTACTGCTTGAGTCAAACAAGCTAGCGCCGCACCCTTTGCAGCGATAAATACCTTCATCATCTGCATCATTATAGACACCTGTGAATGGGCGTTCTGTGCCCTTCTCGCGCATTACATGGTATTCATCAGCACTCAAGCGTTCTTTCCAATCAGCTTTGGTTAATTGGCTAATTTCTGCTTTGCTAAGTTGATTGTCTTGCATAGTTTGTCCTTACTTAAATAGGTATTGTCCGATTTTCTATTTGGCTACTAATCAAGTTTTATCGCCATATTATTATAAATAACGATGTGCCCTATCTATTGATGATCAACCCAATATTCAAGACATACATCACAATAATATTGTATTGGCAAAGCAATTAGTAATGGGTAATGGGTAATGGGTAATGGGTAATGGGTAATTATATGGTATTTCAGCAGGGAACCACTTCATACGCTTATAAATGCAAGATTTACTTTCATTGTTATAACTTTTTTAAAATAACTTGCATAGCAGTTATTTATGCAATAATATCTTGCATTAGGATATAAGTATTATTATTGAATTAAAGTAATCTACTTATGACAAACCTATTGATAAATAAAGGCTTAACTGATTATGGCTAGCGAGAAAAATAAAGGTACACAAGCCGAACGACTGGTGCAGCTGCGCCGTGATAAAGGATTTACTGCGGAGCAATTAGCACAAGCGATGACGGCAGCAGGCGCAAAGGTCAGTCGCGGTGCTATCTCTAATTGGGAGCGTGGCACCAATGGTATCGTCTCGTCTAAATTACCCACGCTAGCACGTATTTTAGGCTGTAGCGAAGGCTACTTGCTGCGCGGTGAGCTTCAAAACCAAACAAGCACCACTACAAATACGACAGCCAGTGTATCAAATAAGAACGATGATTTAGATACTACGCCTCCTAAACATACACAACCTGACAAATCAAGTGAGAGCAAGCCAAGCTCAGTCAACACAAACTCACCAAATAGCCCTATGAGTGATCCCTCTATGAATACCATTAAAAAATCTGATAAATTACAAAATGTCTGCTACGACATTCGCGGCCCACTACTACAGACTGCAAATAAAATGGAGGCGGAGGGCAAACGTATATTAAAGCTGAATGTCGGCAACCCAGCACCATTCGGTCTAGAAGCACCGCATGAGATTTTGCGTGATGTGGCGATGAATTTGCCAGACGCCATTGGGTATTCAGACTCACAAGGGATCTTTTCTGCGCGTAAAGCAGTACTGCAATATTATCAATCAAAAGGGCTGCTATCGGCAGTTGATGTCCGTGATGTATATTTAGGTAATGGTGTCTCTGAGCTGATTGTCATGACTATGCAAGCATTAATGAACGATGGTGATGAGGTACTCATTCCAATGCCAGATTACCCGCTTTGGACAGCGGCCGCTAATCTATCTGGTGGTACGGCTGTACACTATCGCTGTAATGAAGACGACAACTGGCACCCTGATATAGAAGATATCAAATCAAAAATTACCAGTAAGACAAAAGGCATCGTGGTTATCAACCCTAATAACCCAACTGGTGCGCTTTATAGCAACGAGCTCCTATTACAGATTATAGAGGTTGCTAAAGAGCATGATTTAATCATCATGGCGGATGAGATTTATGACCGTATTCTCTATGATGACACTCTACACACACCAATGAGTACTTTGACGGATGACGTACTGGTTCTATCGTACAACGGTTTGTCAAAGTCGCATCGTATCGCGGGGTTCCGTGCAGGTTGGATGATGGTCTCAGGTCGCAAGCAACACGCTGCTGACTTTATAGAGGGTCTGGATATGCTAGCCTCTATGCGCTTATGCTCTAACGTTCAAGGGCAATACGCTATCCAAACAGCGATGGGTGGCCACCAAAGTATGAAAGATTTGACATCTAAAACAGGTCGCTTGTATAAGCAGCGCGAAATGGCCGTATCGCGACTTAATGCAATTAAAGGCATTTCATGTACGATGCCACAAGGCGCGTTTTATTGTTTTCCAAAGATGGACCCTGAAGTTTACCCTATTACGGATGACATGAATTTTATGATGGACCTACTGATTGATGAAAACGTTCTAATGGTACAAGGGACGGGGTTCAATTGGGACAAACCGGATCACTTCCGCTTAGTGTTTCTGCCCAATTTACATGACTTAGAAGATGCAATGGATCGCTTAGACAGATTCTTTGCTAAAAAACGCCAACAGTTTGGTACTGATTAAACACTCATTTAGGATGCTCCATCATATAAAAAATGCTTATCAGCATGATGCTGATAAGCATTTTTTTCAACCAACTTGTTATACTTACTAACTACAACTTATCTTCAATACGAGTATTAAAAAATATTACTCAATACGAAATAACTGATAGCCGACATACTTGCCGCTGCAGGAAGCGTCACAACCCACGCCAAACCAATCGGTTTCATCAGCTTCCAATTGGTGTCTCTATTGACGATACCGATACCCAATACCGCACCGACTAAAGTATGTGTACTTGATACAGGTAATCCCATCGTCGAGGCTACCATAACAACAGCTGCTGCAGCCAGTTCTGCTGAAAAGCCAGAAGCAGGGTGCATTTTGGCCAAATTGGTTCCTACCGTCTGAATGACTTCTTTACCGATGAACCAAAGACCAACAATAAGTGAAACCCCAAAAGTCAGCATGACCGCTGGTGGTACTGCCGCCTCGGTAGCAATACTATTGGTACGAATCACATCCATAATCGCGGCAAAAGGACCAACTGCATTGGCAATATCATTCGACCCATGACTAAAAGCAAAAGCCGATGCGGTAAAGACTTGCATCCAACTAAACATAATAAAGGTTGCTTTGGTCAAATCCTCTTTATGCTTACCACGGATACTTTTGGTATAGATAAAGGTCGCAAGCCATACTAGCGCCGCTATCATTCCCATGATCAAGAAGCCCTGTAGCGTCGTCATATTACTGTTGACGTTTTTAAGGCCTTTGAATACAACCAGCGATGTCATGACGGCACCACCAGCTGCTGCAATAAGCGGCACCCACTGCTTAAGTGCTTTTAGCGTATCAAGGTTGGTACGCTCGTTCTCAATCTCATAAAGCTGTTTGTAATAATCTGTCTCTAGATCTTCTATCACGCAATCATCATCTTTATAGATTTCTTGATCACGTAGCATGGCCGATGTATAAGCCAGCTGCTCTGATTCTGTTAGACCTTCCAAAAACTCTTTATGGTTTTGCTTTAAGGTTTTTTTATTGCCTTTAAGAATCGCAAGATGTGCCTCTGTTCGATCATTATACTCGATGATATTTTTCTTAATCTGTCCGTATAACAGGTAGGATAATACACCACCTAGCAACGGTGATAGCACCCAAGAAATAGCGATCGTACCAACAGTTCCCCAACTCACTGTTGATAAAGCCATTTCCGTACCACCCAATGTGATACCCAGTACGATAGAGCTACCAACAACGCCACCGATAATGGAGTGCGTGGTCGAAACCGGTAAGCCTTTTTTGGTGGCAAACAATAACCAAAATGCAGCAGCGATTAAAGCTGAGAGCATGACATAAATAAATTGATTAGGTGTCACCGTTAGACCATCTAGGTCAACGATGCCTTTTCTGATCGTATCAGTAACTTCGCCACCTGCCAGTACAGCACCTGACACTTCAAATATTGCAGCAATACCCAATGCTTGAGGAATGGTTAATGTGCCGGCACCTACCGAGGTACCAAAGGAGTTGGCGACATCATTCCCACCAATATTGAATGCCATAAAGACACCAAAAGCGGTTGCTACAATAAATAGCGTCGTTTGTTGATGCATTGTGTAATCTAGACCCCACCACGTAAAATAGGCGGTCATCGCAATCAGTACAATGGCAAAAAATATATTTATTCTCATAGAGCCGACTGATTTGACTGACTCTGTAGAACTACTGCTAATACCCATACGTTAATACGTCCTGCGTAAGCTGATTGAAATTATATGCGGTTAATAACATTGCACTGTAATGCTAAATACTACTATAACTATACTATTTAGCATTGTGGTAACGTCTATAAAACGCGTGATGTACTCGATAAGTAGCGATCTAATTAGTGATTTAAGTAATGACTTAAGCAACGATATTTTCGATAGTACGGCTGATACATTGGCCTGAAGCGATTGACTGCTGATGCATGTTCTATCTCATTGACGGGTTTTACTTGATTTAAAATTACAAACTAATTTTAGGTAAAACACGTCTCTTAACATGTCACAAAGCCGCAAGTAATATTGCTAAATCGTCTGATTACAGCATCTTGCGGCTTTGAAGTTTTATTGTGGCCATAGTAACACTAGGACGCATAGAACAACTATAACGCCCTATTTGCTATAGCATATGATGTATAGCAGAAAACATTAGGCGCCTATTATATTAAATATAAGCGCATAATGCATGATGATATTGCGAGATTTGTAACTGCCAAGGTCATATTCAATTAACATCACTTTTCAGTGACTTATCGTATTATTATACTATTTTTGTATAAACATTAAAATTATAAATAAAGAGTTTCAGTCACTCAATATAATCAAAGGTTAACTGTCGTACCTTGCCGATAATTGCTCAATAGCATGATCCAGCACATCCAAACGCGCTTGACGCTTTTCGTTAGTAGCGATGACACACCAAGGTGCATTTTTACTATCAGTGCGTGCCAGCATATCCGCTGCAGCCTGTACATAGTCCGACCATTTATCACGATTACGCCAGTCATCGTCGGTCAGCTTAAACTGCTTATGCGGTGTTTCTTGGCGCCCCTCAAAACGTTTCAACTGCTCTTTTTTATCAATCGCCAGCCAGTACTTGATGACGATCGCTCCTGAATCGGTCAAGTCTGCCTCAAAGCGATTGATTTCATCATAAGCGCGTTGCCACTCATCACTGGTCGCAAACCCTTCGACACGCTCAACCAACACCCGCCCATACCAAGTGCGATCAAAGATAGCGATACGACTGATTCGGTCGGTCTGCTCATCAGGAAGCTTTGTCCAAAAACGCCATAAATAAGGATGCTGCAATTCGTACAGCATCGGTGCACTAATGTTATAAATTTGGTATTCACGTGGGTCAAGCGGCGCTACCAACCTTTTGATTGCCCCGCCCTTGCCAGCAGCGTCCATACCCTCAAAAGCAAATACAACGTGACGACCTTTGCGGGCGCGCAATAACTCAGCGAGACAAGCTTGCTTCTCTGCCAACAACTTACGATAGTCAGACTTATCTATATCCTCTTCTTTTATATTCGTCAACTGCTTAGGTATTTTTACAGATTCAAATACTTGTTCTTCATCTGTTTTATCTACATTGACGGCACTACTTACTAATGCTGTCTGCATTGCATGCAGCACTTCATGACAAAAATGATCTGCCGCTTGTGATTTATCATCACCGTCAATGATGATCCAGTCGTCTTGCTGGCGCAATAACGTCGCTGCTACTTCGTTAAACTTTTCGATAACTTTTTGGCTGTTCCAGTCAATTTGATACAAAAAATGTGGATCCGCCTTTTTGTCATGAAGCCGCGATTGTAATGTTTCGATATCAACATGAAACCAGCACTTTAGCAGCCTTGTTTGATTAGCAATAAGATCTTGTTCAAACACTTGTAGCTTAGCCAGTTGCTGTTCTAAATATGCTTGCCATGTCGCAATAGGAAATACGCTATGATTTACTGACTCAGTATCGTCTTTGTCATCTGACATTGCCAGACGCATGGCGTTGTAGAGTAAGTCAGCGTACCAATTGCCAAAATAAACCATAACATCACCATGACGTGGCATGGATTTGGTATACGCTTGCCACATTGGTTGATGGGTTAATGGACAAGAGCCAATGGTCGCCTCAACCTTTAACAGTCTAGGATCGACCCATTGCCGCAGTTGCTTAACCGCAGTTCCTTTACCTGCCTGCTCCATACCATTGACTAACACCAACAGTCCTGTAGGTTTATTGGTGGTTTTCGGTGTTCGTTGCCGTGTTGCACGCAGAGCATACTGGGCTGTAACTAATGCTAATCTCAGCCCATCTTCATCCATAGAGAACTGGCTGAGTGGGTTGGGCGTTAAACGCTGCTCGACCATTTCATCACTAAATTGTGCGTTGACTGGCTCTGGGACTACTGAATCAGATTTACTCTTTTTTTTACTCATAGTTAAAATCATCCTCTGATTGAAAATACGTCATTTTAATCATAGCATTCAACCAATCCAGTCAATGACGCCGCTATGTAACAGTTTGACATTTGTATTCTAGTTTATTTTCTTTTAAGGTGAACACAATCTACGAAGCTATCTTAGAACAGTCTCCATACTTTGTCTTAGCATCTTAAAAACCAGCATTACTTATAAAGCAGTTACACGCAGACTATTACACTATTTTTTTCAACAATTTGATAAAATTATTGGTGGTGTTCTAAAAAGTATGCTGGCATCAGACATAGCCATAATTGACATAGAAG
>NZ_RRYV01000151.1 GCF_014861395.1 Psychrobacter sp. FME13 | reverse complement strand
GCTTATTCTCCTGTTAGTGGATTATAAGCAGTTACACAGAGTTTGGGAAACTCCCACCAATGGCAATTTTATATCTTGTCTTCAGATGCGCTAACTCAGTCTCTTGGAACCAAAAAAACTATTGTACTCTCTAGTTTACTTCGACTTAACCCAATAATTGCTACTTATTCAGAACTATCTACTGCAATAAAACAGTTAGCTAATAAAAATATTGAAAATCATCCATAAAAATATTTTAGATTAAGTAGAAGTTATGATACCTAGAACATTTTTACAAGCCACTTAAAGACCTATGGCTTTTCAAATTTTATTTTAGATATGGGTGTCAAAACTTTACCGTTAACTATAAACAAATACTCCTAAATTAAAGAATCTAGCAAACCTTTTAAAGCCTCCAACCCACCACCCGCTAACACAAACAACAACCCCGCCATATTAATAACAACGGTCAAATAATAGGTCACACGAAACTCAGGCTTTTGTGATTTATGGCGTAGATACGTCTGTGCAATCAATGCTCCTACCCAGCCACCTAATATACTTAATAAGTGCAGCGTAGACTCAGGCGTACGCCAGTCACCATTCTGTGCTGCTGCTTTGTCTTTGGCATACATTGTATAAGTGATAACACCCAACGCGGCATACCAACCGACTACTAGCCAATTCAGTTTATCCATGACTACCAATAGGATTAAGACACCATAAAACCCAGCACCTAAAAACAACCTTTTCTTTTGTCCTGCTTCAAACTCTGCTTGCGCGCTTCGCTTATGGTTACGCTGACGTATTTGTTGATTCTTTTTTGCCATTTTCTGTTGGACAAATTTGAGCTCTTGCACATCTTTTGCTTGCATTCGCCCTTGATTGTCTCGACCAAGTGTAAAAACCACTTGCTCACCGACATCCGGACGACGACGCGCTTTGAACTCATTGATATGAAAAAATAATGAGTCACCATTCTCTGTTTCAATAAAGCCAAAACCTTTATCGTCTTGCCATTTTTTAACTTGCCCCTGCTGTTTACTAGCCATCGATATGCCCACTCTCTCTTAAATTCGCTAAATACGTAATCAACCTCATATAAGTCAGATACGCTTTCATACTTGCTCAGCCGATGAGTTGTAGTATTTCAATCGCCTGTCTAGTATAGTCAGCCCTAAATAAAAGAGGCACAACCACTAGATATGGGCTACATTTTTCTTGCTTGCTGTGCCTACGCAGACAGAAGCTGCGCAAAATGTAACCCGTATCGCTGTATTTATTTCATAGTGGATTGACTATATATGAACTGTCCTGATATGAACCTTCCTGAGCCGACTATAGTACACTATTTGCGTTACATTTTTTACGCTTACATACGCTGTCAGATGACTTATCATTTCTTATATTATTTTTTGATTTAACATCCCAATTTCGCAACGAATGGCCTTTGACTATGACCGACTCACAATTTATCAATCCCAATGAAGACACCCGTATCACACACGGTAGCCTAGTAAAACTGCATTTTGAAGTATCACTAGAAAACGGTACGGTGATTGACTCTACTTTTAGTCGCGATACACCGGTAAGCTTAACAATTGGCGATGAGAGCTTGTTGCCAGGCTTTGAGCAAGTATTAATGAACCTACGTGCAGGGGACACTCGCACTGCCCATCTTGAGCCAGAACAGGCTTTTGGGGAATGGAATCCTGACAATATCCAACATTTTAGCCGTACTCAGTTTGCGCTAATCGCGGACAACCCAGAGATTGGCATGATGGTTGAGTTTGAAGACAAAGGCAAAAACACCTTGCCCGGAACGATTAGTGCCATCGATGATGACCAAGTCGAAGTAGACTTCAATCACCCGCTCGCTGGGCAATCACTACTGTTTAAAGTAAAAGTATTTAAAGTGACACCACCTGGTGTGACTGGTATACAGCTCGTCTAATACAAGAAGTCTAGTACAATAATAAGGACACAATATGCAATATCAAAAACTGCCACAACTCGACGAACAAGTTTCCAAGATTTGTCTAGGGACGATGACGTGGGGGCAGCAAAATACTGAGTCTGAAGCACATGAACAAATGGATATGGCACTCTCTGAGGGTGTGAACTTTTGGGATACGGCAGAGATGTATCCGTCGCCACCAGATAAAGACAAACAAGGTGACACAGAGCGTTTTATGGGCACTTGGTTTAATAAAACCAAACAGCGTAACAAAGTCATTCTTGCCAGCAAAATATCACCAATGGGGTTTTTGCGTGATGGGCAGACGCGTTTCAACGCGAAGCATATCAGTGGCGCCATTGATGACAATCTTAAGCGTCTACAAACAGACCATATCGATATTTATCAGCTGCATTGGCCTGAACGCCAAACCAACTTTTTTAGCCAGCTTGGTTATACCGAAGAGATGGCAGCGCAACCTCTAGAGGATTTGACGCCTTTTTTAGAGACCATTCAAGCATTGAACGATGAGATTAAAAAAGGCCGCATTCGCTCTTATGGTCTATCGAACGATACGGCATGGGGGCTCATGCGCTATCTGTGGGAAGCGGATAAAAATGGTTTAATTGCACCTGTCACTGTACAAAACCCTTATAGCCTATTGAACCGCTTGTATGAAATCAATATGGCAGAGATTGCCCATCGTGAGAACGTAGGCCTACTTGCTTACTCACCCCTCGGTTTTGGTGTGCTGTCAGGTAAGTATCTTGATGGTAAACGCCCAGCAGGCGCACGTCTAACCATGTATGATCGCTTTGCCCGCTATACCAATGAAGAGGCCATCTCAGCCACCGCTCAATACGCCAAGATTGCTGCTGATGCAGGTTTAGATATGGCTCAAATGGCATTGGCTTTTGTAAACTCTCGTCATTTTGTCACCAGTAATATCATTGGAGCCACCTCGTTAGAACAGCTCAAATCTAATATCGACAGTGTCAATGTAGATCTAACGGCAGATGTATTAGAAGCCATTGAGGCCGTACATACCCAGCACCCAAACCCTTCACCTTAAACTATCGACTGATTAAATTATCAACCGACGACAGCTTTCTAAAAGAAAAAGCACCAATCGCAAGAATAATCATTGCGATTGGCGCCTTTTTATGAATAGCCATCTAACACTCTGAGCATCTCTTACTTATCTCAAAGTTTTATGCTTTAGAGGCTTTTTCTTCAGCCAATTGCTCTAGGGCTGTTTTAGTCAGTACTCGATTATGCAACTCAGTCAAACCTTCTTGCATACGTGCTTGCAAGATATTGGTTATCTCACTCTTATTCAATCCTTTTGGATCTATCGGTTCAAGCGGTAATACATATGCGGTAATGTCTTTGCTATCAAGTACTTTTTTGAGGCTGTCTTTCATCGTCAGCTTACCGTAATAAGGTAACTCTTTGCTCAATGTACCGTCTTTATTGACATAAGTAATCACTAGAGGACGAACTGGTACATCAGCGTCTATCGCCGCTTGCAGCAATTTACCATGAATACGCTTGATTTTTTTGCCATCAGTGGTGGTTGCCTCTGGAAAAAATATGACGGAATAGCCTTTTTTTAGAAAATCAGCAATTTGCTCCGCAACCGAGCCTGCATCACCGGAACCACGCTCAATAAACACCGTACCTGCCGCATGAGCCAACTTACCAAATACTGGCCACTCACCGATCTCAGCTTTGGATAAGAAAAAGGCTGGGCTCAGTGTCCCTACAACCGGAATATCCATCCATGACACATGGTTAGATACCCATAAGCCATGATGCTGCTCTACTCGTTCAACCGCAACAACTTTTACGCCAAAAGATCCTGCCATCTTACGACAAAAGGTCTGAATATAGCGCGGCAATCTCTCACGTGGTGGCTGTCTAAAAGCACCGATACGTTGGGCTGTTCTTAGCCCTCCTGCGATCGTTGTTGTCATACCAGCGATTTTTTTACCGCGACCAAACTGCTGTCTGAGTGAAAAGCCTGACTTGGATTGGCTCATCTGTATCCCTCGTGATTAAAATCATATGATTGTATATTTTAAGCAAACGTAGCGAGTATAACAAAATTTAGCCAGTCAGTGATGATTTGTTCACTGAGTTACGAAGTGCTTTTGTTGGTATTTTATTCAATCACCTGCTCTGTAACATAAAAATATCGATAATTGGACCAATACGCTTTAACATCAAGCAATCAGACCTTATATAGAAGGTCATATAAAAGCTATTTCGACGTTTGTTAAAACGTTTATTAGATTAATATAATAGCGACATCTCTACTTTATTAAATAGGTGACAATCTTTGGATTATTTTGAAAGACACGAAGGTGGCGAACGCGCCATTATAGTACATTTAGACATCCGCCAAATTCAGGATCCTGACGATCTTGGTGAATTTGAGCTGTTGGCAGACTCAGCAGGTGCAGATCGCTTGGCATTAGTAACTGGTTCACGTGCACGTCCTGATGCCAGATATTTCGTCGGCAGCGGTAAAGCAGAAGAGATAGCAGAATTGGTACGCGAGCATGATGCCGATATCGTACTGTTCAACCATAACTTATCGCCTTCACAAGAGCGTAATATTGAAGCATTGGTAAAATGTCGGGTGCTTGATCGTACAGGTTTGATTTTAGATATTTTTGCTCAGCGCGCCCGTACTTATGAGGGTAAGCTACAAGTGGAGCTAGCACAGCTGAATCATTTATCGACGCGTTTGGTTCGAGGTTGGACGCATTTGGAGCGTCAAAAAGGCGGTATTGGTCTGCGTGGACCAGGTGAGACTCAGCTTGAGACGGATCGTCGCTTGCTACAAGTACGCGTTATGCAGCTTAAAAGTAAAATTGAGAAAGTCAGACAGACACGCGCACAAGGTCGAGCCCGTCGCCAAAAATCAGATGTACCAACGATATCGCTTGTTGGTTATACCAATGCTGGTAAATCCACACTATTCAACCGTTTGGTCGATGAAAACATTTACGCGGCTGACAAACTATTTGCCACGCTCGATCCAACGCTACGCCGCTTAGATTGGCAAGGTGTGGGACGTGTGGTTTTGGTCGATACAGTAGGCTTTGTCCGTCATCTGCCTCATGAGTTGGTCGAGTCGTTTCATGCAACGCTAGAAGAAACTCTAGAGGCAGATTTATTATTACATGTCATCGATTCTTCTAGTGAAGACATGCATGAGCAAGTTCAAGCAGTCAAAGACGTACTTGCTAAGATTGACAACGATGTGCCTGTACTCAATGTCTATAACAAAATTGATTTGACCGACGAGCCTGCACGTGTCGGTTATGCTAGTGAAGGCCAACCTAATCGCGTTTATGTTTCTTCTAGGGAAAATTTGGGCATTGAAGAGTTATCATTGGCAGTGCAACAGTTGCTCACTGGCACACTAACCACTTTTGATTTGACGCTGCCCTATCATGCAGGACAATTAAAAAACACCTTGTATGAACTCGGTGTCATTCAAGAAGAAAGCTATGATGATACGGGTCATGAGTGTTTAACCATTCGCTTGCCAAGTGATAGACTCAGACAACTACTTGGTCAAGCCGATTTAGATCCTGTAGATGTATTGCCATTAGCGCAAGCAACGCTACTAATGCCGATACTAGAAGAGTTTGAGCAGCCTGCTGAAGAGGAAGAGCTGACGATGACGGCAGCTGAAGAACAGGCGTTTGATGACTTCGATGCGTTAAACACTGAAACAGAACATCCATCGAAATAGAAATATTTTAAATATAATATTGTAAAGGTCTGATTATAAAGCTATAAAAGCTAAACAAGACACAGCTAGTACCATATTCGACTGTTCAACAGGCCATAATAAGAGGATGATATCAATCGATGTCATCTTTTTTTGTGATATATATATCGTGAACACTGATATCTAGTCCAAACAACAAAGCACGGTATTACCTTATAGACTTTATTAGTTTGATTACTCTGTATATAATCATTTGTTATCTATTCAACAAACATTGATATATAGGACACATATACTAAGGCATTATGACCTAGCGCGTGTTATCAATTAGCATATTAATAGATGTAGTGGCCTCAAAATAGCTAAATTTTGCCAAACATCATCAGCAAATTTGCCAATATACTCATATCAACGGCAATTGCTTCATTGTTTATCTACAATTTTTCTCATTTTAAGGCTCACAATCTAATTGATGACACGCCCTAGTCTAATCTTGTAACTACCCTATATGTCTGACATGGCCAGCATTTCTTATGAAATCTACTCATCCCTCTAATATGCCCCTATGGCTTGCAATAATCCTGACTTTAATCATGGTTATCATTGTCCGTGAGACAGCCGTTATTGTCTGTCAGTGGGCAGGTATCGAAAAAGCGGCCAATGTTGTCGGCTTGGTCGCTATGTTTTGCATTTTAATCACATGGCGATTACTCAAAGGCTTACCAAGCTGGCTAACGCAAGCCAGTAACCTTTTATTGGTTGATAGTGGCTTTGCTTTCTTACCAGTCTCTGCGGGTGCAGGATTACTACTATTCGCCTTAGGTGACGAGCTATGGGGAGTAATGCTAACAATTATGATCAGTACGTTGCTTCCATTGTGGGGGCTGGCTATCCTTGCCAACAACTGGCTAAATAACGATATTGACCACACTACTATTGAAGAGCACAAATAATCGCTGTGAGTGATATAGAACAAGGAAATTGTGATGAGTTTTGACAATATATTTGTGGCGACCTTGGCAGCAATAGTACTAACCTTAGCAGCACACGTGATTGCTCGTGTACTGGCACGCAAGCTTGCATGGTTGCCAATGGTAATTACTGCCTTAGCCCTTGTCTTACTCTTTTTGTTCATTCTGCAATGGAATTACGATGATTATTATGATGTTGCCAAGCCCGTATTTGACCATCTATTAGGATATGTCACTGTATTACTAGCCGTGCCGCTAGCAGCGATGAATTTTAAAGGGTTGCCAGTCAAAAAATTGACACTAATCGTTGGCATTGCAAGTATGGTTGGTGCATTACTACCGATGTCATTAGCGTATCTACTGTCATTAAGTCACGACACCATTCTTGCCTTTGCGACACGTTCAGTGACCACCCCGATTGGTCTGAGTGTCGCTGATTTGATTGGAGCACCCCTTGCCCTAGCCAACTTAATTATTATTGTCTCAGGGCTTATCGGTGGTATGTTAGCGCGGTTTTTGTTTCGTGGTATCAATGATGATCGTGCAAAAGGCCTAGCACTTGGACTAGCCGCTCATGCTTTTGGTACCGTCGAAGCTTGGCAAATCAGTCAAACCGCGGGACGTTATGCTGCATTTGGATTGGCAGTGAACGGTCTAGTAACCGCCGTCTGGGTACCCGTATTTATTAGTGCACTTAGTGGTTAAATGATCCATATAGCCCTAAATTCTTTCTAGCTGTTTCTTAATAGCCCACTCGAGTTATCTTCACTTTTTGGTGGTGTATCAAAAAGTATGCTGGAGTAATAAAAGAAGGGTGACAGCCGAAGCA
>NZ_RRYV01000150.1 GCF_014861395.1 Psychrobacter sp. FME13 | reverse complement strand
CATTGTCCCCTTTGGAATTATTATTTAGGGGTGACAACTATCCTGCCATAGGGGGCCAGCAACTCTTTATCAATATTTGATAAAGGGCTGCTGGCTTTTTTATCGTTTTTTACTACGGTTAATTCAAATTAAGAGGGGTATAAAGCAACAGAGTGTAGAGGTAATATAGTAATACTTCAGGCTAGGTTCGTGTAGTCATACATGTACAGTAGAATGACTACATGGTGAGATCCTAAGTATATGATCTAATCAATCACTTCCATAACGTACATTAGTTTGCGCATTTATAACACAGCTAAACACAGCATCTACCATATTCTAGTATAGCCAAATCCATATAAATATGCTACATCGTCATCCCCGTTAACCATACTAAAGTATAGCCTGCACCAGACTTCTTATATCGAAATTATTTGAACTCAACTATAGCAAGTCCTAAATAAAAGAGATACAACCACGCGATACAGAGATACATTTTTCTTGCTTGCTGTTCCTATGCAAACAGAGGCTGGGTAACCTGTAACGCTGTATTAATTTTATAGTGGATCGGCTATATATGCTAAAGCGTGTCATTATTTTAAAAATATTGATAAAAATGAGATAAATTACTGTCAAACAAGGAAAATAGCGTAGATAATATTTAGATATTAGTCAGCTGTTTAACACCGTTGACAGAATGTAGTAATTTTCAACTCATTTAGATAACTATCGATTAAATTGAAAACACGTCCTAATATGGTAATAATATATTTATAATATGAGATTCCCAAAATATAATTTACCGTATCAAAATCTCTTAGTTTTTAATATTTCGTACTTGCCCTTATTTTTGCTATTCTAGCTTTTATGAGTTGCATAAAGTGAGTATGAGGTATTTATATATTTAGTTAATAGTATATAAGTTAAGGTGAATATATGACGAGTCATGAAAAAATAAAAAAGAGGTTTCTTTTGGGAGCGGTGGTAATGGTTTTGCTGGTTGTGCCTCGACGTAGCAGTCGGAAGGCTGATATAGAGGAATCTAATAATCCACAAGCGAAAAAATAAAGTTCACACCTATAGCAAGTCTCTAATACAACAGATAGCTATATAGATTGGCTGAGATGGCTGAGCTTCAGAAAATATAGTCATGTAGTTGGTTAGTACTCCAATATTATTGGCTCTGTGTTCCACTTTTAATCGCAACTCATTCAATTTTTATTATTCTAAAATGAAAACATACGATAGAAGATACGATCTTTGATATAATTTATTCTGATTATTAAAATAATAATTGATAATATAGTCATTGACTTGGTTTTTTCTATAAAACTACAAACAATGAAGTATTTCAACGATACTAAAGACTCTTATGGCTGCCTCTATAACACCTATACAGGAAGTACCTGATATATATCCTCTTATTGATACCCATACTCATTTTGATGAGCCAGTATTCGATAATGATAGAGCATTACTGGTGCAGCAAGCTTATGCAAAAGGCGTGCGTCATTTGGTTTTAGTGGGATATTTATACAAGCATTTTGAGCGTATGTATGATGCAGAGCGACTATTGAATACCACAAAAACATCTAATAGCCAAAAAGTGTCACATATCGAAAGCCATATTGCAGTGGGCTTGCATCCATTTTATATTAATGAGCACAGTGAAGAGCACCTGAAAAACTTGGCAAAAATGATTGCTGAGCAGCGCCCGCTAGCAATTGGTGAAATAGGATTGGACACCTTTACTGCTGAGATGAAAGCTCCTAATGTCTTTGCAAGGCAAGTGCAGTTTTTTCAGGCGCAATTGGATATGGCAGTGTTGTATCAATTGCCCGTGATATTGCATATTCGGAAAGCACATGCAGAGGTATTGTCCATATTGAAAGCACATGCTTATGATGCACACAAACTAGGTGGTATTGCACATAGTTTTAGTGGTGGTGAGCAAGAAGCAAAGGCTTTTATAAAGCTAGGATTCAAACTGGGTGTGACTGGGCAAATCACCAATCCAAATGCCAAAAAGTTGCGCCGTGCTATTCAAGCAGCTGTCGATAGTCATGGTATTGAATGCTTGGTCATAGAGACGGACTGCCCAGATATGATGCCCATCATATGTCAGGCATCAGATAATAGTTGGCCTAATAAGCAGTCGCGTGACCGTAATACTCCTGCCAATCTGTCATGGGTCTTGTTGAGCTTAAGTGAGCTACTTGAGGTGTCGCCAGATAGACTTGCTAAACAATTATGGCTCAACAGTTGCAATGCTTTGCGCACGACATGGGCGTATCCATTATAATATTATTTGTTATCGGTCATTGCTGGCCAAGTTTTTGATAGACCATGGGTTGGTAATACGTCGCTGACGTAAGAGAGACCCATACAATTTAAAAGAGCATATAACCTGTTATGAGTGAAACACGAGAATTCGAACTGGCAGAGTCAGTCACCACTAAAGACTCTGTCATCGCTGAGGTGACGAAAGAAGACGATCAATATGAACGTCGTTTTCAAGGAACACGAACACTCTATAGTGCATCAGTTGTTGATACTTTCGCTGCTGCTCATGTTTATGTTGTTGGTGTAGGAGGGGTTGGCTCGTGGGCCGCAGAAGCTTTAGCTAGAACAGCGGTTGGAAATATTACTTTGATTGATTTAGACGTATTGGTTGCTTCTAATGTTAATCGGCAGTTACCTGCACTAGATAGTACTTTTGGTCAAAGTAAAATTGGCGCAATGGCTGCACGTATTCGTGAGATCAATCCTAAGGTAACACTTAATTTGATTGATGATTTTTTGACAGTGGAAAACATCGCAGCTTTATTACCAAGTCGTGATGAAGCCAAAGCAGCTACTTCTCAAGGCAAGCCGATCGTTATTTTAGATTGCGTCGACGATATGAATGCTAAGTTGGCCATTGCTTTACATTGTCGTTTTAATAAATTAAAAATGGTTTGTGCAGGTGGTGCAGGTGGCAAGATAGACCCTAGCCAAATCAGGGTAACTGATTTGCGTGATAGTTATCAAGATCCGCTACTAGCCAAATTACGTAACAAGCTGCGCCATGAAAAAGGTATTAATAGTACTTTAAAAGAAAAATTCGGTATTAAATGTGTTTATTCTACAGAGCCACCACGGATAGATAAGAGCTGTCAAACAGGTGGGCTACACTGCGGTGGCTATGGTTCAGCAGTCGTAGTTACATCAGTGGTTGCGATGATGATGGTGAGCGAAGCATTACAATTATTGATAAAACAGACGGACAATAAACTGAGCGTCTGATCTTATTTAATGGAGTCCATCTTGTCTATATTTAACGTACCTAAACTTAGCTACCCAGTAGCGGCAGATGAAGAAGAGCGTATCCATAAACTTAGGAAGTATCAAGTGCTGAACGATGATGATGATCCTGCATTCAGGCGTTTAGTCGAACTTGTAAAATTGTTTTTTGATATGCCTATCGTTACTATTACTTTTATGGATGATAATACACAATATCTAAAATCTGCGAAAGGACTTGGTAGTATATGTAGAACGACACGTGAAGTGGCTATTTGTAATTATACCGTGTTATCTGATGAAGTCTTTATGATACCTGATTTGTCGATAGACAGTCGTTTTAGTCGAAATCCATTAGTTACAGAAGATCCTTATGTGCACTTTTATGCTGGTGCGCCAATTATGATTTACGAAGACAATAAAAGCTACCGCTTAGGTTCTTTATGTGTGATGGATACCCAGCCAAATTATGAGTTTGATGAGCAAAAAGCAAAGATTTTGTCTCAGTTTGCGACGATGACAGCAGATGCGTTGCGGCTACGAGATAAACAGCGCGATGCTAAACATGCTAATAAAATGAAGTCGAGCTTTTTGGCGAATATGAGTCATGAAATCCGCACTCCAATGAATGGTATTATTGGCATGGTGGAGATGTTGAGTGAAACCAAACTGAGCATTGAACAACAAGAGTACGTGGACAATATCAAAGTATCTAATGAGCACTTGATGGCGATTATCAATGGTATTTTAGATTTATCAAAAGTTGAGTCTGGAAAAATGACCATTGATGCTATTCCAATCAACCTATCTGGATTATGTAATGAAGTGGTGAGCCTTTTTGCTGTCAGAGCACGCCAACGAGGGTTGGTTTTAGACTATCACTATACCGAGTCATTGTCTCCTTATGTGAAAGGAGATCCAGTGCGCCTCAAACAGATTATTGCTAATCTCGTCAATAATGCGATTAAATTCACTCGTGAAGGAGGGCGAGTTAGTATTGATGTTAAACATGTATTCAGTTGTCAGCATGAGGGCTTAGAAGCGTACAGCGCAGATAATTATCATCTTCAAGATGCTACAACAAATAATGCAAATGATAATACTATTCACGATGCGACCGCTAAATGTGATCGCGATAAGGTCATGACATTATGTATTGAGATCACCGATACGGGTGTTGGTATTAAGGCAGAGTCGTTAGATGCGATATTTGATGCTTATGATCAAGCAAATAAATTCACACATCGTCTTTATGGCGGTACTGGTCTTGGGCTTTCTGTTTGTAAGTCTTTAGTGAATTTAATGGGCGGTTATATTGATGTAGATAGTGAGGTGGGTGTCGGTACAACCTTTAGGGTTTTGTTGCCTTTACCTGCTATCGATGAGAACCAATACGAAGCGTGGCAAGATGAAAATGACGCTACTGTGATTGACTCTAACCACGAGCGTGCTGGTCATATATTGCTGGTTGAAGATGATAACGTCAATGCGATTATCGCCAAAAAAGCTTTGAAAAAGAGTGGTCATACCGTTACACATGTTGCTGATGGACAGCAAGCAATCGAGATTTTTGCACGCTCTCCTGAACGTTATGATGTTATTCTAATGGATCATCATATGCCTATATTAGATGGTGTACAGGCTACTATTAAATTACATGAGCTCTATGATCCTCAATCACTGCCACCTATTATCGCTTTGACTGCCAATGCAATGGATGGTGAGCGCGAAAAATACTTAAAAATAGGTATGCAAGATTATTGTACCAAGCCTTTCAAACAAGAGCAGTTAAACGCATTAGTGCAGTATTGGTTGATACAAAAGCAGTTACTAGAAGAGTAACTGCTTACATAAAATTTGTATTACGTTTTATGTGTCACGGTCATCAGTACAAAAAAAGCTGAGCTACTTATCAAGTAGTTCAGCTTTTTTATTACATAATAGATAGTGGCTATCTATCATATTGCTTTTCAATACTGTTTAGCTAACACGAGTTTGATAATCACCCGTGCGGGTATCGACACGTACGACTTCGTCTTGCTGTACAAACAAGGGTACACGTACAACCGCGCCAGTCTCTAGCTTAGCAGGTTTGCCGCCGCCGCCAGAGGTATCACCACGCACACCAGGGTCTGTTTCTGTGATTTGCAACTCAACAAAATTAGGTGGTGTTACTGACAAAGGTACGCCGTTAAATAAAGTAATGGTACATAGTGCATTGCTATTTTCTTTTAGCCACTGTGTTGAGTCGCCCATCGCTGTTTTATCAGCTTGGATCTGCTCAAAACTCTCTGGATCCATAAAATGCCAAAACTCACCATCGTTGTATAGATAGTTCAGTTCAGTATCCATCACATCAGCAGCTTCTAAGCTGTCACCAGATTTAAAGGTTTGTTCTAACACTTTACCACTACGAAGATTACGCAATTTAACACGGTTAAAAGCTTGGCCTTTACCTGGTTTGACAAATTCATTTTCAAGAATGGCACAAGGATTGCCATCTAGCATAACTTTTAGACCAGCTTTAAATTCATTAGTAGAAAAACTTGCCACAAGAGACTCCTAAGGGTTGTAAATATGATGAGAGATAATGGGATATGGGGTTTGCTGTATCAAAATCGCTGATTACGCTAAGTGTCTAAAGGATAAATCGTATGCTTTGATAGGCTACGTACTAAAAGCGTATAATATTGGATTTTGGGCACAGGTAATAGGCTGTCATGATAAACCATTTAATCACACAAAAAAACTGGAAAACGCAATTATCCGAGGCCATTACGTCTATTGATGAGCTATTAAGCATCTTACAGCTTGAAGCAGTGCGAGAAAGTATCTATGTGCCTAAGCATTTTGAGTTACGCGTCCCACGTGCTTTTGTAGCAAAAATGACCATTGGCGATAGGGACGATCCTTTATTAAAACAAGTATTACCAGATCAGCAGGAGCAAATAAAGGTCACGGGTTATGTGGCTGATCCTCTAAGCGAGAATACGCAAAACCCTATAAAGGGTATGCTCCATAAATACCAATCAAGAGTACTGTTGACCATTACAGGCGCCTGTGCCATTCACTGTCGTTATTGTTTTCGGCAGCATTTTGATTATAGTGCAAATATGCCCACAGCCGAAGCAAAAGAAAAAATCATTGATTATATTACCGCGCATCCTGAGATTAATGAGGTGATTTTGAGTGGTGGCGATCCACTGAATGTAACAAACAGACGTTTATTTGCATGGCTAGATACGCTTGAATCTCTTCCTCAGTTGACTACTATTCGTATGCATACTCGTTTGCCATTGGTCATTCCAGAGCGTTTGGATGATGCATTGTTGACAAGACTATCCCAAAGCCGCTGCAACATTGTGATGGTGATTCATTGTAATCATGCCAATGAAATAGATACACTAACTGCAGAACACTTGCAGCGTGCACGAGCTGCTAGAATAACCTTATTAAATCAAGCCGTTTTATTAAAAGGTATTAATGATAGTGTGGAGGTGCAAGCGCAATTAAGCCAGTGTTTATTCTCATGTGGTGTGCTACCTTATTATTTACACGTATTGGATAAAGTGTCTGGTGCCGCACATTTTGATATCGATGAACGGTCATCAATTCAGCTTTACTGGTCATTATTGGCGGTGTTACCAGGTTATCTTGTGCCAAAATTGGTCAGAGAGCTGCCGAATAGACCTTTTAAGGTACCAATTAACATTTACAATGAGCATTAATATAGGCACTATAGTGTATCTAAAAATTAGTGGACAAAGAATGAGTTTGTTAGTAAATACGAACTGTTTATCGTTGTTATGTTTTAGAAAAGATACAAAATGAAGTTAGGATTAATATTTTTATAAGTATTAAAAAATATAGCCTACTGTAAGGTGGTATCTATTGTTGGTGACACATCTTGACGTTAAGTCATCATTTAAAGCGAATCTTCAATTCAATTAATTGTTATCTAAACGGATTGAAGGTAGTCTAATATCGTTAAATAACTGGTGATATCCCGATATTATTAGCGCTAGTTTTCGCGTTTGATGGTGATTTATCTCATGTTTATCATCTTTGTTTAAATGAGGACACGGCCTAGTCAGTATAGGTAAGTCTATTGTGTGTCGTTACTGTGTTAGAGTATATTCATTTATTAGTATAAATTATCTTGATACCATAGTGCATTTATATGAGATTGCCTATATATCGTTGTGCGTTACCTGATTAAATACTTTCCTCCTGCCAAGTTACTCAAAGCCACTAGGGGCTGTATAGAATTCAAATCAGCGGCAGCCAGATAAAGACACAAGCGAGAA
>NZ_RRYV01000014.1 GCF_014861395.1 Psychrobacter sp. FME13 | reverse complement strand
CATTGTCCCCTTTGGAATTATTATTTAGGGGTGACAACTATCCTGCCATAGGGGGACGCTGTATTTTTATACTACTTAAAAACAAACTCTTATACTAAAGGGTTGGTTTGGAACCTCAATAAAAGAATGCTCGCTAATGACAAGCAGTACTATTCCTTAAAGGTCGAACCTTATCACAAGCAGGACATTCAAATTAAAATAGCAGGTTTGAGAATTGACGATCAGACTCTGCTTTGTACTGAAATATTAGGTATGTCTATGCCGCAAGGAGATGCCATAGAATATAGGATAGACAAGCCTAATTCTGCTACATACGGCGATGGCATCAAACCTCAAACATCCAGAATTAGACCGATCTATAACACCGTTGAGTCTGATGAGATCTTACTAGAGGCTGAAAGAGATGCTAATAATATAACCACAGCTGTAGTCAGGCATAGGATAGAACTCATAGGCAAGATAAGAGAGCTTGTCAAGGGCGCAAATTTGACCTTAGATGAGGCTGTAGATAGCTGTAAATCAAAGGTTATATGGTTGCCGCAGAACAAGCCTGACGCTTATGCTGATGGGGAGGATGGTAATGCTAATGGTGACATTGGTAGATTTGAAGCTTTAGTGGATAGTGGCGCGATTCACTCTATAAAGAATAATTTTGAACGTCTTTTACGCTATGCTCAAGACCTTAAAGTTACTTTGCGCTACGCTCCTGTAATCATAGACTGTGTAAATGTTGCTTACGATCCTATATTTATTGGTGAGACAGTGCGTGGTATGCGCAGTAAAAAAAATGACTTTCAAGTAAGGGTAGTGTTCGTCATGCGCCTGATTACTAATCTTGGAGTTTTTTATCTATTCGATTGCAAGAAAGAGGGCAGTCAAACTAGCGGTCTTGTTATAAAAGTAATAGATCAAGATGGTTTTACAGAGGATGTTATAAGACAAGTTGTAGGTCGGTTATTTAGGGGTAATGGTCGTCTGTCCGATATAGCCGCAATATCTGAGTTTGGCATCATCCAATACTTTAAACATACCAATGGTGAGGATGTTAATTGGGTTAAAACAGCTATAGATAATCTGGAGAAAGGGGTTTTGAATAAGGATAAAGATGAGGATGAGTAAATTAATAGCAGGACTTACCTTATTGTTGACAACAGCTTGTACGCCTGTCGAACCAGAATACGACGAATACTACGGTGCAGGTTACATCGGCGTAAACGAAGCACTATGGCCTACTGAGTATGCAACACCTTATCCATTCACTGTGCCTTATGGCGAGATATCCTGCACTTCTCATCCAAAATTTGGGCGTGAAGTATATTTTGCACCAGAGGGCTTTACCGATGAATCTTATATCGGTACGCCGCTTAACAAGTCATCCGTAGATGCTCTTAATCAAGCTAATATGCGCCCAAACGTGCCCTACAGTGTCAAAGAGGGTGCTGACCTTAGTGATGCTATTAAAGCGGGTTTGAGGGTGTGTGATGAGTACCAAGATAGGCTTGATAATGGCGTCTAAAGTAAAAGCTATTAATAGGTAGTTGTTTGGAGTATACGTCCTGATCTGGTTTGACAGTAAGGGTTAGATTTAAAAACAATTAACCTTAAAGGATTAACTTATGAGAAATATTATTGTTTTTGTAGTCTCATCTATTATGTTGCTTACTGCTATCACAGCAAATGCAGGAGGTGTGGTATGCGCTGACTTTGGTAGCCAAGCGGAAGCCGAATGCTTTGAGTAACGCAAAAAAAGCAGGATATACGCGCTTAGACCGCGATAAAGATGGTATTGCATGTGAGGCGTTGCGTTAGGGTGAGGTTACTACTAGCACTTTGTTGCCTAACATGAAGTCAAGTTCGTATGGTAACCCTCCCAACCATAAGACACCTAGTAAATAGAATTAAGCTGCCTGATTGAGTTTTTGTATCGGCGTAAAACCACCGTTACCCATGTTTGGGCGCTCGTTATTATAGTGATATAACCAAGTCTCTGCTTGCTGACGGACTTGATCAAGATTATCAAACAACTCCTGATTTAACCAATCATAACGCATTGTCCTGTTAAAGCGCTCTACATAAGCATTTTGCTGTGGATTGCCAGGCTCAATATAACTAATAGTGATACCTTGCTGCTCAGCCCAGTCTTTAAGCGCATTACTAATATATTCAGGGCCATTGTCGCATCTGATTTGGACAGGTTTACCTCGGTATTCAATGAGCTGGTTCAAACTACGTATCACCCTCCCAGCCGGTAGTGAGAAGTCAACCTCGACCGTTAAGGCTTCACGGTTATAGTCATCAATCACATTAAACAGTCTAAAGCCACGCCCATCTGTTAAGCCGTCGTGCATAAAGTCCATGCTCCAGCTGTGGTTGATCTGGTCAGGTACTGCCAGTGGAACGGGTTTAGCACGTTTAATGCGACGTTTAGGCTTGATTCTAAGGTTTAATTCAAGCTCACAGTAGATACGATATACACGCTTATGATTGTATGGCAGTCCCATGACATTACGCAGGGTTAAAAAGCATAAGCCAAAGCCCCAGTTCTTATTCTCATCAGTTAGTTTGATAAGTAAGTCTGCTATTTGCTTATTCTCATCCGTTGCCACGGACTTGTGATAGTAGCAGGTCACACTGATATTAAAGATACGACAAGCGCGGCGTATGCTAATGCTACGCGCTTCAATATAGTGACAAGCGAGCTGTCTGCGCCTTTGTGGCGCTACCACTTTTTTGTCATGGCGTCCTGTAGTATGTCTGATTTAAGACATTCGTCAGCGTACCTCTTCTTTAATCGGGCGTTTTCAGTCTCAAGTGCTTTGAGGCGTGAGATAAGCGTGGCGTCCATGCCGCCATACTTCGAGCGCCAATTGTAGAAGGTGCTTTGGCTAATATTGTGTTCTCGGCAGAGCTCGGTGATAGGAACGCCTTGTTCTGCTTGCTTTAAGATGTTGACGATTTGGTTGTCGCTAAAACGGGTCTTTTTCATAGGATTCTCCTGCTGGTTTATTCTAGCAGTTATTCTCTATTTTTGAGTGTTCTTTTTTATTGGGAGGATTACCGTTTATTTTTATGAAACTGAGCATTATCCATGACAATCACGCATTTAGTCTTGAGACTTGGAATAAGCGTGAACTTGCACCAGTCATAAAATATATTGCTGTTGATATTCTGTTCAAAGTAATCAAGCGCAAACAGCATCTTTTCATACAGAGCACCGATGACGTTGGTTCGCTTTTTACCTTGCCAGTTGTAGCTATCGATACAGGGTTTACCAATTGGTGCATAGCCATGAGAGCGAATAGTCTCGTGCTCAAAGCCGCTTTCATCCATATAGACGATGGGATAGCCTTGTTGTATAAAGTTATTAAGCTTACTTAGATATATCGCTCTTTTTACTGGACATGCTTTTGGATGTTCCAAAGTCTTTTTTTTGACTGATGCCAAGACGCTTTAGAGCATGATAAATGCCTGTTTTACTACAGTTTAGACGACGTGCTCGCTCATACTGGTAATCATCAGGATGTTCTTTGACATCATTAAGTAGCACGTCATCTGGTATTTTATACGGTTTAGTTTGTCTGGTTGTTTTACTATGAATACGTCTCTTCCAATTCTGTATCGTGGTTGGACTCAGATTGTAAAACTCAGCCACCTCGGCAAAGGTCATACCGTCATTTATACTTTTAAGAACTTGTTTGCGAAAATCTAGTGAGTAAGTCATGGTCTTTATAATAACAATTGTATTTGATAATTAGTTTATAACACTTTTAGGTGGGCTTGACTATAGATTAACTTATTTGAGTTGAGATAGCAGTTTTTACTCAGCTAAAGGAACATAGACCGCAAGCTTTCCCTTAGGATATTTGCCGTACCAACCGCATGGCATGGCTCCGTTGGTGTATGCCTCAATCTCTAAATCTAGCAATTTATCAGCAGTATTGGAAAATGTCAGATAAGATATATAGGATAAAATGTGATTCAGAACGAAATCTGTAAATTCTTCAGGAAAATTTGAGTTTTTTTGTTCAGCCGCTACAACTATATCGAAAAATTTTTCTAAAAACTTGCCTTTAAAGTCTAAATGATTTAGATAATCTGTATCTGTGAAAGTATCGAAAAAACCATAGTGCAGATCAATCCTTTCGTTCATTAAGTCAGCATAAATATCGTATTTACTGCCTTCTTTCTCTCCTAGCTCTTCTAAAGGATACTCCATAGTGTATAAAGTATCAGCTTTTTGATAATCATTTATAATATGAAATTTATCCGAAGGCAAAGTGTTGTTAGGTCTCAAGAAGTTATTTGATTTTATAATACATTCAAAGACTTTTAGATAGTTTAAATAAACATCTCTATAATTAAAATTATTCATAGTTAGTATCCTTTAAATATATTTTCCCACTGTGTGGTACTTGCACCTTGTTTACTCATAATGGCTTGTCCATTATTGAGCATTCGTCTTAATGTTTTTTGTAATAGTACAAGTTTAGCTTTTTGTTGTACGCAGCTGCCTTTTGCTCCTATTCTTATAATAGCAGCCTCTAACGCATCAGAGTATGCTCTGTGACTTGAGTTGTGTTTTGAAGCGCCAAACCAAGGACTACCTTTTCTTGGATTATCATTTTCATTTCTAGGTAAACCTATTAAGTTATTTAAGTCGTCTTTACCCATGCCATGACAGTTTAGTATCTTTTTAGTCTTTGGCTTATTATCGCTATAAAGATCTTGGGGAAACATATGATGAACTTGATATTTACTTCTATCTGCACCACCTGCTCTATCCCAAAATTTGTCTCTATAGTTCTTTAAACCTAAAGGATCGATCCACCCCGTAGGATTCGTCGCATACTGGAAGACGTTTGAGCCGCCCATGAGTCCAATAGGATCACGGCTGATAAACATCCCTAAATCAGGATCAAAATATCTAAACCGATTGTAGTGCAATCCTGTTTCCGTATCAAAACTCTGACCTTGAAAACGAATAGGCTGTAGCTCATCAGCAGATACTTGTAATTGCTCAAGCTTCTCCTCTCGCCATACCACTTTAGCGGTATTACCCCACGCCTCATAATCCGCCAGCCAAATAACTTCACCTTTCTGGTCAGTCAGCTCATTTGGTGTACCTAGATGATCATTGTGATAATGATAGATTTGAATAGCGGACGGTGGCTCAGGTTTATTATTGCCATACCAGCCTTCATCATTTGCCGCTAGGGTCAGTCCATCTCTTAACCATACCAGTCTAGCTATAGGCTCAAAGCTGTTTTGTTCATAGATGGTAGTGAAAACATGGGTGTCAGTATATTCCTGTGCTTGTCTATTGCCATCCCATAGATAGTGTATTTGTTTATGTTGGGTTTTCTGCTGTTGTACAGGGAACGTGATAATCTTGGTCGATTGTCTGTTTACAAACTTGGTTTTGTCTTTCGTCTGGGTTTGTTTGGCAATGCGTCTGCCAAAATTGTCGTAGTGATAGGTGGTCTTTATTCAGGTGTAAAAAAGCTGAGCAAAATGCCCAGCTAACCCTCTTTTTTACCAAAATAAATAGCTATGGCTCTAACAGCTCATTAGAAAAAACGACTAGCTTACCTTTAGGTGGAAAATCAGACCAGCCACAAGGTAGTCCATTGTTTAAATAAGCAGTAAGAATATCTTTCCATAAAGGTGGAAAATAATTATTAGCGTAACATTGGAATATATAATACATATCATCAGTTATTAGCTCTGCCATAGTACTATCCCAAAGCTCATTAAATCCACTAAAGTTCTTGCTTTGAATGTTGAAAAAGTTATTCTTCAGAAGTTGATGACCTACATAACCATATAACTCAAAAGAATCTGGAAATGAATACTCTCCTCGGCTAATTGACTCCCAAGCTGGAAAGCTTTGCACTTCATCATCTTGATTAGCATATTTAAAACCTAACAGGGGATCACTGATTACTAATGCATTTATAGTATTAACAAAAGGCTTATCAAAGAATGTATCTCTTTCTAAAAAATCGACAAATTCTTGCGCTGACTCAAGTATGTCGTTCCACTTTTTCATAACTAAATATCCTTATTGTTGATTTCGTATTGAACTTTTTATCGCTTCAGTAAATGCTTTTTGAATATCACCCGTGCTGAAAGTATTGGGGTCATAGCCTGAGTTATTTAATGGAATGTCTCCTTTTACAAGTTGACTACGTAGCATCTTTTGAACAGCCTTTAATTTCATACATGCATTAAGTCCAGGAATATTTATTCTTTGTGCGCCTTTTAACAAATTTGTAACTGCTAAGTTATATCCACGATGTTGACCAGAATGTATGGTTGCACCATAACCGTTTTTTGTAACTAAATTAACATTTTTACTGTTACGTAAAGCAATAAGATTATCTTTATTATGAACGTCAAAGCTTGCACACAGTTTCTTTGCCTCACTTGCTACAGCTTGGGGTATTATATGATGGACTTGATAATTTGTTGGAACACCTTTACTAGAGTTATAAGCTTTACTCCAGTTTGTATGATAGACCGCTAATCCAGAAGGGTCTACCCACATAACTGGATTAGGTGCATAAGAGAAAATGTTGAAGCCTCCTAAAAGACCTATAGGATCACGGCTGATAAACATCCCTAAATCAGGATCAAAGTAGCGAAATCTATTGTAATGCAGTCCTGTCTCAACATCAAAGCTCTGACCTTGAAATCTTATGGGCTGTAATTCATCAGCAGAAACAATCACATTATAAAGCTGTACTTCTTTGTAGACGACTTGAGCAGTATTGCCCCATGCCGCGTAATCCGCCAACCAAACCACTTCACCGTCTTGACTGGTCAGCTCATTCGGCGTACCTAGATGGTCATTGTGATAATGATACACCTGCATGTTTGGGATGAGGGTCGGTTCATCTTCCCAAGATTCACGCTCGGTGTTCTTAATCTCATCATTAGCTGATTTTAATAGCGCATCTTTGAGCCAGACCAGTCTTGCGACTGGCTCAAAGCTGTCTTGCTCATACACGGTGGTAAACACATGAGTATCAGTATATTCCTGTGCTTGTCTATTACCATCCCATAGATAGTGTGTTTGCTTATTTTTAGTCTTCTGCTGTTGAAGGTGGTACTTAACCGTTTTTGAATGCTTACTATTAATGAATTTGGTTTTTACCTTTGTGTCACTGGTTTTGGCGATGCGTCGTCCAAAAGCGTCGTAATAGTAAGTCGCTGTTATTTCGGTTAGCTCAAATCCCTCTTCGATATTAGTGATAGTTTTCACCAACTCATTATTGGGATTATAGTAGTGCTGTATGGACTTGCGACTACTCACTAGCGCGTTGCTACTTTGAGCTAGTGGTTTACCGTCTTTGGCTGGAGTGATTGTTTTATACAGGACTTGACCGTGTATGCCATAGGTGTAAGTAATTATTTTGTCAGCGGTAATAAGCTTAGTCGGTCTGCCTGATTTGTGGATGTTGTTTACAGCGTTATTAGTTTCGCTGTTATCTTTATCAACTGTAGATACAGGCACGCGATTACTCGCAGGATCAAAGGCAAAGCGCTCTGTCGTGCCTGATTGCTTGGCGAAGTCGGTGAGCATATGCTCGGTCAGTCGTCCGACTTTGTCGTATTGATACTGATGATTGCGCTGGAACAGACTACTTGCCGTGCTACTATTTTTCGATTTATGATTGAGCTGCGTCTGCCCTGATAGATGGGTAAGCTGTCCTAACACGTCATAGTTATAATCTCGCTGTACGACGATACGGCCTTTATTATGATCTGAGCTGTATTGCTTGGTGAGCCGTCCCATGGGGTCATAGCCAAAGCTCGATAGCAGCTCGCCTTGTTGCCTTGTCGTTTCTTGATGCAGTGCATTGCGTTCGCTATGGCGTATTTCGGTGATGCTGTCGCCGTCTTGCACGCTTTGGTTGTATAAATGCCCTGAGCCATAGTACAGCTGGTTGATGACTTTGCCATCGGGCAGTATTGTGGCAATGCGGTTGCCTATCTCGTCATAGCTGTGAGTTAGGGTTTGTTCGATGTTTTGGGTCAATTGACCTTGAGAATTGTTTTTATGATGACGGGTTAAGCGCTCGCTAATCAGCTGCCCGATGTCGTCATACGCCAGATGGGTACTGGCATCAGGGCTGGTCGCTCGGATGAGCTGTCCTGCAATATCGTACTGATACTGGGTCTTGTGATGACGCTGTTGGCTTTGATTGCTTACGTTGCTGTTAGGCTTAACGATATCTAGGCTGTGCTTATACGTCAGCTGTCCGAGCAGGTCACGTTGCAGGTAGGTGTGCTTTTGCTCTTCGCGTTTGGCTTGTGAGTTGTCGGTTTGGTGTACCAGTTGCCCTGCTTTGTCATACTCGTAGTGACTGATATAACCATCAAAGCGCGTCTCGCTGATGAGATTATCTGCTTTATCATATTCAAATGTCCACGCTTCACCGTTCTCATTGGTGAGTTTAATCAGACGGCGTAGATTGTCATAGTCGTAGTCAAGCGTGTGCCCTAGCGCGTCTATGCGCTGTATGGGTAGGCTGTCATCAGTATACTGGTACTCGGTGGATTGGTCTTTGGCGTCCGTATGCTTGAGCAGACGATTTAAGGCGTCATAGACAAAGCGCTCGCTACTGCCATCAGGGTAGCGAATATGGGTAGGCGCTTGGGTGTGCTGAATACCATTACTGTTAGTGGCGCTATCGGTTTTCTGGTCATAGGTGAGTGTGGTTTGCTGGTCTTGTGCATCAGTGACAATAATGACACGTCCTAGGTTATCGTACTTATAATAGGTAGGATTACCACTACAGTCCGTTTGTTCTATCAGCTCGCCTTGATGGTTATACTCATAACTGAAGCTGCTGCCGTTGGCAAGTATTTGCTTAATGGTACGACCTTTATCATCACGCTCTATATGTGTGCTGTTACCATTAGCATCAGTAATTTTTTTAATTTGTCCAGCAGCATCATAGGTAAGCTGCGTTGCATTGCCAAGAGGATCAAGTAATTCGGTTAATTGATTATTATCGTATAAATACTTTTGAGACCGCCATAGAGGTAAATTAGTCATCACCTCATAGTCGATCAGTTGTTTAACTGCGGTTAGATGATTACCAGAGTACTGGTTTTCGGTAATACTGCCATCTGGACTAATAATTTGTATAGGACGGTTATAGTCGTCTAAAACAAAGCTAGTGCGGTTGCCAAGAGCGTCAGTAATGCCTGTCCAACGCTTGTCTTGATCAAAGTGATAAATCGTTTGCCGCTCATTTGCAGTGTCTTTTGCCTCAGTAACTATAGATTGATCTATTTGATAGTCAAAATGATAGGTCTGACCATTGCTAACACGGTTGATGAGCACTTTGCCTGTGGGTAGGTAGTCGTCGTACTCATAATAGCTGCTGATGCCGCCGTCGATATGATGCGCGATCATAATATGGTTTTTATAGTCAAAGCGACGAGTTGGATTTAGATAAGGGTTAACTTCAATTAAGTCACCTTCTTTACTGTAGCTATAAGTCACTAGAGTATCTGCAACAAGTAAATTCTTAGACAGCACGCCATTCTTAATAAGCGTCTGAACTTCGCTGATGAAAGTGTGAATACTGGTGTTATAAGATTGCTGTAATTGCTGCTGAACTTTTCTATCTAAAGCAGGTAGGAGCTGAGATAGCTTATCGTCTGTTAGACTTGTAAGCTGAACCACTTGCTGTAAGCGTAAGCCTTTATCCTCATCATTTTTAATTAAATTGAAGTCTAGTTGCAATAATCTACCCGCACTGTCTTTTATATAGCGAGGTAGATGAGAGAGACTGGCGTCTGTATTATATTCTAAAGTAATACGGTTGCCATAGTGATCACTTTGGCCTGTGCAATATAGGCGCTGTCTACGGATAGGTAATAGAGGGTCTTCACTGACTGGACTGCCAAAGTGCAACTGAATACCATCGCCAGTGTCACTGGTGCCTGAGGTAATGCGGTATTGTCCATTAACATCATGATGCAACCGAATATCATCGTTACGAAGGTAGAAGCTTTTGCCAGTGGCAATATAAGGGAAGTTAATGGCTCTACCACTACTGTCAATGTACTCAATCAAGTCAGCATCTGGAATGACGTTTAATTGTTCTGACCAGCTATTAGCCCAGCCTTGACCGAACCAACCATCAGGATCATCTGTTTCGCCTCGACCTACAAGGCTATCACTGGCATAGTGCCGATTCCATAATAAGGGTAAGTCTCCTGTTAAGATAAAATCAATATCTTCATTATCTAGTAGTATCTTGATACCTAGTATAGGATTGACAGGCTTACAGGTTTTAGGACAGTTTTTATTATTGTTTTGGTCTTTATCTTTGTTTTTAGAGCCACTATCTTCTTTCTTTCTCTTAGGCAGTTTACCTTTAGTATCTTTGCTATATATAAAGTCCTCAATTTTTTTAGATTGATTCTTAAAAAAAGTAGCTACTTTTTCATACCCACTTCCTAGTTTTTCAACAGCCTTTTGTGCTTTTTTTAATTGATTGAGATAAAAACTAGGGTTCTTTGCAATCTTCAAAGCTAAGTCAGACCCTTTTAACAAATCGCCTGCAATTGGAACAAAACCTAATAAACTATAAAAAGCGCCGCCCCAATCCCCTGTAGATGCTCTAACGATACCTGCCGCACCATCAGCAACCATACCAACGCCAGGAATCACACCAGCGACATCTAGTACGAATAATATGGCTTCAAGCTCATCCTTACTAAGCTTAGCCAAGCTTTTTTTCGAATCTTTTGCTACTTTTAGGGCTTTAGCTATCTCAGCTGCTGTTTTACCATCACCTACAACAACTCCAGTTGTATTGCCGTTTGAACTAACTGGTCTACCCCAATTACCAAATGTACCCATAATTTATTACCCATTCATCCCAAATTTGTCTCTGTGTCTAACCACATACTTGCCATTGGCTCGCACTGTACTACTATGTTCAATGGGATAACATTTACCACTTACTGTGCCACTCTTAACCCCTTTACCGACACCTGCTTCATCGCCAATCGTTTTGACTACTGTACTTGCATCGAATAAAAATACAGGGTGATCGTTAGAGCGGACATTTGGTGAGACATTACTTGAGTTTATAAGTTTGGCCGTCACTGGATAAGGAACAGGCACCATACTACTACCCATAGGCGTTTTACATACATCAGGTAGCGTTGATACTACAGTCCAGCCTGATTGCTTCTTCGCTATTGTATTATTTGGCATAGTTTTCATTCCATATAGCTAATGCTCTCGCTCGAAGGCTTTCTGGATCTTCGTAAGTAATATATGGCTCATCAGGGTCGGTAGTGAATCTAACTTCTAACTTAGTCGGGTTTAAATTAGTAGGTAAAAACAACCGCCAAACTAATTTCAATGACATATTGTCAGTATTAAAAATCAGTGTATCTAAGCTCATAGGCTTTACTTGATGCTCATAATCAATACTAGCTAACACAAAAGCTCGATGCCGTGGTAGTAGAATGAGCTGTTGACCACCGCCTTCGGTCAAATTATTGACTAATAAAGTATGCGGCTTAGTTAAATCAGGATAGTCGATTTGCTGATCCTCAGGGGCACAGTTCCAGTAGCCAAAGTCAAAGTCTTTGGGCAAATTAGGATGGCGGTTCTCTAGCCACTGCTCATCATAAGTACCCGCCTTTGCAAGCCTTGGTGCCCAAGATCGATGCAAGGCACTGAGACCTGCAGGCGCTCCTTGATAGTCCAGCTCTGCCATCTCAAACGCAGTCATTGCCCCTTGTTGCTTGGTTATCAGCGGCGTCTCATAGATAACACCTTTAGGCATAATCTGCGGTACTGGAAAGAATTCTGGTAAGCTGTGCTTGTACTCTCTTAGCTTACTAAAGTAGCCCTGCTCAAACCAGCCTCTACCTATCGGATTGCTATAGCAGACTTCATGATAACTTTGCTTAAGACTGTTTTTGTCATCGTCTTCATTGCTATCTTTTTTACTGCTGTTGTCTATATTTTTAAGATGAGTCGCTTGACAGCTGCCCCCTAAGGTATACTCATACCTGAGTGGTACTTTTTGTGTGTGGGTTACCGCTGTTAAACTATATTCATCGGTAAATTGAATAGAGTCAATATGGCTACGACTACCTGTATGCTGCCACTGCCTTGAGCCTGTGAGCCAAATCTCTTTACTTAGTAGCTCTTTAAGAGGTGAGTCTAGCGTATCATCTGCCTGTCTGTAGAGAGCAATAGACGCTTTAAACCCTTGAGAGGGTTTACTAGCATAAGCGTGACCTTGGACGAGTACATCACATTTAGGCTTGAAGGGGATAATATCGCTCTCTTGTACGATGCTGCTAGTACCAGGCTCATCATAAAACTCGTCTGCCATGCAAAGATTAATAGGGTCGTCATCATTGACCTCTGCGATGTAAACCGTTTGTATTTGCTTGAAGTCTTTACTATCTGCTATCTCTTGATTACTGGGTATTAGCTTATACTGTGCGCACATCGTCACGACTTCATACTCTTGATCATGAGTATCGTAGCCAAGATAGTTTAAAGTGCTAAAGGGCGTAAGGTTGGTAAATTCCATAATGATGCCTTTTTAGTTCAGATCGACATCTTTACCTGTGATTTGCACAGGGCCTGTGGCTTCGAAGACAAACTCTGTGCCTTGAATAGTAACTTTGCCTGATTTATCCATGCGCAGCACACTCTTACCTACTTTTAGTTCTATCACGTCACCTGCTTGTATAGTAAAGTCTTTTCCTGCGCTCATCTCATGAGTCTGTGCTGTAGTGTCATTACGTTTTGCACCTGTGACAATAGAGGTAAAGCCTGCCACATTAATGCTATACCCTGCGCCTACGTTGGTCATCTTAGCTAAGCCGACATTTTGAATAGAGGCGAGTCTTACTGTTTCTGTCTGCATACCATTCACGGTAATCGACTGATTCTTTTTGACGCTCAGCTTGCGCTTGCCTGACACTGATATAGACTCATTCTTTTTAACCGTCTCATCTCTATTCCCCCCAATACTAATAGTCTCATTCTCATCAACGCGCTCTTGTCGGTTCTTATGGATGGTAATGGTTTCATCCAAGTCGACGATCTCAGTGCGGTTCTTGTGGATGGTGATGTGCTCATCAAGATCGACGATCTCAGTACGCTTTCCATGAACCGTGACGGTCTCGTCTTTATCAATCGTCGTTGTTCGGTCGCGGTTGACTCTGCGGGTCTCATCGTTCTTGATCAGTGAGTTAAGATCGCGCTGGGCCTGCAAGTTGACCAGCTCAAAGCCAGCATCATCATTGAACATGAGCTCATTGTAGTTATCGAGCGGGGAGTTAAAGCTTTTGGATTTGATGCCTGATTGCTTAGCCGCTTGCGGGTAGCCCCATGGTGGCGGGTTGGCGCTGTTGTATAACCTGCCGATGACAATGGGACGGTCTGAGTCGCCGTTGATAAAGTCAATGAGGACTTCCTCCCCTATACGCGGGGTGTTGATGGAGCCAAAGCTGCCCCCTGCTGATCCTTGGGCGACGCGTATCCAGTCTGAGCTTTTCTGGTTCTTAGGACCGTATCTGTCCCAGTGGAACTGTACCTTTATATCGCCATACCCATTGGTGTGGACTTCTTCTCCGGCAGGGCCGGTAACCGTAGCCGCTTGACTACCAATGATTTGCGGTTTAGGCGTGACTCTTGGCGCACGGTACTGGTAGCTTATCGGTATGGCGGTGAAGCTGATACGGTAATGGGATTGTTCGGTGCCACTGGCATAGCCGGCCTCTTTAAAGTCGTATTCGCTATGGATGATGAGGTGTTCGGTATTAGCGGCATCGTGCGGATGACGGCTTAGAGTAAAAGTATGGCCTGGGGCGATGGTGAGCACGTTACCTGCCGCATTCACGCGTTTGCTTTGGGCGTTGTAGTCTTGACTACGCACTTGCGCGTAGCTTGCGGCATCGTCTTTGGTCGCAAAGCCAGTATAGAAGTCATAGTGCTCGGTGGTAATACCACCAAGCTCATGGGTGCTCATGTTGTAATCAAGTTTGCGGTTAGCCAGCTTGTAGCTGTGGTCGTTGACACTCATCTTTTTAGTAGCTAAGCGGTCACTTTGTTGCCACACATCAATGTAGTTCTTGTCGGGGGTGCCTGGGGTGACGGCTGAGTGATAGGGTATGGTGGCGCGGCCTTGAATGGGGCTATGGGCGCTATTGTCATCGACGATGATGAGGGTGTTGTTACCCTCGGTATGGGTGAAGTAGTAGTACAGGCCTTCTTGTTCAAACAGTCGGTTGAGATAGTTAAAGCTGGTTTCTTGATACTGGGTGCTATGGCCGTACTTGCGGTAGCTGTTTAAGCACTGTATCTCATAGGGGAAGCCAAACTCATCTAGGATGGTGCGGGTAATCTCAAGGATGTCTTTGTCAACAAAGACGCGGCTGTCATGACGCTGGGTGAGATACCACATGTTAGGGCGCATGATGCAAGTGTAGAGATGATAGCTTTGTTCGTCCTCATCTTCACTAAGGTAGCCAAAGTCGGTAACCAGACCGTTTAAAACCCGCTCGCCGCCTTTGGTGTCGATGGTGACGGCGATAGTTTGGCCGATGATGTCGGTAGCGGCTAGGTTGGGATTTTTACTGGTGAGAACAAGGCGATACTCATAGAGACTGGAGAGGGCTTCCACTCCCTTTAATTCAACAAAGGATAACGCGCGACCAAAGGGGGTGTGGATGGCGATGGTGCGCATGGGAGTGTCCTTAATAGTTGGTTAGATAGTATCTGTAGTGCTTGGATTGTACTATTGTTGATATAGATTGTCGATTAATGCTGGTTAAATTTATAATTTAGGCATTCCATCCCAAGTCCTTCCATTTAGCTCTCTACCATTGAACTGTTTAGACCGTTTAACACTGTCTGCTCCCCAACCACCCCATTGCTTAAAGAAAAATGCAATATCCGCCACTTAGCATTGTAATTGGATAGATTCAGCCCACTCTTTATTCATAGGGCGAGTTTTTGCTCCTGACTCACCACCTGCGATTACCCAATGTATGTCTTCGAGATTTAGTTGCACTACATTTTCAAGTAGTGGTTCAGCAGATAAGAATCGAATGGTAGCATCAACACGCCTTAAATGGTCTATACGTGGTACATCAGGTTTTTCATTTTCTACCGACACACCTAGCCACGCATTTTTAGGCACTTGCTTTCCAAAAAAAGAAGGGTTCCCATCGCCTTTAATTTTTTAGCCATAACTTCAGCATAGCAATATTTACATCCTGCTGGCACTTTTGTACATCCAGTCATAGAATTTCAAGTGCTTTCCGTCCATTCAAACTTACTTTTCGAGGCCGTTTTTTCTACATAATTTTTTGTTCTATCCAGTAGTATTATCATACTTATATTATATTAGTACCTAGTCAGGGTTTTAGCTTTAGACTCAAGCTATATATTTTGGTATCCAATAGTCTTGCTTTTTATAAGTTAAAATATTCATTTCGTCGCCTCCATGTTTTATAGTTATGGTTGCTAATGTCTTAAGACTAATTTGAGTATTGTGAAAATACGCCATACCAAGCTGCAACCATATTAACTGATCTTTGTCCGATAATGGCTTAGACTGATTATTGAGCGCCATCAGTTGCCTTTCGATCTCACTTCGATTGGCTTTTAAAACCGCATCTCTAGAGGGTTTTACACAAACTAAGCTTGACCCACATTTTTTATTCAAAAACATCACGAAACCATAAAGCGCATTACGTTGACCTTGCTTAATCAACAAATACCCGTCTATTTGTTCCTGATTTGGCGTATTTGAGCCTTCAAGTCTAAATTGAGTACATAGGTCTATTGCAGGCTGCAAGGCCAACCTGACTGATTTAAGCGATGTTTTGCCATTGAGTAGTTTCTGCTCTAAGTATGTATGGTATTCACTGATGCAGCGAGGTGCATCACCATCAAGTTTAGCCAAAAGACTAACAATACGCTCCTCCTCTACAATCTGATTTTTAATCTTAGGGTCTACTACAACTTGCTTGGTCTTGATCAGCCATCGTAGTGCTGTTAGATACTTACGCAGACCATTAGGCTTAAACTCATTCACCAATGATTCATAATCGGGTATCACGCCCCATAACCCATCACAGCGAACAAAGAAATCGATATAGTTATGATGTTTAAGCGCAGCAGTCTTGCTATCAAGCTCAGCCTCAAACCATATTGTGAAAGCAGTGTAAGCTTGTCTCATCACACCATCAGTCAAAAGATAAGTATTAATCTCGGCCTCATGCTTGAGTCTCTGTGACCAATAACAACTATCACATTTTTTACCCATACCAGCAGGCATAAGCTTATGGCAACTCTTGCAGGGTATCTCACCGAACTCATGGCATTTGCGACACATAACACCTGTATCAGTAGTGACAAGCTCTCTATATTTGTGACAAAGAGGACAAGTTTCTCTAAAATGACTTTGGTAGCAGCTTACGCATACCCCATGATCATGAGACAACTTTGAATAGCTACAAACCCCTCTTTCAAACTTACCGCACTCAAAACACTGTTTTTTGGTCTTAAAATAGCCCTGATAACAGGTTTGGCACACCCGCCCGTATTCCGTATTGGCTCCATCCTTAACCGCCTCGCCACCACAACGAGTGCAAGGCTGATTCATACGGCAAGCGCGACAGACGGCAAAAGCCTCTTTTTTGTGCAGACGATTTATCTCGCCGCACTGACTGCAAGGCTTTCTGATAAACCATATCCGATAACAATTCGCGCAGTAAGTATCGTTTTTATAGCGTCTTTTTATTTCAACATCTTTATTACCGCAGGAGTCGCATCGATGCTTAGCTTTTTTTATGTTTATCATAATTCTCCCTCATCTGCATCTTTCGCTTGAGTCTATTCCATGACGCCATCACAACTTCAGGTGAGGCAGGCTTTATATCTTCTGACTGCACCTCATACCGCCGTGTAGGTACTCTATGGAGTTGATCATATACATCACTAAAAGCTTTAGGGGTAATTGTACTTTTCGACCACTGAAAGCTATTTTGGGTGATATCAAGATCTAAGCAGACCTTGATCCAATTATCAGTATCTACCTGTAGTAAGTGATAGGCGCATTCAAGTAGTACTGTTCTCTCATCAACTGGTAGGTAGTCAAACCTAAGCGCTGTTTTAGGTAGGGATAGTGTAGTAGTATCAATTCCTAATGCAGCGATAAGCTTGCCAAACATATAGTTAGGGTTTTTCAGTCCTCGTCTAATCAGATTAATTAAAAATAACAGGTACTCAAACCACTGACACATGCTAACCACTTGCCCTAAAACAATGCCTTGCTTGCTAAAAAAGGCCTGATCCGCAAGCTTCTGAAACTCATAAAGAGTTTCGCTTGGCTTAATACCTGATATAGCTTGATCCAACTTATCATAACAGGCATGACAGCGATTGATAAACTGCTGCTCTGGGCTTAAAAGCTGGGGTTGGTAGGGCTGATTACAGTGTCCACAGTCTACTTGTAGAAATGTCTTATGCTTAGCGCAGCAGACAGACCATGTGAAGCGCCACTGCAATTTAAGGTAAGCCTCCTTATCGTCCTCCATGCAATCAGGGCAATAAGGATAGCCTAGTCTCGAATAGCGGTTGCGTTTTGATAAAGGTGCTGTCCATTGTAAGGGTGTTTTTTTATCTAATACAACGGATGTGTCCTTTGAGAAATCAATGAGTATCTGATCATCAAAAGTATCGACGTTATGACCTGTTAGCACCGCTATATCAGAAATTATTTGCTCGTCAAAATGATTAAAGCCTTTATCAGCGTCATACGTCCATATCCGATACTGGGGCCAATAATAGTAAGTAAAGGTCAAAGGACTACAGCCATGCTTAAGCGCGGCGCGTACCAACCATGACGTTAAGCTCTCACCATATAAAAAAGGTGTGGCAAAAGTTAGTGGTTTTACCCAATAATTTTGCGTAGCCCCTTGGTTGGTTTTAAACATGACTTACCCCTAATGTTCTCAACGGTAATTTCTTCTTCACCTGATTCAATAGCGCTAATAGCACAATCATTAATTAAGCGCTTAACATCACCAAGGTTGCCTGTGCTAATGCTGTATATTAGATTGACTTTTTCAGTCTCAATAAGTTTAGAGGGCCTTTTAAGCGGTAAAATCTTCTCAAAACTACCAACCAGACGTTTAAACTCTTTATCGTTGCGCCACAAAGACAGTTCAGCTACATCGAAGCGACTGGCGTGTTGCGGATCAGTATGTAGAATGCGAATAGCGTCTTTAGTGCCACATAGCACGATAGGCATGAGTAGCTCGTTGCATAAGAATTTAATGACATTCATGATGGCTCGTTGCTGTCTAGCAGTACCCGTGAGCATTGAGTGGACTTCATCGATAATGAGCATTTTGACGTTGGTGTGTCTAAAGGCGTTAACAACTTGGTATCTCAATTTACTAGCAGCATCGGTGGGTCTGTATGGTAACTGAAACGCTTCAATAATAGAGATATACAAATCCTTCTCACTGGCAGTTGGAGGTGCTTGTATTTTGATCAGAGGAATGATTAATTCCTCATCAGCCGTATAGTTATCTCCAAACTTGTCATAAAAACGGTTTATGATTGTGGTTTTGCCATTATTGGAATCACCAATAAGTAGCAAGTTTGGCATACGATGCTGCTTTACATGATTCATCAGCCCCTGCATAACATCAATAATCTCATTAGCAGTGCTGTAACCTACCCATCTTGGAGAATAGATAAATTCGATCCTCTGTTTATCGGGTAGATGAGCGATATGCCTAAACTTCTCATGAATGTGGGTATATAGAGATTCGCTCATCAGTCAATATCCTCAAAGTATAGGTCGTCATCGTTGTCATCAGACTCATCAAGGTTTACGCTTTTACTTAAAACCCTAGTTGATTCGGGCAAATCATTTAATACAACTACCTCTTCACTCTCGTCTGTTTTCAACTGCTCATACATTACCTGCGATTTAATGTGGGCTTTTTTACGCTGCTCACTTCTACGCATTTTTTTTGTTGCACTTTTAGACTCATCAACTAGGGTTTGCATGTCTTGTAATGCTTGGTATATCAGCGCCTCGTTAACGGTTCCTGACTCCTGCTTAACTTGTTTATAAATACTCTTATATTCCCAAAGGCTAATAGGTGGCAGAACTTGATTTGCCAGCGGCACAGGAAAGTATTGTAGTAACTCAGGGTCATAAAACCATATTCGAGTAATATCCCTCGGATCTTGTCTAAAGATAAATTTAGTCTTATTACCATTATCGTCCGTATGATTAATGAAGTTGTTTAAACAAGCATCGTAATACTGCAAGCCATCTATTGTTGCGCCATTTCTTTGAATGGTACGATCAATACTAGGCATAAAATCTAGTACCAGTGTATGAGGGTCTGATGGAATGGATGGCAACCCAACACCACTCTCAAAGCCATCACCATATATACCGATACGCCATTGTTCTTTAGGGCTGCGATCAATACTTGAATGTATGCTTTCGTGATAATCCATTGTGACATAGGTAAGAAACCACGTTTCAAACTCATGCAAGGTCAAACTGGCATGCTTTTCAGAGTTGTATTCGTCTTTTTCTTTGATATTAGAGAATGTAGTGCCCGGCAATTCATGAACACGCTTCATCATAGTGCCAATCAATCGCTCAATATGACCACCGTACTCAGGTCTTGCTACTGGTCTAAATTCAAGATTAATACCATGAAAGGCGCAAGATTTTTGCAAGCTTTGCGCTCTAAAATCCGATCCATTATCAACATGAATTTTCTTTGGCACACCAAAGACATTCCATTTCACATCGGATAATCCAAACTCAAGCAACAACTCATCTTTTGGTAAAATACTTCGTGAGATGCACATGCTCACTGAGGTAACAGAGGGTGCATCTAATGATATGTAGTAGCCTGTGACCATGCGACTATAAACATCAATAGCCACTGTAATGAATGGCCTACCAATAGGCTTTCTATGCTTGTCATCAACCAATATTAAATCTACTGGTGTATGGTCTATCTGAATAACACTAAGAGGGTATTTGGCATCAGGAAATTGCCCTGCTTTAGGGGTAAATTTTTGTTTAGCACGCTTTCTTTGACCACGACCGCGCAATAAGTCTTTTTCTTTAATCTCGCTGATACGGTTACGGATGGTATTCTTACTAGGTTTATCGATCCCCTCTAAGTGACAACGCCTAAAGATCTCTCTGATAGTAGCCTGTACATTAGGTCTTTGAACCGTAAGGTAGAAGTCATTAATGACATCGCCAATGATGTTTTCTATATTGTCATCTAGACGTTTAGCCCCTTTTCTCCACCCTCTTTTTTGGTCAATTAAAGAGCCGATTGATCCTGTTGATTGATAAGAATCAACCCATCGTCTAAGAGTACGAGTGGAAACACCTACTTCCTCGGCTCTTCTTATATAGCCTTGCTCACCTCGATAGTGATCCTCACCATACCAGTCGTCTTCCAAAATGAGTGGGGTAATAGCTAGGTACTTCTTTTGAGCTTCTTGCCACTCATCATCACCAATGTCATTAAGGTCAATGACAAACGAAGTATTTGCACCATCAGTTACATTATCAAAGTCATGGATGGATAAAACCTGATTGCTCAGTGTTTTTAAGTTTTTAAACACCGCCTGATTTAAGTCATCAAGGTATTCGATAAGCTGATATTCATCGTCATCGCTTTTATTACGATAAATGCCACCAAGCACCATTTGAATATGATCACGACTATATGGACTACTGGTATCGAAATGAGTGCTCATTCTTAACCCTATTGGTTTGGTTACTACTTCATTATTCAACATGCCAGACCTCCATTTGCAGATCTCGAACGTCGCTCCAAACATCAAACCCGATTTGCTTATTTGCCATTAAGTGCCAAACTAGTGCATGTCCATCAGGCCGATAAAGTGCTGATTTGAAGTATCTCGCCAAGATGTAGTCAACAGTGGTAATACCACGTTGCTCGATATCAGCAAGTATTACTTCAATCTCTTCCTTACTTACGCTTAAGGACTCATAAGCCCTCAGAAAGTTGATATTTTCAAGAGCCTCATGTCTAATCCTATCCTCATCGAATATGATGAACCTAACACCTTTTTCTTTGCAGTATCGCTTAGCTGCTTTCCACTTATCAGACCAGTCCCGCCAGTTTAGTTTCCACTCACTTTTTGGCTTAACCTCTGCAATAAAAGACTTACCTAATTTGGCATCTAGTTCCACATAGTAGTCAGGCGTGTAATGATAGGTTCTACCATTTTTAGTAAAAGGTATTTTCACAGGCTGAGGGGTTATGTTCTTAACGTCCTCTCGAAAAGCATGATAGATGATAAAATCTCTTTCTAAAGTCGATTCGTAAGCAAGTGGCTTTTTCTTGTAAGAAATGACACCTGAAACACTGCGTCTAGTCGGTTTTATCTTACGAGTTTGATGTTTGAACATTATGACACCTATTTCTGGTAATTTGTAAGTTTATGACAGCTATTACTGGTAATATATGACATTTATTCTAGGTAGCAATATGCTTCAGGCTAAAAAAAATGCTCTAATTATGACAGCTATTGTTGGAATTGACAGTAGGGGCAGGGACCAGCTTATCGATGCTGGCGACTTTATCAGAAGCTTATAAAGTTCAGCAACTACAGAAAAACCCATTATCAGCCCATCAAGGGTTGTACCAAATTACATTAGGCAATGCTCAGTCATTATTACTAGATGATAAAATCGGTAATTTTATGCCGAACAAAGAAGCTGATTTTGTTGTGATAAATATGGGTGGTACGGAGTTGCTTGAGCGGCGCATGACGCATACCAAGTCACTTGAAGAGCAATTGTTTGTATTGATGATGATGGGAGATGACAGGGTAATTGAGCAGACCGTTATCGCCGGCGTGAATCGTTATAAAAAATCGGTAACTGTATAGATCGTTTAAATGCGACTCAAAGTCTATTTATAGCTTTAATAAACAGACTTTGAGCGTGTTTTTTAACGATACTTCATTTGTTAGGGTTGTATCGTTATTCAGGATAATCGATCCAAACCCAGCCGTTTTCTAGCCATTCGCTTAAATCATCTATGTCAACACCCGCGACATCTTGACTGGTTAAATGCTCGCCACTGGCCAAGCGTATCAATACCGCCGTTGCGGTATCATCTAGGCCATCAATACGTTGACCGTTTGCATATAGTAGGATGCCATCATCAGTTTGGCTGTAGATTAAGCGATTATTATAGTCGGCTTGCAGTGTTGCGCCTTCAGCCAAGGCTTGCATCAATTCGTCCGTATTCAACGTTTCTTCTGGTACGAGCACATCATATTGACGCTTGCTCACCACTTCAGACACTGCTTGACGAATGATGTTGTCACCACGTTCAGATTGCAGCATTTGCAATAATTGGTTTTTAATGGCTTCGATACTGTCAGCTTGTAGCTCACCTGATGCTTGTAGCGCTTGTGGCAATAACATTGGTATGAATAAATCGCTGTCGTTGGTTGCGATATCAGCCATGCTATCGATGACTTGCATCAAATTGGGACGACGGCAACCAAACGAAAAGGTCAGGCAATCATCTTGTGCCATGCCAAAATGTGATAATTTAGGTGGTACATAAAGCACATCACCTGCTTCTAAGACTTCATCAAATATAATGTCACCCATATCATCAAAGAGTCTGATGGGCTCATCAGCGACAAACTCAGTGTCTTTATCACAAAATTTCCCCAACTGCCAACGACGATGACCATAACCTTGCGCCAAAAACACATCATAATCGTCATAATGTTTGCCTACTGATCCGCCTTCGGGCGCATACGACACCATAATGTCGTCACGCTGCCACTGCGGAACAAACTCAAAAGCTTGCCACAATTGACCCAGCTCAGGCGACCATTGTTCCAAATTCTGTACTAAAACTGTCCATTGTTCAGGTAAATTATCAAAATCTGTTTCAGTCAATGGGCTTTTTTTTAGCTGCCACTGTGGTTGACCAGCAGTCTTGGTTGCAGACTGGGTCAGTAGGCGTGCTGAAGCATCTTCTTCTAGCGCTAAGCCTAGCATATCATCAGGATCAAACATGCCGACCAGCTGTGGCAAGCCTTGCTTGATCAGCAGTGGTTTTTTTTGCCAATATTCTGCTAGGAATTGTTCAGCAGTGATAGAGGCTGGCAAGCATAGAGGTATAGAATTCATGAGTAAATCCGTGTCTTTATATAGATATAAGATTAATGGTGATGATTGCTTTATAGGAATGTTTTAATAGTTTATGATTATCACCTATCTGATGGCTAATAATAATTACTATCAGAGCATACAATCAATGGTAGGAAATTTATGAAAAAATTACATTTTATCGTCATTATTGCCAGTGTGTTCTTAATACAAGGCTGTGTACATAAGCTTGTGACTGTACCTGCTAAAATCGCTTACAAAACCACGAAAGGTGTGGTGAAAGGTACGGTTGCAGTGGGTAAAGCCATCATACCGGGTGATAGCGATGATGAAGATAACTAATTCGTTGTTCGTTTATGGTTTGTATTAACGATTTGCTTGTGATTCTAATTCTATTGTCTCGTTACGAGTTTGGTATAAAAGAGTACTTGCAGCAATAAGTCCACCGAGTAATGCTAATGCCATGTCTTTGTGGGCATCCCAAACATCACCTTGCTGACCATTATAAGCTTCTGCTGCTTCTGGCGATAAGGTGGTGGCGATTCCCCATTCTAATAGCTCATAGAGCAAACTGGATGACATGTTAACCATGAGCGCAATGGCTATCAAAAGTTTGATGGATGATATCTTAAAGATAAATTTTGAGCTCTCAACCATCGCACTGAACAGCAAAAGCCCATAGCTAAAATGTACTAGCCTGTCATACATATTCCGCTGCCAACCAAATAAATCGTTTAAGCTGACGCCAAATATGAGCTGTGTCCAATCATCATAGGGCACATATGAGTATAGATAACGCGCACCGATAATATGAATGAATAGAAATATCGAAGCGAGGGTATAGGCGCGCGAGCTAATATGCCAATAGCGATAGGCTAGCAGCATCAACCCTAAAAAAATCAAGGTACCCAACTGATGTAGTAGGTAGCTTGACCATTCTAGAGGCTCAATACTTGCCAGCACCATTACGATGAATACCGCAACAGTACTGACAACCACAGATTTAAAATTTCGCTGCATTTTGCTCACTTACTTTTTGCTTGCTATTAGGGCGTGTTCTCATTTTAAAAATAGTGATAAAAATGAGAACACGCCCTAGTAATTAGTCGAATGGCTAATGGTGGTTAAAGCTTGGCAATCCAATCTTTAATGGTAAGGGCTTGCTCAGTGGCATTACCAATATAAGTCGCTGGTGTCATGTCACGTAGGCGTGCTTTGTCAGCGTCGCTCACGGTAGACAGTTCATCACTTTCAACAAACGTTAGCATAGCTTCGCGAGTCATGGCGTTACCACGGGTCAATGCTTTAAGCTTCTCATATGGGTTTTCCACACGGTAGCGACGCATCACGGTTTGAATCGGCTCAGCCAATACTTCTTGTGCATTGTTCAAGTCGTCATTCAAACGCTGTGCATTTAGTTCAAGTTTACCAACGCCTTTCAAGCAAGCATCAAAAGCGATCATGCTTTGTGCCAGACCAACACCGATATTACGCAGTACGGTTGAGTCTGATAAATCACGCTGCATACGTGAAATTGGTAGCTTTTCACCCAGATGTGCCAACATGGCATTGGCAACGCCCAAGTTACCTTCAGAGTTTTCAAAATCAATCGGGTTGACTTTATGCGGCATGGTAGAAGAACCCACTTCGCCATCTTTTAGACGCTGTTTGAAATAGCCTAAGCTGATATATTGCCAAATATCACGGTTAAAATCGATCAAGATAGTATTAAAGCGTTTGACCGCATCAAATAGCTCAGCGATATAATCGTGTGGCTCAATCTGAGTGGTGTAAGGATTAAAGGTTAGCTCCAAACGCTGATTGATAAATGCTTCAGCATGTGATTGCCAATCTACATCAGGATAGGCTGAAAAATGAGCGTTATAGTTACCAACCGCACCATTGATTTTACCCAATAGCTCAACTTGACCAATTTGTTTGATTTGGCGGGCTAGGCGATAGGCCACGTTTGCCATTTCTTTGCCAAGGGTCGTTGGGCTGGCTGTCTGACCATGTGTGCGCGACAACATAGGCTGCTCGGCATGATTGATGGCCAAATCAACGATGCTATCGGTTACTTGCTGCATTTTAGCAACCACAATCTCGCGGCTGTCTTTTAGCATCAACGCATATGATAAGTTGTTTATGTCTTCACTGGTACAAGCAAAGTGGATGAATTCTAGTGAATCAATGAGTGCGTCCTGACCACGAAATTTGTTTTTGATAAAGTATTCAACTGCTTTTACATCGTGATTGGTCGTGGCTTCGATGTCTTTGATGGCTTGCGCATCTGCTTCACTAAAATCATCAACAATAGCATTTAAAAAAGCATTCGTTGCCTCATCAAATGCTGCCAATTCGCCGATAGCGCTATTATCAGCCAATGACTGCAACCAGCGAATCTCAACGGTGACGCGAGCTTTGATCAGACCGAATTCAGATAAATAAGGACGTAAACTGTCGGCTTTAGACGCGTAACGACCGTCGATTGGAGAAAGGGCTGTCAAGGCAGAAAAAGAGGTGGTCATAATGATCCTTTAAATGGTTGTTGAGAATTAAAAATGAAAGAAAAAAGATAATAAATTAAACGATGTAGCCCATTTAGATGACTATCGAGTGAGTTAAAACCCACATGGCGCATCGATAGATTCAATCACACCGCCACCCAAACAGACATCATCGATATAAAAAACGGCTGACTGACCGGGAGTGACGGCACGTTGTGGTTTATCAAATATAACGCGGACGTCGCTTCCGTCATCACTTGTCGCAAAAACGCGACACGCTTGGTCTAGCTGGCGATAGCGTGCTTTGGCCATACAGCGTAAACCTTTTAGACTAAAAATATCGCTAGGTGGCAAACCATCTACCCAATCCATTTTATAAGCCGTCAGCTCATTACTGAGCATCATTGGATGTTCGTGTCCTTGACCGACGATCAACTGATTTTTATCCAAATTTTTTGCCAGTACAAACCAAGGCTCCTCAGGACGATCTTTGACACCGCCGATACCGATACCGCCACGCTGACCTAAGGTGTAATACATCAGACCATCATGAGTACCGATAGTATGCCCATCGTCGGTCACAATATCGCCTTTTTGGGCAGGCAAGTACTGTTGTAAAAAGTCTTTGAAACGGCGTTCACCGATAAAGCAAATACCTGTAGAGTCTTTTTTATTGGCAGTAATTAGGCCATGTTCTTCAGCAATTTGACGAACAACAGGCTTTTCAATTTCACCCACTGGAAATAGCGTCTTGGCAAGCTTATCACCACCTACCGCATGTAAGAAATAGCTTTGATCTTTATTATTATCCAGACCACGTAATAGCTGAGCGACTTCATCGCCATCAGCATTGGTGTAATTCACACTGCGGCGCGTATAATGACCAGTCGCAATATAATCAGCACCCAGAGTCAATGCATAGTCCAAAAATGCTTTGAATTTGATTTCTTTGTTGCATAAAATATCAGGATTGGGTGTGCGACCGGCTTTATATTCGGCTAAAAAGTGTTCAAAAACGCGATCCCAATACTCCATCGCAAAGTTGGCAGTATGTAGTTTGATGCCAATTTTATCGCACACTGATTGTGCGTCAGCTAAGTCATCCATCGCTGTACAGTATTCTGTACCATCATCTTCTTCCCAGTTCTTCATAAACAGGCCTTCTACCTTAAACCCTGCTTGCTGAAGTAGGACGGCAGACACAGAAGAATCGACACCACCTGACATACCAACAATCACATGCTTGCTGCTAGGATTATCGATATCGGCAAGCGTCAAAGTACGCTGGGCGCTGAAAGAATCAGAAACGGGTATGCTTGATGTATTTTGGGTGGCTGACATAAGACGGCTCAACTATTTATACCTTAATGTAAAATTTGATATGACCCTACAAACTGATACTGCTTACTAAAACTAATAGATTTAGTAAGTTGACCAAATTGACACTGTCACCTCATCTTTTGGATTCGGTATTATGATAAAATAAGCGTCATATTATACCAGTTAATTGAAACTGGTGGCGACCTATGGCGGCTTACTGCCTTCAAAAAACCTTTAAAAATTCAGATATAGCTCATCCTCTATAAACTGGATACTGTGTCAGCCTCACTCAGCCTACTATTTGTAGTGCTTTGACTTGGCTTCCCTGTATCCGGATTATATCGAGCTAACCATAGTAGTTTTGAAGTATTTTAATCATGCTCAATTAATTTGGAATAATAATGATAAAAATTGGTCAAGGTATCGATGTCCATGCTTTCCATAATAATGGTCAGCAGCAGCAATATGTCATATTAGCAGGTGTGCCTATTGCGCATAGTCATAGTCTATTGGCACATTCTGATGGCGATGTGGTGTTGCATGCGCTCGCTGATGCATTGCTTGGTGCACTTGCGCTGGGTGATATCGGTCAGCACTTCCCTGATACCGATGCAGCACATGCTGGCTTGGACTCACGAGTATTATTACGTTATGTCTATGGTAAGGTACAAGAAGCTGGTTATACGCTAGGTAATGCTGATATTACGGTGATGTGCGAACGTCCAAAACTTGCGCCACACAGTCAAGACATGCGTGAAAATATCGCCAGCGATTTACAAACAGCGGTGAATAATATCAGTGTTAAAGCGACGACCACTGAAAAATTGGGCTTTACAGGTCGTCAAGAGGGCATCATGGCGAGTGCCGTGGTATTATTAGTTCCTCATATAGCTGAGGTTTAACCATTATTGGTTTAACCAATATATAATCATACTTGTAATATGGTGACGACTACCCCATGTATCAGCCATCTCTTTACTCAATTATATTTTTAATATAAATAACTGTTTTCAATGAACCGCTTTATCAATAGGAGCTTTTATGACTGAGCAAACCCCAAATACTGCTGCAAACGATGTTGAACAGCTGATCCGTGATCAAATTAAAGACAATAAAGTTATTATTTACATGAAAGGCACGCCACAATTTCCACAGTGTGGTTTTTCAGCACGTTCTATTGAAGTATTGACTCAAATTGGTCGCCCGTTTGCGTTTGTTAATATTTTAGAGAACCCAGAAATCCGTGCGACTTTGCCTAAAGTTGCCAATTGGCCAACCTTTCCACAGCTGTGGATTGATGGTGAGCTAATGGGTGGTTCTGATATTATTTTACAAATGTATCAATCAGGTGAGCTAAAGCCGTTGATTGAAGCAAACAGTCCTGCCGCTTAGTTGCTATATAGCTTATTTAAGATTTTTTGTTAAGCTTATAAGTGTTATGTATAAAAGCCCGAGCCAGTCCTTCAGTGGTCGCTCGGGCTTTTATTGTTTTTGTCTATTTCGACCCCATATATGACTTAAGAACAAGGTGTGTTGAACATCATAAAAATACGAATAATAAGAGAGTGTTATGAGTAGTCAATCAATAGAGCAACAAGCCATTGAGGCAGAAGCTGCCGAGCAAGCAGAAATCGAAAAACGTCGCGAACGCTTAACCAACGAATCCACACGCATTATTGAGATAGCGGCTAATGAGCCATATTCAGCGTTGAAATGCATTCATCAGCTTAGTGTGGCGGGTGGTGCGACAGAAGCAACTTATATTGCTATTGAGCAACGTATTGTCGCAGATCAAGATGCTGCAGGTGCTTATCATTTGGCCTTGTTGGCTCAGAACACGCCTGACTTACCGATTGACGCCCGTCAGCTTATAGAGCTGGTCGTGGGCAAAGGTGATAACCAGCAGCGTCTCGCATTACTAAAAAACTTGCCATTGCCGCCAGTTGAGTTGATTAAAGCGCAAATTTTAGCCAGTGATGATGGTGATGCGATTGGTCAAATGAATGCGTACCTGCAAATCAATCCAGAAGGCTATGGCAGTCAGCATATGCTTGCTAGTGGTCAGTCAGATCAAGTCGTACCACTTAGCCCTGGTAAGTAAGACCCATGTTGATAGCCAGGCTTTATGGATAGATAGGCTTTGCAACTGAGCATTATTTTATAACTGAATTTTAATAGTTTTTGCTGTGACGTTTTTTAAGTTGAAAAAAATTGTTATAATGATGGGTTATCTAATCAATAATTAACGGCTTATTCAAGTCGTTAACTTTTCTAAACCCGACTGACGTTTATTTGCTGATTATCCTATTATTTAACCATGATTTTTTGGTGGTAATGGTTTTTGGCCAATAGTGACGTTATGAGTCAAGTGAGGCATATATGCAATACCCAAAACATTACGACGTGATAGTGATCGGTGGTGGTCATGCTGGCACAGAAGCTGCACTGGCAGCTGCGCGTATGGGTGCGCAGACCTTGTTATTGACCCATAATATCGAGACGCTTGGGCAGATGAGCTGTAATCCTGCGATTGGTGGTATTGGTAAGTCGCATTTGGTGCGTGAGATAGATGCGTTAGGTGGGGCGATGGCGCTGGCGACAGACAAAGCAGGTATCCAGTTTCGTGTATTGAATAGCCGTAAAGGCGCTGCTGTTCGTGCCACACGTGCGCAAGCAGATCGTATTTTATATAAAGCCGCTATTCGTCATACGTTAGAGAACCAGCCAAACCTTGATTTGTTTCAGCAAGCGGCCGATGATATTTTGGTCGAAAACGGTCGTGCTACAGCGGTTGTCACTTCAACGGGTATCATTTTTAAAACCCAAACTGTGGTATTAACTTCAGGAACGTTTTTGGGTGGCGTTATCCATATTGGTCTAGAGAATTCCAAAGGTGGGCGAGCAGGTGACCAACCTTCTATTAAGTTGGCCGATCGTTTGCGTGAGCTAAAACTACCAGTAGGGCGTCTAAAGACAGGTACGCCAGCTCGTATAGATGCACGTAGCGTTGACTTCAGTGTGATGACGGTTCAGCCAGGTGATACGCCACTACCAGTGATGAGCTATATGGGTGATGTGTCTATGCATCCAGAGCAGGTCAATTGCTATGTCACGCATACCAATGCGCGCACCCATGACATTATCCGTGAGAACCTAGATCGCTCGCCGATGTTCTCTGGCAAAATCGAAGGCGTGGGTCCACGTTATTGTCCATCGATTGAAGACAAGATTCATCGTTTTGCAGACAAAGACAGCCATCAGATATTTATCGAGCCAGAAGGTCTGACCACGCATGAGCTATATCCAAATGGTATTTCGACCAGCTTACCATTTGATGTGCAATTAGAGTTTATTCATAGTATGAAAGGGTTAGAGAACGCGCACATTACTCGTCCGGGCTATGCGATTGAATATGATTATTTTGATCCACAAAACTTAAAACCAACGCTTGAAACCAAGTCTATCGATGGTTTGTATTTTGCTGGTCAAATCAACGGTACGACTGGCTATGAAGAAGCGGGCGTGCAAGGTTTGTTAGCAGGTACAAACGCCGCTCTAGAAACCCAAGATAACAGCGAGTTTGATGTGTGGACACCGCGCCGTGATGAAGCGTATCTAGGCGTATTGGTGGATGATTTGATTACTCATGGTACGACTGAGCCGTATCGTATGTTTACCAGCCGTGCCGAATATCGCCTATTGTTACGTGAAGACAATGCCGATCAACGCTTGACTGAGACTGGGCGTAAACTGGGCTTGGTAGATGATGTGCGCTGGCAGGCGTATCAAGAAAAAATGGAAGCCATCGCTTCAGAAACGTCACGTCTAAAAGACATGTGGGCAACCCCTGGCAACGCGCTAGGCAAACAGGTTGCTGAGCAAACGGGTGAAGTGTTATCAAAAGAAGCGACTGCTTATGATTTGCTCAAGCGTCCGCAAATACATTTTGCTGATATCGCTGCCATCACTGATTCGCAGGTCGATACGCAAGTAGGCGAGCAGATTGAGATTTCTGTCAAATACGCAGGCTACATTGATCGTCAGCAAGAAGATATTGATCAGATGAAGCGTTTAGAAAATACCGCGCTACCGATGGACTTTGATTATAGTGCAGTCTCTGGCTTATCAAATGAGATTGTGCAAAAGCTCACGCAAGTTCGTCCTTCGACTTTAGCCCAAGCCGGACGAGTGAGTGGTGTGACACCTGCCGCCATTCAGCTGCTAGCCATGACAGTCAAAAAGCACAAAAAAGCGAAGGCAGCATTAGAGTCATAGCAGTTTCATGCTATATAAATAGTGTCTAAAAGCCCATAGCAATTTTTTGTTATGGGCTTTATTTATTCAAAATAGAATCTTCATTAAAAGAAAGCAGTCTGTAACCTTGTCTTACTTGCTGCATTCTCTCTATACTAAGTCAGAAAAACGTCTTACTATTTGCTAATTTATCTCGCTGATGTCCATACTATGGTGGGCATACTACCGAACTGAGCCTATTTATGCTTGATGCCATTGTATTTGCCATTACCATCGTTTTACCCAACCTTGCCTTAATGTGGTTGGGCTTTTTTATGCAAAGAAAGGGGCAGGCGAGTAAGGTCTTTGTCGATCAAGCTTCAAGCTTCGTTTTTAACTACTGTTTGCCTTGTTTGCTGTTTTTTAGTCTGGTTGATAGTGATGTTGATTATGCCAAGCAAATCACCTTAATTATTGCCGGCATTTTAGTCACCTTTATTCTATTTATTGGTGCAGAGATTTACGCCAAGTGCTTTGTTAGCAAACCTGCTGACCAAGGTGTCTTTGTGCAAGGCGTATATCGTAGTAACATGGCCATTATAGGTCTAGCCACCGTGGCCAACGCTTATGGTGAGAGCGGCTTGAGTATCGGTGCGGTTTATATGGGTGTGGTGACAATCCTATTTAATATCTTAGCGGTGATTACACTGAGCCGTGTGTCTAAGAGTGTGAATGATACTTGGCACAGCCGCAGCGTCATGATAGGTAAAAAGCTACTGACCAATCCCCTTATTTTAGCGCTGGTCAGTGCCTTTATTTATAAAGCCCTGCCATTACCACCACTCACTGGTGTGATTCATACCACGGGTGATTTATTGGCCGCTGTTGCACTACCGCTTGCCCTTATTTGTGCAGGTGCCAGTATTGATATGAAATCTATGTTACATCCTTCAGGGTTATCGATGCAGGCGAGTATTGGCCGAATTATCATTGCACCATTGGTTGCCATTGGTGTGGGCTTGGCATTTGGTTTATCAGGCGTGCATATGGGTGTGCTGTTTTTGATGGTGGCGTCACCTGCTGCGGCTGCCAGTTATGTCATGGCCAAAGCCATGGGTGGTAATGCGATCTTAGCAGCCAATATTTTAGCATTTACCACCGTGGTTGGTATGTTTGGCATGGCCGTTGGGGCAGCCATATTACGTGGACTAGGGTGGATGTAAGAGTTGATATCGACTTTTATACCAAGTACTCAAAGTAAGAGTAGCCTTGTTATTCTAATTTTTCGAATGTTCAACACGTTCTGGTTTGATGATCAAGTATCATTAAAAAATCCAGTATCGCAATAGTGATACTGGATTTTTTCTTATATAAGAAGGTGCTGTCTGATGGTCAGGATAGTCGCTAATTTTTATTACCAATGATAGCTGGCACCCACTAGCCATTCACGGTTATCAAGAGGACTATAGTCGTTATCATCGAACGCGTCGCGCTGAACATCGAAAATGTTATTAATGGCAGCATAAAGGCTTAAGTTTGCAGTGGCGTCATAATTAATCTTCGTATCAAATGTCCACCATGATGGCGAGTAAGATTGCTCACTGGTATCAATAAGCTGCTCTGATTCGTAATTGAGACGAGGAATGAGCTGTACCTGATCGTTAATCTGATAATCAAGTGCCAGCATTGCCTTATGATTTGGCTGATAGGTGAGCTCACTGTCAGTTGTATTGTTATGAGTGTGAATGTAAGCATAGTTTGCTTGGAGCTTAGCATTATCATCAATCCACCAGTTTAGTCCGATGTCACCGCCGTAAGTTTCTGCACTCTCAACATTCATGTATTTATAAACAGCAATACCGTTCACAATGACTGCGTCATCAACCTGAATCAAGTCTTTGATGTCGTTATAAAAACCATTAATACTGAGGTTGAGGGTATCACTTAATTGACTTTGATAGCCAACTTGATAACTGGTTGAAGTCTCAGGCTCTAGTTCGCTATTGCCCGTTACTTTATAGCCATAATTACTGTGGTCAAAAATATAATAGCGTTCTTTTAGGTTAGGTACACGGTAACCACCACCGATGCTACTGCGGAAACTATGCTCACGACCACTGGCATCTAGATAGTTGTATTTGACTGCTACTTTTGGTGCGACGTGATCACCAAAATCCTCGTCATCTTGATAGCGGATGCCACTCAGAATCTCCCAATTATCACCAATGAGCCAGTCATCTTGTAGGTACATTTCACCCACATCACGGCTGACATCGTCTTCAGTCAGCTCACTGACTTGGTTGTTGGTCTGGGTTAACTCGTCTTTTTGTAATTGTCCACCTATTTGTAACAGGTGAGTATGATCATCAGACAGTACTAATGCAGGAAAATCAAGCTGAGCTTGTGCAAGGGTAGTGGTGATATTGGTATCACGATCTGTGGTAACCGTTTGCCCATTTTTAGACTCCGAATCACTTTGATAGTCTTCATACAATGCTTGCCCTGATAGCTTATAGGTTTTGCTACGGTCGTTACTATGCGGGGCAATATCCGCACGGGCACCAATGCTAAACCGCTGTCTGGTGATATCTTCATTGGTTTGATAATCTAGATAATTGCCTTTGGAATAGTAATCAAAGAGGCTAGTGTCGTCTTCTTTATATTGACTTGCCTCTACCCAGTATTGTGAGTTGCTGATTAAACGAGTATTTTCCTCGCTATTAACTGTTTTACTATCAATTGCTTTGTCTGATTGACCATCAGGGGTATAGCTTAAGCGTGCGCTAACCTGTGACTGCTCACTGGCATCTTTTAGCTGCGCCCATGCATCTGGATCTAAGCTTAAGCCTGCATCGTCTAAATAAGAACCAGATAGTCTGGCATGTATACGATTACCTTCATCCAATGCCCCTTCGATACTGGCTTCTACATAGCGCTTATTTGCATCGAAATTATTGCCAGATGGGTTTTGTTTACCATTACTGGCGATTTCTGTGGTGATATGTCCTTTTGTCTCGCTGATAGGTTTGGTAATAATATTAATAACACCGCCCATCGCCGCACTACCAAACTGAGCAGAGGCCGCCCCTTGTACGACTTCAATCTGTTCGATATCCACGTTCATATATTGGTTTAGATTGACGGTTGAGTTAGTACTGGCAGTAATGGGTAAGCCATCAATGAGCACCAATACCTGGTCACCAGTAAATCCTTGCATACTAACTTGATAGCCAGTTTTGCCGTGCACTTCGCTAAGATAAACATTGGGCAGAAGCGCTAAGGCATCTTTTAATGTGTGTGCATGGTTGTCATCTAGTTTTTGCCTATTCAATATCTGTACTCGTACAGGGGCATCACTGAGCGTACGATCTGAGCGGGTAGCGGTCACCACAATAGGATCGAGTTGGGCGCTTGGCATCCCTTGATCGTCAGTCGTGTCGTTGCTTATGTCATTATTGGTGTCATTATTGGTGTTACTGAGTGATGCCTTTGTTTCTAATGATGCCGCTTGTGCTGATAGTGGTGTCAATACTGATAGGGCTAATGCGATACCAATGGCCAAGGGGTGACGACTAAGTAGTGGTTGACGTATCGCTGCGTTTGCATAATTTGACACTAGGTTTGGTACTGTTTTTCGCGTGATAAGTGATTTGGATGTGAATATAGACATGAGTAAAACCACCACAATAAGAGTAAAAGATAGAAAGAATGTGTCGTCAAAAATATTTTTAGCTAAGATGTGAGCTAAAAAATGGCAGAACATAAACTGACGGCAGGTTACGTAATGAACTAACTTTAGCAACAGAACAGGGGTATATTATTACTAATAAGAATGATTATCAATATGTAAATAATAATTATTATCATTTACATTTTAAGTGAAGATGGTCATAATGTTCCTTATTCTGTGTCAATATGAAAAAAGGCAAACATCATTTACCATCAGAATTCATCGCTTTTTTATTGTCTTTTTTAATGACAAGCCCTATTGGAATGTGTTGAATATTCACAACCAGGCACTTCTATGATCAAACCCGCACATTCCTTCTTAAATAGATAGACACGAAATTATTCGTTGTGTCATTACTGATTATTTTATGGATATTACTATGAGTCGATCACTATCATTAACCCAAAAAAATACCGAGCTTTGGCAACAATATCAAAATAAAAAAACACAAGTTCCGATGCTGTTTCCGACTGAAGGCTCGAAAGCGTTAGGTGTCAGTGAGTTTGAGTTGATGTTAGCGTCACCTTTTAGCCAATATATTGGTGTTCAATACAAAGAGGTTTTGAAGCAGTTTGAGAGCTTCGGTCAAGTAGAGAGTATCGTCAGAAATGGATTGGCTGTGCACGAAAAAACCGCGCAATATCATAATTTAAAGCTTGGTGAAAAGATGGGTTTGGCGCTCAATGTTGGTGGTTTGGATTTGCGCTTTTTTATGTGGCGTTGGCAGCATATGCTTGCCGTTACTGACACCAGCAACCCAGATAAGCTGTCTTATAGTATTCAGTTTTATGATGAGCAGGGTGCAGCAATTGATAAGGTGTATTTACGTGAATTGACTGAGGATAATATCGCGCGCTGGCAAGATATGATTGCACAGCAGTTTGGGACGGTCAGTACTGATGAGCTTACTTTAACGGCACCGACCGCCCTTAAGGGTTGGCAGTATAAGGCGTTGAGCAATGATAAATGTCAAGAGTTACAACAAGGTTGGCTTGGAATGACCGATGTGCATCAGTTTCATGGCTTATTACAAAAGCTAGATATTGATCGTGCCAGTAGTTATCGTCAAGCACCTGCGGGAATGACACAGTCGCTAAATATCGATGCTGTTGCTGCTACTTTTGAGCAGGCACGAGACGCTCAATGTTCTATTATGATCTTTGTGGGTAATAGCGGCATCGTGCAGATTCAAACTGGACAAGTACATACCCTTAAGCGCATAGGCGATTGGTTCAATATTCTTGATAAAAATGAGACTAATTTTACCTTACATTTAAAAGACAAAGGTTTGGCGCAAGCCTGGTGCGTCAAACGTCCGACCAAAGATGGCATCGTGACTTGCATTGAAGGTTTTGATCGTTATGGGACGAGCGTATTTAGTGTGTTTGGTCAGCGTATCGAGGGAACGCCTGAGCTTGAGGCGTGGCAAACCATTGCAGCAGATATCGCTACAGAATATGCAGAAGATAGCCGTGTTGCATCAGACAACCATACAGCCGCTATCGTCTCTGCATCGGCTGAGCAGTTTGCCTAAACTATTTACAGTAATGAGTCACATGCATGATTAATATTGTCATTGCTTAAAGTGTGGTTGCGATTTGCTATTGCTGAATGCTAAAACAAGGAACATTTATGCTGTCCCCGATGTCTTTCTTTTCTACATCTTTATTACCTAATAACGTGCTAAGCGATAAAGTACTAAGCCATAAAAAATATGACTCAAAACGAATCATGGCCGTCACTATGGTTTTAAGTATTGTTGCTATACCATCATTGTCCGCACAAGCTTATGATCGTATTGTGGCTATGAGTCCAGATGTCGCCGATGTCATCGTTGCGCTTGGTGCTACCAATAAGTTGGTTGGTAAAAATGCAACCAATAGCAACCCTGCCTTAAAAAATGTGCCAACAGTCGGTATGCATCGCAATATCACCGCTGAGTCCGTACTGGCAGTCAAGCCCGATTTGGTGCTTGGTAGTTATATGGTGCAACCGTCTAGTGTCTATCAGCGTTTGAATGGTTTAAATGTCAAAGCCGTCAATGTCGCTCCTAAAGAAGATGTAGCTACTTTTATCAGTAGTATTAAGACCATTGGTAATTACGTTGGCAAAAAAACTCAAGGCAACACACTTGCTAATAGCTGGAACAAAGGCATGACACCGATGGCCAAAACGGGTAAGCGTTACTTGCTCAGCTACGATGGCCGTATTGTCGCTGGAAAGGGCACCGTTGGTGATGAGCTCATACGTCGCGCTGGTGGTATCAACGCTGCCAACGTTTCAGGGCTTAAACCATTGTCACGCGAAGGTTGGCTCGCTGCTAAACCTGATGTCATTATCATCGCTGATCATAACAAAGCCGTGGTCGGTGGCGTCGAGAAGTTTAGCCAACGTCCGGAAATTGCGGCCAGTGCTGCAGGTAAAAAGGGTGGGGTATACTTTTGGCCAGCAGATGAGTTTTTACGTTACGGTTTAAACTCACCGAAAGTGCTTAAAAAACTCAATTCAGTCGCAAAATAATTGACGTTTTTGACTATAGTCAAAGAATTTTAAAATGGCTACAAGGCAGCCGACTATAGATCGTACAGACATTACATTTAGGAAGGGTAACGCCGTAACGGTTTAGTAGTTCTCTGACTAACAGCGTAATCTTTAGCATTTAACCTCTTATATTTGATATAACGACACGTCATATGGCAAATACGATTACCGCGGCAGCGCCTGCTCAAGCCCGTAAACATAAATATAGCGTCTATTACATCTTTGCGGCCTTAGCATCATTGCTGCTTATTTGGTTGGGACTCGGTATTGGTTTTGGCGAATGGTCAAATCCTGCTCATCTCGATGAGACTATCTGGCAGCTGCGTTATCCACGGGTGGCGACTGCATTATTGGTTGGTATGGCGTTGTCTGTTAGTGGGGCTGCACTACAAGCCTTATTTGAAAACCCTTTAGCGGATCCCAGTTTAATCGGAACGTCAGGTGGTGCTGCGCTTGGTGTTGTTCTAGTATTGGCATTAGGGTTTGGTGGTATCGGTATACCGCTTGCTGCATTTACCGGTAGTGTGTTGGTGTGTTTATTTATTTTGGCTTGTCATCGGTTTTTGGGTGGTGGTCAAATGGGATTGCTGATTTTAGGCTTTGTCATCAGTGCATTTTGTGCTGCGATCGTGAGTCTTATTTTATTTATGTCTGATGATATGGTCTTGCGCAGTGCGACCAATTGGTTATCTGGCAGTATGGCGGAGGCAGGGTTTGTGCCGCTCCGATATTCTATTATATCTATGGTGCTTGGTTTAGTGATTTTATTACCATTAGGACGGCAGCTGGATGGTCTAATGCTTGGTGAGATGGCGGCAAAGTCTTTAGGTATTAAAGTAGGAGTGGTACGTTGTATGGTGGTTGTCGCGTCTGCATTGCTAACAGGGGCGGCGGTGTCTTTGGCGGGTGTGATTGGTTTTATTGGAATGATGGTACCGAACTTACTTGCTATCTTGTTCGGTGGTGGGCGCATGCGTCTGATGATTTGGTCAGGGTGGCTAGGCGCGATGCTCTTGCTTGTTATTGATGGTATGGCTCGCCACATCGCTTATCCAGTAGATGTGCCTGTTGGTATTGTGCTGGCGCTGCTTGGTGGTCCATTCTTTATTTGGTTGTTTGTCCGTAGTAGCCGTCGTTGATATGAGTGAGACATATGTTTAATTTACCTTTTTCCTTGACGGCAAAAGAGTCGTCTATAAACACAGAAGATAGCTTGCACAATAACACTAGCCAGTTATTGTCCATGAAAAATATTCACATCACTCATGGTGATAAAATACTATTGAGTATTGACGCGCTAGCATTGCCTAGCCAAAAACTGGTTGCTTTTATTGGCCCAAATGGTGCTGGGAAAAGCACGCTGCTGCATTCGATACTAGATCAGCATACGGGTGTCGGTCTTAAGACAGCCGGTCAAATCATGGTTCAAGATCAGCCCATCGCTGAGATACTCAGGCGCGGCCATATCGCTTGGGTTGGACAACACGAACGATTTGAGTTGCCATTAACGGTTCTGGATTATGCCTTGCTTGGCGTGTCACCCAATCTGGCATGGTATCAACATCCAAATGGTAAACATATTAGCCGTGCGCATAATTTACTTCATGATTTTGAGCTGACCTCACTGATTGGTGCTCGTGTACAGACGCTATCAGGTGGCGAAAAACAGCGTTTGGCTATCGTGCGTGCGCTGATGCAAGACACTCAAATTATGATGTTTGATGAACCGACCAATCATTTGGATATTCGTCATCAGCGTTTTTTGTTCCAGTATTTGTCTGATTTGGTTCGATATCAGTGCAGAAGTATCCTTGTTGTGCTGCACGATCTTACGCATGCTCATCGTTATATGGACGAAGTAGTATTGTTAGATGAAGGTCATATTGTGGCACAAGGGACACCTAATGAGGTGATGACTAGTGAACAGCTGAGTGCTGTTTATCAGGTGGATATTAAAGCTCATCAAACTGAAGATGGTTTGGTGTTTGTTTAGTCCGTTTAATATTTAATGTTCAGACTGAGGATACGCTCCAACTAAAAAAACCTCTTTGTCATATAACGATAAAGAGGTTTTTTCTGAAACAGAAAATGCCGTTAGCCGATACCTGATTTCGATACCTAAGCTTGATGCTTAAGTATTAAGCTACTGACGATTGTTACGCTTGTCTTCACGGCGTTGTTTATGCTTTGGACTGGTACGGTAGGTCAAATAACCGCCGATACACATGACTGCGATAAATGCGACAATGTACAAAAATATTGATGAACCAATAAAAGTAGAAGCGTCCATAGTTTTCTTCTTATTAGGGTGTATCAATAATTATGCAAACGTCCTATATCATTGTAAAGTAAACAAATTTAGTTCAGTTGTAAGTTCAAGTGAACGTAGGCGTGCGGCTTGGTTATGAATATTGGCAGTGACAATCAGCTCGTCGGGCTGGTGCGTGGCAACAAAGGCAGCAAGTTTTGGTTTAACGGTTTCGACAGAATCAATAAATGATACCGACAACGCATTGTCTACCATTGTCTTTTCTGCTTGACTCCAGACACTGTCCATATCGTGAGTAGGCTTTGGTATTTGACCTGTTTCACCGCGGCGCAAACGTACAAAGCTTTGCTGCGCTGAGGTAAAGTGGTATTGCGCGGTGGCATCATCATCAGCCAGTAATAAATTTGCCGCGAGCATTACGTAAGGCTTTTCTAAATAAGCCGATGGTTTGAACTGTTCACGGTACGTTGCAAGCGCTTGCGTCAGCATTTGCGGTGCAAAGTGTGAGGCAAACACATAGGGCAGTCCTAGGTGAGCGGCTAGCGATGCGCCAAACGTGGATGATCCTAATATCCAAACTGGCACGTTTGATTTTGCACCTGGAAATGCCTGTACTTGACTGTTATCAGTATTATCACCCAAAAAATACATCAACTCTTGCACATCTTGAGGAAAACGATCAGCATCCTGCATCTGACGGCGTAACGCCTGAAACGTCGCCCCATCAGTACCAGGTGCACGGCCCAAACCCAAGTCAATACGGTCACCATAGAGCGCTTGCAAAGTGCCAAATTGCTCGGCAATCATGAGCGGGGCATGGTTGGGCAGCATAATGCCGCCTGATCCAATACGAATACGCTGGGTTTGGCTGCCAATGTGTGACAACAATACGGACGTGGCTGCACTGGCAATACCAGGCATGTTGTGATGCTCTGCCATCCAATAGCGGTTTAAGCCAGATTTTTCTGCTTGTTGCGCGGTTTGAACCGTTTGGGCAATGCCTTCTGCAATGGTTTTACCCTCAGGTACGGGGGCCAGATCTAAAAATGATAAGGGAATGGTTGTACTCATAAGTCACCTGTTCTATAGAGTTAAAGTCACTCATGACTTTGTTGACAGTCTTATAGGCTGCTCATAACAAAATATTGAGTGCTTGACCCTTAACATAATGGGGCGGTTATTATGAATATAAAACCCCACTCTCAACTTGAAATAAGCAAATCAAACTGAAGAGGCGGGTTACCAAGTTTTTTATTGAGTACAAAGCACAGATTATGCGACAGAATCTTACGAATCAATCGATGAGACAAATGCCATAAATCTCTTGCTCGTACCTTTTGTATATTAAATCGTTCTGATAACTGACCAATGACTGTTTCAACGATACGGCGGGCTTTCATTAGCCGTCTTACCACAGGTTTGGGTCTATCTTCTTTCATATTAGCTCTGAGTGGCGTTTGTAAATCTACTCCTTGAGCGTCGTAGTACGATGTCAGACTCGGGCTGATATACCCTTTATCAG
>NZ_RRYV01000149.1 GCF_014861395.1 Psychrobacter sp. FME13 | reverse complement strand
CTTTTACATCAATTATGGCTACGTCTGATGCCAGCATACTTTTTAGAACACCACCAGATATTTTAAATATCTTTTAGGAAAGTGGTAAAGGATACCAGTTTCATCAGCCCAAGCAGATTCATCATTTTCAGTTATTATTGCGTACACTCTATTTCCTTATATTTTAAATTCAGGATTTTTATGGCCTTTATATAAGTAGCTTAATTTTTAATTATATCTATGACAACACCTCAAACCCAAACTGACTCAACGCTTCTCGCAGCATCGCAATATTATAATAAGCATGCGCTTTGGTGGTGTTTTGAAAAAATATATAGAGCGTATCAAAATGCTGACGCTGATTGGCAATCGCTTGCGCCCAGTCCTGCATCTCCGCCTCACTATAACGATAATCATGGCGGTCTGCTGCGCTCATGGCATCCCACCAGCCTGTATTATTACCATGCATACGCAGATAGCCAGTACGCTCGGTAAATATCAATCGTGACGGTGGTAATCCGCTAACCTTGGGATAATCAACGCTACACCAAATCAGACCTTGCTGTATGAAGCTGTCGACCACTTGTGGCGTGTGCCAAGCGTTATGACGGAATTCGATTGCTAATGGATAATCTTGAAACCAACTGACCAGATTGGCCAGATACAGACGATGCTCACGGGTACGGTCAAAGCCATGTGGAAACTGGAGTAATAATGGCGCTAAAGCATTTGCTTCGATAAGTGGAGATAAGGCGTTTAGAAATGCCTGTGCGTGATCGCTTGTTCCTTTACGCGCATGAGTAAAATCTTGATGCAGTTTGACGGCGAATTTCAACTCGCTATCGACCTGTACATAAGCTTTATCGAGCATACCTGCAAAGGCTTTTTGTCCAATAGGTGCGTAAAAGCTGCTGTTGATCTCGACCGCCCCGTATTGCTTGGCATACTCACGTAAAAAATCGGTTTTTTTGGTGCCAGTGGGGTACAGCGTACCGAGCAAATCGGTATCGCTATAGCCACCAGTGCCAAGATAAATCGTAGGCGTCAAGTTCGATGAAGAGGTCATTGGTCAAAACTCTATGTGATACGTGGGCAGCTGCAGACACACCTTGGTTTCTTTATCATACTGGGTGTTTTCTATCATACTGAGTATAAAGACCATAGCGCCATCACCCACAATATAAACAATAGCGTCAATGCCAAAAACTGCGCCGCAGAACCAACATCTTTACCTATCTTGGCCAGTGGATGTTGTTTCGTTGATGTGTGATCGATACTCGCCTCGATGCCTGTATTAAACAGCTCAACGATGATGGACAAAAACGAAGCCATTAGCAGTATCATTTTCATAGTGATACTCAAAGGGATAAAGGCAAGCGCGATAAGTAAAAATAAATTCAGCCAAAATGCTTGTCGAAACGCGGCTTCGTTTTTGTAGGCCGCCATAAAACCATCGGCCGAGTAGCCTGCTGCTTTCACAATACGCCCGAAGCCTGCTTTGCCTTTTGCATTTTCGGCGAAGTTTTCGGCAGTTTCTATTCCCTTATCTGGCGTATGAGCAGCATGATCATGATGATTGTGCTGCTGTGGGTGCGAGGGAGCGTTAAGGTTTTTATCAGCGTTAGGCATTTTGTCGCTCATGTAGACTCTGCATCATGGTTGTAAAGTAGCAAGTAGTCTAACACGCACAACCTTACTTTTGTCTATTCCATAGCCACTCAATCAATGCTAAAAGTGCATTATTATTTTTGTGGTTACTAAGTTGAGAGTTGCCAAGCTGAGAGTAACTAGGCTCAAAGTTGCGCAACTCTTGATTGTTTAGCTTATCTCTACTGAGCTCACGATTACTTAGTTCGCGAATAATGGCTGCGCGACCATCATTAAACAGTGACTGCGCATAGTCGGTTGCCTTATCAACGCCCATAAATTTCACATAGGTAGATTTGTCCAGTTTTTCATCGCTGCCAGCAGGTTTACCCAGCGCATCCGTGCTGGTGGTCACATCTAAAATATCATCCTGTACTTGAAACGCCAGACCGATGTGTTGAGCACATTCTTGTAATGCCATGCGCTGAGGAGCCGTCGCACCAGCACAGACACCGCCCATGAGCATGGCCGCTTCGATCAACGCGCCTGTCTTGTCACGGTGGATGGCTTCTAGGTCAGTTTGTGTGATGCTGTTACTGGCTTCGGCATTGAGATCCAGCATTTGACCTGCGACCATACGTCTGGCACGCGGTGCAAATATCGCGAGCAGCTGGCTTGCGATATCGGCATCGAATGGCGCAAAGGTAGGTAGCTCTGCGGTCAATACTTCAAAGGCGAGCGTTTGCAGCACATCACCTGCGAGTAGTGCCGTCGCTTCATCAAAGACAATATGAGCAGTCGGCTGACCACGGCGCAGTTCATCATCATCCATACAGGGCAAATCATCATGTACCAACGAATAAGTATGTAGCAGCTCTACCGCTAGTGCTGCACGGCGCGCCATATCATAATCTGAATCGTTTTCTAAAAGAGAGTCTAACCTGTCACTTTGCGTCAGGTCTTTTTGCTCAATACTTTCACTTTTAAAAACGTTGTCATTATTCGCTGTGACACTAGAAAAGGCACTGGCGACCAATAACGGGCGTACCAATTTACCTTTACCCGTCATCACATAACGGCAGGCATCGATCAGCGGATGTGGCAGCTCAGCATAAACAAATAACACTTCAATATCTTGTGCTAATTGTTCGCGTACAGTGCCATGAAATTGTTCGTTGTTTTCAAACGATATAAAGCGCAAAGGGGTAGGGCTTGGCGTAGAAGAAACAGTCATAATCCAACCATTTATTAGGTGAATAATTAAAATATCGTTAGTGTAGCATGATCGATTATCTTGCTTGTGTGGCACGGCTGTTCAATCACGTATTTTTTACGCTTTAATATCAAAAAACGCACGACATAATCTGATAAGTCATCGTTACGTATAGGCGACTTAACTCAGTGGCGGAATATGTTTTTATAATGAAGTAGTCAAAAACAAGTTCAACTGATTGAAATATTTATCAAATAAATACTTAAAAAGTATGTCTAAAATATAATTTCAGTATACAGATAGTCACTTAGCGCGCATTATTGGTTAGGTAAAGAGCAATTATAGATTTAAGCGTGACTTGCGAGTATGGTATTAGCTTGTGACAGTCAGGGGCATAATCCCCTACACTAATTGACGTAGAAATGGTCTGATGATTAGAGCATTGAGTTTAGTCGCTATTGTATAGCGGAATCTGAGCGAATATCTCATACAAGATTAAACCTCAATCGGCATTTTAGTATCAGATATAGTTGAGTTCAAATAATTTCGATACAAGGAAACCGAGTGCAAGCTATACATTAGTATGGTCAGCGAGGGTGACGATGTAGCGGATTTATATGGATTTGACTATACCAGTATCTTGAATGACATTGTATAAATAAAGCGCCGTATTCATTAGTGCTAAAAAAATAATGTGCACATAGCAATGAGTACCTAACGAGAAGCGCGAGAAAATAAAGACATATTCACGGGTTAATTTGCCAAGTTGTTTGTCATGAAAAGGTTGTTTTCAGTTGTCATGATGGGTGTGCAGATCAATCGGTGCTATTACTTACCTTACTAACAATAACCGGCTATTTTTTACAGTTTAAAAAGTAGCTTTATAAATTATAAACTTTATCAGTCATAAATTTTATTACATCGTTTTTATTACAATAGAAAGGAGTTCCACATGGTATACCAAGGAAATCGCATCACGGTGACAATGCTAGAGGATGGCATCGCCAACATGCAGTACAACGCTGAAAATGAGAGCGTAAACAAATTTGATGCCGAAACCAACAAACAGTTCGGTGAAGCGGTCAGTGCGCTAGAAAAAGCGGACGACGTAAAAGGTCTTATCGTCACTTCAGGCAAAGGTGTGTTTATCGCTGGTGCTGACATCACAGAATTTGTAGGTTCTTTCAAAAAATCAGAAAGTGAAATCAAAGATTGGGTTGTTCATGTCAATGACGCGTTCAATCGTTTTGAAGACTTACCCTTTCCAAAAGTTGCGGCCATCAATGGTGCTGCAATGGGCGGTGGTTGTGAGATGACCTTGGTTTGTGAATACCGTGTCATGAGCGAAAAAGCCATCATTGGTCTACCAGAAACCCAATTAGGCATCTTCCCAGGTTTTGGTGGGACGGTTCGTAGTACGCGTATCATTGGTATTGATAACGCGCTTGAGCTTATCGCGACTGGTACACCAAAGAAAGCATTGGCTGCCTTGAAGTTAGGCCTAGTTGATGCAACTGTGCCTGCTGACGACTTGCAAGATGCCGCGATTGACTTGGTCAAAAAATGTATCTCAGGTGAGCTTGATTGGAAAGCGAAACGTGAAGAAAAATTGGTGCCTGTTAAGCTAAATCAGCTTGAGCAAGCCATGGCATTTAACAGTGCTAAAGGTATGATCTTTGCCAAAGCAAATCCTAAGCAATACCCAGCACCAGCGCTAGCGATTGCAGCCATCGAAAAGCATGTTAATTTGCCACGTGATAAAGCGATCGAAGTAGAAGCGGCTGGCTTTGCAAAAGCGGCTAAAACACCACAAGCAGAGAGCTTGGTGGGTCTATTCTTAAGCGATCAGCTAGTCAAAAAATTAGCGAAGAAACACAGCAAAATAGCACATGAAATCAATGAAGCGGCCGTACTAGGCGCTGGTATCATGGGTGGCGGTATTGCCTATCAGGCAGCCAGTAAAGGCTTGCCAATCATCATGAAAGATATCAAGTCTGAGCAATTAGACCTTGGTATGGGCGAAGCCAGCAAGCTACTTGGCAAAATGGTCGATCGCGGCAAGATGACCCCAGCAAAAATGGGCGAAACCTTAAGCCGTATCCGTCCTACTTTGAATTATGGTGACTTTAGCGATACTGACATCGTTATCGAAGCAGTCGTAGAAAATCCAAACGTCAAGCGTGCGGTACTAAAAGAGGTAGAAGGCTTGGTTAAGGATGATTGTATCCTAGCATCAAATACCTCGACCATCTCTATCACTTATCTGGCTGAAGCACTTGAGCGTCCAGAAAACTTCGTTGGCATGCATTTCTTTAACCCAGTACACCGTATGCCGCTAGTAGAAGTTATCCGCGGTGAAAAGTCATCTGAAGAAGCGATTGCAACCACGGTTGCGCTAGCATCAAAAATGGGCAAAGTGCCAGTAGTGGTCAATGACTGCCCAGGTTTCCTAGTAAACCGTGTGCTATTCCCATACTTTGGTGCCTTTGACCTGCTACTCAAACAAGGCGCTGATTTTGCTCATGTGGATAAAGTTATGGAAAAATTCGGCTGGCCAATGGGCCCTGCGTATCTAATCGACGTCGTTGGTTTAGACACAGGTGTCCATGGCGCAGAAGTGATGGCAGAAGGTTTCCCTGATCGCATGAAGCCTGATTATAAAGGTGCTATTCAGCATCTATATGACAATGAGCGTCTAGGTCAGAAAAACGGTATTGGTTTCTACAAATATGAAACTGATAAGCGCGGTAAGCCAAAGAAAGTGGCGGATGAGGCGACTTATGAGCTGCTAAAAGCGACTACAGACAGCGAAAAGCAAGAGTTTGATGATCAAGCCATCATCGATCGTACTATGATTGCCTTCTGCAACGAAACGGTTCGTTGCCTAGAAGACAACATCGTGAGTACGCCATCTGAAGCGGACATGGCGATGATTATGGGCGTTGGTTTCCCACCATTCCGCGGTGGTCCTTGTCGTTATATTGACCAGTTGGGTCTAGATAATTACTTGGCATTGTGTGACAAGTACGCGTACCTTGGCAAAGCTTATGAAGCCCCGCAAAAGATTCGCGACATGGCAGCAGCAGGCGAGACTTTTTACGCAACAGCGTAATAGGCAGTCATTACTAGGATAAAGTGCCGTACACAGGCTCGATCAGATTGTTAGAAATTTATGTATTATTAATAATTTGACAGTCAAATATGATGAGTGCTGTGATACGGCCACTGACAATAAAAATTGAAAAGGAATATGGTATGACAATTTTAAGTCCAAAAGACGTGGTCATCGTAGATGGCGTACGCTCAGCGATGGGTAGAACCAAAAACGGTATGTTCCGCCATGTACGTGCTGATAGCATGTCTGCTGAGTTGGTGCGTGCACTGGTAGAGCGCAACGACTTTGATCCACGTGATGTAGAAGACATCATCTGGGGCTGTGTAAACCAGACACTAGAGCAAGGTCTAAACATCGGTCGTAACATCGGTCTGCTAGCTGATATTCCAAAAACTACTGGTGGCCAAACGGTCAACCGTTTATGTGGTTCTTCTATGCAGGCGCTACATACTGCTGCTGCCCAAATTATGACCAACCAAGGTGATATTTTTATCATCGGTGGTGTTGAGCACATGGGTCACGTCGGTATGATGCATGGTGTTGATCTAAATCCAGCAGCATCTAAGCATTATGCAAAAGCCTCAAACATGATGGGCTTGACCGCTGAAATGCTTGGTCGTATGAATAACATCACTCGCGAAGAACAAGACGTTTTTGGTCTTGAGTCACATCGCCGCGCATGGGCTGCGACCACTGAAGGTCGTTTTGATAATGAAATCATCGGTATCGAAGGTCATGATGCTGCGGGTCGTCTGCAATTATGTACGGTCGATGAAGTGATTCGTCCGGATGCAACGATGGAACAAATGCAAAAACTACGTCCAGCCTTTGATCCAAAAGGCGGCACAGTAACAGCGGCCACCTCATCTGCATTGTCTGACGGTGCGTCAGCGATGCTAGTCATGAGCGCACAAAAAGCCAAAGATCTAGGTCTAAAACCACGTGCTCGGATCCGTAGTATGGCAGTGGCTGGTTGCGATGCGGCTATCATGGGCTATGGTCCTGTACCTGCCACCAATAAAGCATTGAAGCGTGCTGGCATGAGCATTGACGATATGCAAACCATCGAGCTAAACGAAGCCTTTGCAGCGCAAGGTTTGTCAGTACTTAAAGCATTGAACTTGACCGACAAGCAAGACATCGTCAACATCAATGGTGGTGCGATTGCCTTGGGTCATCCACTAGGATGTTCAGGCGCTCGTATCACTGTGACGTTATTAAACGCGATGGAGCAGTCAGATACTGAAATCGGTCTAGCGACGATGTGTATCGGTCTTGGCCAAGGCATTGCCACTGTTATTGAGCGTGTTTAAGCCTCAAGAATTTTAAATAAACTGATAACTGTTGATTAAATTACACTAATATTTTGTAAAATGAGCGCTTCTCACTTAATGTCGGAGGCGCTTTTTTGTGCCCACAATAAAATAGTATAAGTCATTACGCTAAACCTAAGCATATGGTTATTAGTTGAGTCAGAAAGGTCATAAAAATTAGAGTTTGGTCTATTGTCTTACATCTCTTTGCTATTTTTGTAGGATATCCAATAAATTGCTTTTTAACTGATATTCATAATAGGTGTTAGTAAGGTTATTGAATATAACCAAATAAAAATTGAGATAATATAGCTAAATACTATAAAAACCCACTTATGAATTTTCGATTTTAAAACTATATGTAAAATCAACTTAGTAATAATAAACGCAAAAGTACTATAGTCAATCCTACTTAAAAATGTTATAAAATAATTAACAAATTCAATTGTTAT
>NZ_RRYV01000148.1 GCF_014861395.1 Psychrobacter sp. FME13 | reverse complement strand
ACGCTACTTTAACAAAAACCTCTTATCAGGTGTCCTAAATTAGTTGACCACTACACATTCATCATCTCAACGACCTTAGTGACCTTGATGAGTTTTAATAGAGAGGCATCCGTCGGTACTGCCGCTTGTGCAGATAACGTTGGCACCGCCATCAAGCTAACAGCACTTATGCTTAAAGATACAGCGAATACGGTGTTTTTCAGTATAGCGCTCTTAAATAAAGTTCTCATATAATTATCACCTTATGGTTTGTTATCTACTTTTAGCAGACTATAGTCTATTAAATTCAAAGGTAGTATAAGGCAACCGAGTGTGTATGTATACGTGATACTTCAAGCGAGGTTAGCGCAGTCACAGTTTTATAGTGGAGTGACTATATCCGGTAAAGTCAAAACATCTGCGTCTGGTACGGATAATGTCAATATGACTTCTTGAAACAATGGGTCTTTGCGAAACTGGTTTTCAATAGCTTCAAACTTATGAGCGATTTCTCTCTCTTTTTGATTACCAGCGATGTCTACTGCTGCCACCATAAATATTTTTTTGGGCCCTACCCACTCTAGATGCAAGTACGAGACACTGTCAATATCTGCATGATTCAGCAACTCACTTAATGCATAGCCATGTATTTGCTCTGATACTTTGTGGCCAACCAAAAAATCACGGTTACGGCTAATCAAAAATATGGCTACAGCGCCTAATAATAGTCCAACGATAATAGAGCCTAGTGCATCCCAAAATGGCTGTCCAGTATAAGCATGCATACCCATCGAAGCAGCAGCAACCACTAAGCCAATGACAGCGGCTAAGTCTTCAAAGAACACACCACGTAACGTCGGGTTAGACGTATTAATTACATAACCAATGGCACTGATATTAATTGCCTCGCCATGTTTTTTACTTTGTAAATAAGCCTGCCCTAACGAAAATCCTTCGAGCACAAACGCGACCGCTAATATAATAAAGCCGATGGTGTAATTGGTGTCGCTCTCCACCGCATTCCACTCGGTGATACCTGTATAAATGGAGACGATAGAGCCTGCCATAAACACCCCAAAAGCGGCAATCATCGACCAAACATAGGACTCCTTGCCATAGCCTAACGGGTGACTACTATCTGCAGGTTTTACCGCCTTTTTTTCGGCAACAATTAACAAGGTGCCGTTGCCTGCATCTGCCCAAGAATGCGCGGATTCGGCTATCATAGAAGCAGAACCTGTCATCACTGCCGCAACAGTTTTTGCAATAGCAATGACAAGGTTTGCTCCAACAGCAATCAATACTGTCGTCAATGAATTCGAGTGTTGCTCACTTTCATTGGTGGCAATATTAGTAGCATTATTGGCGTCAATATTATCCATACCAACACCACGCGCCATTCGCGTCGTAGGTTGAGCAATGGGAGTATTCTTCGAATGGGTTTTTGGCGGCTTTAGACTCATAATAGCCTCGATACAGACATGTTAAACATAGATATTTAGCGACTCAACGATATAATCGGTTCAGGATAGCAATTGTAAGATAATTGGGATACATGCTTAGAAGCTATATATTTAAGAACTACATACTTAAAAAATATATACTTAGAAAAATAGCAACAGTAGATTAGCCTACTATCCATCCATATTTCTATAAGCTTAACGCTCATGCTCACTATCTAGCTCTCCGACCGTCTCTTTTAACTCACAGCTTGGGCGATGTGAGCTTTGCATACGCAAGTTTTTGCGCTCTAACGCAGCATCCGCACGGCACTGTTGTAGATTATTTTTAATCTCAAGTGGTGGCACTACGGTTGGCTTACCCTTATCATCGATAGCGACCATCGTAAAGTAACAGCTATTGGTATGACGGACGGTACGCGCTCGCACGTCTTCGGCTTCGACACGAATGCCAATCTCCATAGAGGTGTTTCCCACATAGTTGACACTGGCAGCAAAAGTCACCAGCTCACCTACATAGATAGGCTCTCGAAACATCACTTGGTCGACAGATAGTGTCACCACATAGTTACCGCTATATCGGCTGGCACAGGCATAAGCAACCTGATCAAGCATTTTTAACAAATCACCACCATGCACATTGCCGATAAAATTTGCCATATCGGGTGTCATGAGTATCGACATATATAGCTCGCTATTTAAAGGAGCTTTTTGAGCAGATGAGCTGGTGTTGGATTGTGGCATGATGATCCTTATTTTTGGAGACGTTTATTTATCTATGCTTATGAGCCAGTATGACAGATTTAACGCATTAAGAATATTTAGCTGAGCCAATGAAAGCGATAAGCCAACCATGCAACAATCGTACTTACGCTACCTGTCAAAATCCCGCCCCAAGCAAAATCCACTAATGCTGTATCCATCGTAAAGCCTTTATACAATGCCAAACTGGTAAAATCATACGTACCGTAAGCCATTAGTCCTATCAAGCCACCAAGTAAGAATATGTGACCAAGCGACGCACCGGCTTTGATTTGAGGATAAAGAATTAATATACACAGTGCGAACAAGTAAAACAGGTAGAACACGCCAGCGGCGACCATGTTTGGCTCATCGGCAAGCAAGTGGCCAATACGCTTTTCATAGAACAAGCTGGTCATCGTTTTGAGCCAGATCGCATCGATACCCAAAAATATAACCACAGCAGCAAGATAAATAAAAACATAGCCCATGATAGTCTCCTCAATAAAATAAATGAAACCACACAACTCTTATAAGGTCAGGTGAGGTTCCATCAAACCTAGGGCGTGTGCTAAACAGCCGCTGGCAAATCAGAAAAATGTAGCGTATCGATATTGTTTGGCTTTACGGCTGTCACTTGTACCACACCAATCGTGCGCTCTAAAAAACCACCTTCGCAGTAGCAAAAGTAAAAATTCCATAAACGAATAAAGGCATCATCATAACCGAGCTCAGTTATTTCTTCGCGCTGTGCCATAAAGGCTAGACGCCAATCTCTAAGCGTATGTGCATAATCAAAGCCATAATCATGAAGCTGTTTGATCACCATGTCCGTTTGCTCGGTGAACTGGGTATTGAGCTCTTGGTTGGACAGTAGACAACCACCTGGGAATATATGCGTCTGGATAAAATCAACCGAATTGACATACTCTTGATAGTTCTGGTCATTGAAGGTAATTGCCTGTAAAACCATCAGCCCTGTAGGCTTCAGCAGACTGTTACATTTAGCAAAGAATACTGGCAAATATTCATGTCCAACGGCTTCAATCATCTCGATGCTAACCAGCTTATCGTACTGTCCTGTCAGCTCACGATAGTCCTGCTTGAGTAACGTAATTTTATCAGACAGACCTGCTGCTGCTACTCTTCGTTGTGCTTCGTCGTACTGCGCATCAGAGATGGTCGTCGTCGTGACTTTACAGCCATAATGCGTGGCGGCATAAATAGCAAAACCACCCCACCCAGTACCGATTTCAACCACATGATCGTCAGCAGTCAACTGCAAACGCTGGCAGATAAGCGCCAGTTTGTGCTGCTGCGCATCGCTCAACGACACATCAGGCGCACAATATACCGCTGATGAATACATCATCGTCTCGTCTAAAAAACGCTGATACATGTCATTACCCAAATCATAATGGGCTAATATGTTGGACTTGGAGCCAATTTTGTCATTGCTACGCAACTGATGCTTGGCTTTTTCAAAGGCCTTACTGATACCTGCAAAACGATTTTCTAACTTATTGAGTACCGTCAAGTTACGCGCTGCCAACCGAATCAATCCAGTCAAATCATCCGTATCCCACTCACCATTAATGTAGCTATCTGCTAGCGCAATAGAGCCACCTAGCAGCAGCTGACGATATACAGCGGTGTCGTGAATCATCAAAGTCACATGCAACGAATGCCGTCCGACTGCTGAACTGCTTACGGTGCTATCAGACTCACCACCAAAACGGGTAGTCTTAGGAGCATTGTCGTCAAACGCCTCAATTAAAGTAATGCTCCCAAACTGAACATGCTGCAACGCTTGAAATATCAGCTTTCTGGCTACTTTATTTACCCCACCACTCACTGGCTGCAATACAGTACTCTCATTGATTGCTTGATTTATCCGCGCGCTCACTTTTTCTAATGTTGAGACAGGTGCTCGGTCAGTCGGTCGTGCTGGCATTGTGTGTTTATCCTTATTTAAGTTTAAGTGCTTTATTTTTGATATTACATTTATAAAATTCTCGAACTACTCGGATTTTTTAACGCTTAATACTTGTTCTTGTCCATGCTGCCTTCTTTTTGCTGGCTATCGGCTAGCTTTTCGTCATAATTAATATAAGGAACTTTTTTGATCGCATACAGTTTGAAAGCATGCCAATAAATACGAGTTAAGGACGTCATATTCATCAGCGGGTTTTGTCGTAAGCTTTTGCGAACAGAAGCGGTGGTCATTGGCACGCCAGATATCTTTATACCTGTTTTTAAAACTTCACCACGCTCATCACTGATATCAATCCCAATACGCACCTGCAAGCAGTTATCGGATTGCTTTTTTACCTTAACCTGCCAGCGATATAGCTGATCGATAGGATTAAAAGGTGACACATGAAAGTCTTTGTCATGACAAAACTCGGTATTCTCGCCATCAAGCAAGAACCCATAGTAATGGCGCTTGTCCCACGGTGTATTGGACACTTCAGCGAGCAAGTGCGTCGGGTTCTGCTGTTCGTCAAAGCCCAAATAAAAATTGACTGGGCTAAAATATATACCTGCATTACGGCATACTAGCAATCCAATCATATCGCCTTTTGGCGTACTGCCTGCCTGCTCCATAAATGCTTGGTTTAAACGATCATGAAGTGCTTGAATGGGATTTATATCAGCCTCTGCGTTCTTGTCTTTAATTTTGCTTTTACTTTTAACTAAGTCGCTTAAATCACTGGTGCTATCTGACCCTTGTGACTGTAATTTTTGCAAATAATCATCGGGACAAAACTGCTGCAAGGCTTTTTTATTTGATGAAAATAATGGCAAGCCTTTTGCCAATAACCTTTTTAACGGCAACCTTTTCAACTGCTGATTCTCGCTAAAAACTGCCGTATTTATTTCAGGAAGGTTTTCACCTCTAACCAATGCACTGATATTGACGCCCCAATAGCGATACGGATACACAAACTTATGTACATTTGGCAGCAATCGACTGTGCCACGTCGTTCCATGGAACAGCTGATGTGGCAGTTTACTGTTGGACGAATGCTGCTCAATAGGCATAGTGCGCTCTTTTATGGTATTGGTTGATTTTAATGCCAAAATTTCAATTTTGAAACTGCAATGCCATCATTATTTCGCTTTTCGACGACCAAACAAGCTTGTCTTTTTCTTTTCATTGGTATCTACAACTTTGGGCTGTAAACTTTTCACGTAGTTAACCAGCTCTTGATTGGTAGACGCAATTGTCACCTGACGTTTATTGAGTTTTCGTACATTGATATCTGCCTTGACCGGTAAGCCTTTATAACGAAATGGCGTATGCGCACTCTCAGCATCCGGTAGATGGCTTGGGTCTACATCATCTTTGATATCAATAGTATCACCGAGCGTTTGACACACACGTAGCCCACTGCGCACGCCATCTTCATGAAAACCATTGAACCAATATGCTCCGCAAAAATGCGTGTGCGACCTACCACCAGAGATAGTCGACCATTTTGTTTGCGCATCCATCATCGCTTTATCAAACACTGGATGACTATAATCAATACTTTTAATAACCTGCTTCTCATCAATAGTTTTATTGGCTATCGCTGGATTGAGCGTGACTAAATAATTGTGTTTCTTAGTGAGGCGTTGCAGAATATTCATGTGATAAGTAAGCACTGGCTTAGCAGGGGTTTTTGCGCTTTCGATAGCTTGCCCTGCTTCAGTCACATTACCCGACGCTGTTTCATCAATGAGGTAGTTCCAGCTTGCCCATGCCAAAGGCTTCTTGGGTAAAATACTGGTATCGGTATGAAGGACAGCCCTGTTGTTAGTAAAACGGAAATGCTTCAGCACCTCAGTTTCATCAGTACTGGCATCTTTTAAAATCTTTAACGCCGTATCTGCATGACAAGCAAAAACCACCTCATCGAACACTAAGTTTTCGGTCAGTTTTTCAATACTGTCATCAGCACTGGCTGCATTTTGAACGGTCAATGACACTTGATCACCATCACGAACCACCGATTGCACTGGACTATTTATTCGTACCTCGCCACCCGCTTTAACAAAGCGCGTAACCAGTTTATTCACATATTGTTTTGATCCACCTTTGATAGTGAACCACTGCGGGCGGTTGACCACATCAAGCAACCCATGGTTATCGAAAAATTGTGCAAATAGTACCAAAGGAAAGTCTTTTACATCATGTAGACTGGTCGACCAAATAGCAGAAACCATTGGTAGTAGATAGTTGTCTTTAAACAATGCCCCATAGCTTTTTTGTGCTAAATAACTGCCAAGTGTTTGCTCAGTAAAACTGCTAACGTCCTCTCCTTTTGCACGGGCAGTATCGTAATCCTGACGCAACTGCTTGATGTGTTTATTAAACTGTAAAATATCTTTAATAAACTGCCAAAATTTTGGGTTAAGCACATTTTTACGCTGTGATACTAAAGTATTGAGTGTGTGACCGTTGTATTCAAAATTGCTCGCCGTGTTTTTCACTGAAAAGCTCATGTCTGTCGACTGAAACGGTACTTTTAAATCATAAAGCAAGCGAAAAAAGTTAGGGTAAGTACGCTCATTAAATACGATAAACCCTGTGTCTATTGCACTGTTTTCAGTATTACCACTCTTTGATTTTTTGCTATCCTGTAATGCCACATTAATCGTGTTTACATGACCACCAATATAATCATTGGCTTCAAACACGGTTACGTCATGTTGTCCCACTAGGTAATGCGCACAGGTTAAGCCTGATACGCCTGAGCCAATAATGGCGATGCGTTTTTTCGTTTGGACTTTAGGATTATTGTTTGCAGCATTGCTGGCGTTGTTAGAGACTGATTTTGAATTCTTACGTTTACGGCGAATAAACGGCATGGAGGGCTTCCTTTATATTTTCATCTGTTCTGATGACTGAAATATTGTTACCAATAATGACTTATTTTTTATTGAGCTTGCTACTCACTTGTTGCCATACCAAATCTGGCAGTATGCCCAACGCTTTTAATGGAAAGGTAAGTTTTTTGGGAAACTCAATGACATCGTGACCGCTCTCTATACCGTCTCGGATGGCCTGACTGGCTTGCTCTGGTGTCTGGATGAATGGCATAGGGAAATCGTTTTGTTTGGTCATTGCCGTTTCGACGAAACCTGGTACCACTAAACTGACTGACACATCATGCGGCGCAAGGCTAATCTGTAGAGTTTTCATTAAATAATGGATAGCAGCTTTTGAGCTTCCATAAGCTTCCGCACGGGCAAAAGGTACATAAGCAGAGGCTGAGCCGATACCGACCAAGCGACCTTTTGAAGCGATCAACTTGGGCAAGGCCCCTTCTATCGCATGCGACAACGTGCCCATATTCACCGACATAACTTTCATAAAGACACTGCTATCAAAGTTTGGCATGTCTAAATATTCACACATGCCAGCACCACAGATTGCCACATCAATCTCAGATATTTTATCAAAGGCATCAAGCACCTTGTCCCGATCCATCAAATCCAAGTCAATAACCTCTGCGCCTAGCGCTTTGAGCTCGGCCAATGCATCCGCATCACGACCAACAGCATAGACGTGATGCCCTTCTAGTAGATAATCTTTGGTCAACTGGTTACCAATACCCGAAGTCGCGCCAGTAATCAGAATATGGAGTTTTTTAGAAGCATCTGTCATCGTTATTATCCTTTATCATCTCTTTTATAATATAAAAATCACCACTTAATAAGGCGTCATATACATAATAATTATTATCATTTGATATACGATATTATTTGTATTTATTTAAGCTATTGCTCATTTTATTTAAAAAATCTGGTGGTGTTCTAAAAAGTATGCTGGCATCAGACATAGCCATAATTGACATAGAAG
>NZ_RRYV01000147.1 GCF_014861395.1 Psychrobacter sp. FME13 | reverse complement strand
TTCTATGTCAATTATGGCTATGTCTGATGCCAGCATACTTTTTAGAACACCACCGAATTTGTTAATTATTTTATAACATTTTTAAGTAGGATTGACTATATTTGGGTACCATATAGCATGTTGAACGGTTTGAGGGTAGCTTCTAAAGAAAGTTTCCAATACTTTATTGATATCAGTATTGGTGTGTTAGTTCTATAGTCAGTTCAATATAATTTCGATACAAGGAAACCGAGTGCAAGTTATACATTAGTATGCTTAGCGAGGATGACGATGTAGCGGATTTATATAGACTTGACTATATTAGAAATCATAATACTGAGCTCAAATACTGTCAAAGTCCCTATAGCTGAATTTGTAGGTATTAAGGATGCTGAAGCTCAAATTTATGAAGTTTCACAGACAGACTATGAGGAACTGAATCAAAAAATCATTAAATTTTGGAATATCAGTACAATTTGTAGCACAAATGATAAATGCACAATAGTAAGCTCGGACTACGATAAAAACTGTGTCGAAGATTGCAAAAACCCTGTCTATTTACATGGACAAGTGGTTTTTCGAGACTTAACAAATGCTGTTGTGTGCCCGCCAAACTACAAGTTTGGTAAAGCGATGAATGATCGATGCCTATTGATTGAACAATCAACAATTAAACCAACGTCACAAACTGTTGAATCATTAAAAGAAAACAACCACATTGAAGTAAACTCTTTTGTTTTAGATTAAACAAACTCTCTTTCAACATTCATCACCCTTGCATCCACCGTACGTTCTAGCTTTTCCTCAATTTGACTACATTGCGACTCGACCTCACGTTTAGACAGTCCAACGATCACAAACGCCTATTCACTGCCATCATGACGTAAGCCTAAAACAAACCACTTTGCGATATTTACCTACAAAAAAAGCAAGTCTTGCGACTTGCTTTTTTAATACTATCTAACGAACTGCTTACTGCTAAATACTTTATTTAATAGCCGCCTGATAGATTGGCATCACTTCAGGCAATAAGGCTTCAATCTTAGCGATACGCTGACCAGAGTTTGGATGCGTAGATGTCAACGTAGCTAAAGTGCTGCTACGACCATTTTCGGCTTCCATTTTTTCCCATACTGTAACTGCAGATTCTGGATTATAGCCTGCTTGCGCCATCAAACGTAAACCACCCGCATCAGCTTCTGACTCTTGACTACGAGAAAACGGCTTATCAATACCTAAGTCACTAATTAAACCTAGCGAATCATCACTTAATCCTGTTTTTGACTGTAGTTGCGCACCACCTAACTGCATCGCTAAACCAGTTAGAACCTTTTGCCCTGCGTCCTTTTTACCGTGCTCAGCTAATGCATGGGTCATTTCATGTCCCATAATGGCAGCGATTTCTGAATCAGTTAACTTTAGCGTCTCTACAATACCTGTGTAAAAAGCCATTTTGCCACCAGGCATTGCCCAAGCATTTAGTTCAGGCGACTTGATAACCGTAATTTCCCAATCAAAAGGTACACCTGTTGTATTAGCCTGAACCGCATAAGGCTTGATACGGTTAAACACTTTTTTGACTCGAATGGCGGTCGAAGAAGTATTGTCTACTGCGCCTTGACTACTGGCTTGAGAAACCACTTGAGAATAGCTTTTTGCCGCATCACTGTTTAGGCTAGCAGTATCATACCCTGCCATATCAGCTACTGTAGTACAGCCCACCAAAGTAGTAATAGTGGTTAGCAATAGAGCATTTTTCATTTTATTAAAAGTCGTCATCATACGTCCAAGTTAAAAAGTACAGTTGAATCAGATAACTAAATAAAGGTAACAAACTAAGAATGTCACCAATATGTAAGTATTGTGTCTGAATTACTGAAAGAGATTATCACTGTATAAAACAAAAGTCCATTAAATTAATAAACTATCATTTAGCGATGCAAAATTGCTACCCAAAGAGCACTTTGGAACAAGGCCTAGTTATATAAAACCTCTTTTCATATTCATTTTTTTCATACTTATACGCTATCTCTCTTTGCCAAAAAATCTTATACTTTATCTTAGCTTTCAATATAATGTCATAATATCTGCTCATGACATCTATACCCTTTATAATAGCGTATCAATACCAACCAACTTGCGTATCTAGCCCATGACTTCAATCAGTTACGTACAGCAGCAGCACATTACTCGACTATGCGTGCGCTGCGGACTACTCCTTATGCAATATGGTGCTGAGTCTGCCGTAGTGGTGGATTTATCCAAACGCCTAGGCATCGCATTAGGGATGAATAGCGTAGAATGTTCGCTCAATTTTAATGCGCTAACGCTAACCACCATCTGTGATGAGCGCTGTATTACCACCACCAGAGACACAATCAATCAAAGCATTAATGTCAATTTATTGGTTCAAATCCAGCAAATTGTCAATAAAACTGAAGCGGCAACCAACAATAACGAGCTTATCGACCTCACCACCACTGCCTTTGATAAACTAGATAAGACGGTTTATCCAACATGGATCGTATGCGTTTTTGTGGGTGTGTCTTGTGCTGCATTTGCTTATCTTAATGGTGGTAGTTGGGCCATTACAGCTGTGACTTTTATCGCTGGTATGGTCGCAATGTTTACGCGTATTTATCTGTCCAAACATCATTTTAATCCGTTTATTACCATTATTGTGACGGCATTTATCGCATCGCTGATTGGATCAACGACTTACTATTTTAATGTGGGTGATAGTGCCGATATCGCGGTTGCCTCTAGTGTGCTACTGCTAGTGCCAAGTTTTCCGCTCATCAACTCCCTATCAGATATCTTAAAAGGTTATGTCAATATTGGGATTGGACGTGCGGTCTTTGCCTATATGCTGACGCTATCCTCTTGCGTGGGTATTGTGATGGCTTTGATCTTGCTGCAAATACAGCACTGGGGATTTTGATATGTGGCTGATTAAAACGATTGTGCTGTCCAGTATCATCACCCTTGGCTGGACACTGATGTTCACCGTACCTAGACGCTATATCTTGCCTTGCTTGCTCATGACCGGTTTTGGGTTTGGGCTAAAAACCGCCCTTGTCCATCAGCATATCCATCTCGTGGTTGCTAGCTTTTTTGGCGCCATGCTTGCTAGCTTTTTGGGTGTGTATTTTTCTAAAAAGTATACTCTGCCCCCAAAAGCACTCATTTCGCCAAGTGTGATTTGTATGATGCCCGGTATCGCCGCGTATAAGGCAATGGTCAGTATGGTGCAGATTGGCTATTTTGGCTATTCAGATGCACTGTTTAGTCAAATGATGGTTTATTTATTTGAAGCTTTATTTGTCACTTCTGGATTGGTGCTGGGTTTATCCATTCCTGGACTGTTATTTTATAGACGTCGTGCTATTGTTTAGGTGAGTTTAAATATATAAATACCTAACTATTTCTGACTAAATAATACTCATATCTAAGTGATTCAACCCACCTTGAGCATAAAAACTTGTAAGATGAATGATAGTACCCATTACAGTAGAGTCCAAAACAATCATATTCAAAACAATACACTTGAAAACTGCACCAACAATCACTTAATAAAGAGACCCCATTATGACCAAACATTATGACTATATCGCCATCGGTGGCGGCAGCGGCGGTATTGCCTCAATCAACCGCGCCGCAAGCTATGGCAAAAAATGCGCCATTATCGAAGCCAATCAACTGGGCGGTACTTGTGTAAATCTAGGCTGTGTCCCTAAAAAGGTAATGTGGTATGGCGCACAAGTTGCTGAAGCCATTCATAAGTTTGCTCCAGATTATGGTTTCGATGTAGATGTTAAAGGTTTTGATTTCCCAAAACTGGTACAGAGCCGTCAACAATACATCGAAAACATTCACCGCTCATATGACAACAACTTGGCCAAAAATGGCGTTGAAGTCATCAAAGGCTTTGCAAAATTTGTCGATACCAATACCGTAGAAGTAAATGGCGAACTGATTACCGCTGATCATATTTTGATTGCCACAGGTGGTCACCCGATTCAACCAAATATCAAAGGCGCAGAATACGGCATCGATTCTGATGGTTTTTTTGCGTTGAATCATTTGCCAAAACGCGTGGCGATTGTAGGCGCAGGATATATCGCTGTCGAAATCGCAGGTGTGCTAAACAGTCTAGGCGCTGAAGTGCATCTGTATGTACGCAAACACTCGCCACTACGGGCATTTGATCATACTATCGTAGAAACCTTGCTGATAGAAATGGAGCAGTCCGGCATTCAACTACATACCAACACAGTGATAAGCGAAGTCAACAAAAATGACGATGATAGCCTGAACTTATCTACCAATGACGGCGGTGAGGACTGTATCGAGACAGTAGACTGTTTAATCTGGGCGATTGGTCGTGCGCCTTCTACAGACAATATCAATCTGCAAGTCACTGGCGTCGCGACGACTGAGACGGGCAAAATCAAAGTTGATAAATTCCAAAATACCAATATCGATAACATCTATGCCGTTGGTGATATTATCGAAAACAGTGTTGACTTGACGCCAGTGGCGATTGCCGCAGGTCGCCGCTTGTCAGAGCGCTTGTTTAATGATAAGCCTAATGAACACCTAGACTATACCTTGATACCGACCGTTATTTTTACCCATCCTGCTATCGGTACCATTGGCTTATCAGAAATTGATGCTGTTAATCAATTTGGTAAAGAAAATATTAAATGCTACTCTTCAACGTTTACCGATATGTATAGCGCCGTCACCCAACATCGCCAAAAATGTACTATGAAGCTTGTGTGCTTGGGCGAGGAAGAAAAGGTCATTGGCTTACATGGTATTGGTTTTGGCGTCGATGAGATGATTCAAGGATTTGCTGTCGCTATTAAAATGGGCGCAACTAAAGCTGATTTTGACAATACGGTTGCCATTCATCCAACTGGCTCAGAAGAGTTTGTGACGATGCGTTAGTTGATGAAGCACTCATTTTATAAGCTAGTGTTGCAAAAAGGCTACTCTTAATAGAGTAGCCTTTTTCAGTTTGGGCTGCATAACCCAAACAATGAGATGGTTTATCTTATCGATTCACTATAAAACCACTCTTTAAGTTTCGCATGGCTCACCTTCCCCGTCTTTGTTATGGGTAACTCATCCATCAATACAATCTGTTGAGGCATCTGATACCGTGCCAGCTTAGGCTTCAACCACTGCATCAGTTGCAAAGCGGTGATTGACTCACTATTCCTTGAAAAAACGTTTGAATCTACCAAGCCAACAAAAGCGACGAGCCGCTTACCAAATTCATTATGGTCTATCGCAATAACGGCAACTTGTCCAATATGTGTGTGCTGTCTAAGCGCATTTTCAATGTCTAGCGGATACACGTTTTCACCACCAGATACGATCATGTCATCGGCACGGCCTTTTAGAAACAGATAACCTTCTACATTACAAGAGACCAAGTCACCTGTACTAATATAGTTGGTCTCGCTGATATTTTCAGCAGTATGGGTGATGGCGTTATTGTCCATTGACCATGCAGTACCTAGGCTCAAAACACCAATAGCGTCATCGGCCGACCGCGTTTGATTGGCAGTACTTGAGTTGGCCTCAATCGGTAATACTTTCAAACGTACACCTTTAATCGTTTTACCAACACTATCAGGATAACGGTGCAAATCAGCTGGAGTCGCCATAACGCCAAAACCTGATTCTGAGGTACCATAGAGATTGAATAAAGTATCACCAGTATGAGCCAAAGTCTGTGTCGCAAGATTGGCGTCGAGCTTAGCGCCACCTGAGATTATCCGCTTAACAGAACAGAAAGTTGAATGATAAAGAGTTAAGTTATGAGTAGCGTCTTTGGCTTCTATACTGCTGAGCTGGTCATATTTGCGCTGCTTGAGTGTGTCTTCATCAAGCAAACGCTTGAGCATAGTCGGCACTAAAATAAGCGTTTCAATCTGATGATGGTAAATCAGGTGACTGGCTTCAGCACTGTTAAATTTATCACTGAGAAAGATACGAGCAGACAGCAGTACTGAAATAATAAGCGCTGACAATCCATAGCCATGATAGAAAGGCACGGCAATATAGACAGAATGATATTTAGCCAGTTCTACTTTATTTAACAATGCCAAAAACGGCATCAGCATCGCAAGCGGTGACGGCTCACGTTTGGCAAATTTGACACGACCACTGGTACCGCCTGTCAGTACATTTATTTTACCTGATGACTGGCGTGCGAGTTTATGGCCGTTATTTTTACGCTTAGTTCGCCCTCGCTGAGTATCATGTTTTACTTTTTCTAAGTTTGCTATAAGAAACTGGTTTAATTCTTTGGTACTAACCACTATTGGCGCTGTCTCTAATTTGAGCGCTGACAGCTTTGAGACGATGCTAACAAACTCATCATCACAGATCAGCATATCGTATGCTTGTTGCTGGATAATTTGCTCGATTTGATCATGGCTCATATCCGTATTGAGCAGCGTGATATCAGCACCAGTGCGTGCAGCGGCAAATAAAACTAAAACGCTACTGCTATGATTAGCGCAAAGTAACGCCACGTTTGCTTTATGGCCTGAATGACTGCTGGCCTTAGCATACCGGCCCATCTGTAATTTTTCATTGAGATAAGCAGCTAGTGATAGCGCTAATTCGTAACTCTGTTGATAGCTGTACTTCTGATTTAACGTGTTTCTATTGGGTGCAACATGGCTAGCAAATTCGAGCAATACCATCAGATTTTCGCCATGCTTATAAATAGATCTAATGACACAAAAAATGCCTTTCGGTGTTAGCAGGCCGATACGATACAGGTTGCGAATACTAGTAAATATCCAGCTCAATAATGAAGGCGATGTTGACTGACTGTCTTCGCCCTTATTATGCTGCTTATCACTCTGATCACGATGGCTATGTTGATAGCTGTTAGACATTGATAAATCTCTACTTTCAATTTAATACCAGTTTAATCAGCGTGACTGATGACGATAATAACTGCGAACACAAAACTCTAATGGTCGTTTGAATAGCAAGGCTAAAATTTCGATAGGATATAACCACCAAGGTTTAAAGCTGGATTTTTTATGAATAATCAGACGACCAATCACAGCTGCGACTTGCTCAGTAGTCATGGTAGGTGCTGATTGGTAGATAGCCGTTGGCGCGATCATACGAGTGCGAACCAGTGGCAAATACAATGTGCTGGTCGTTATTTTTTGCGCATATAGTTCTGGTGCTACTGAACGAAACCACTGATCAAAAGCAGACTTAGAGGCTTGATAAGCAGACCACTTAGGCATTGGCGGTAGTAATACATTGAGTGCGGATACATTGATGATTTGCCCTTGATTGATACCAAGCTGCGGTATCAAACCTAAGCATAATTTGACAGGAGCTAGGTAATTCAGACTAATAGTGCGTTCATAGTCATGACCACGATCAAGCGAATCCATGACAGAGCGCATGATCGACTTGCCAGCATTATTAATAAAAATGTCTACGCTAAGCATGTGCAAAAAATGCATGAAGCGTTTGAGTGATTTATCATCTCTTAAATCTATTGGATAGATACTGACCGATGCACCAGTTTTATGGATATGAGCTTGTACCTGCTCTAATTTTTCCGTGGTTCTACCGACCAATATTAAGCTAATAGGCATGTTATTAGCTGTACCCAAGCTTGCCAACAGGTAAGCAAGTTGCTCACCAATACCATAGCTTGCACCTGTGATCAGTATGGTCTTACCAGCTAGCTCATGAGCCAATCGCTGTTTTTCTTTACTGGATAAATTACGGCTTGGAAAGAGCAGTCTCTCAAACAGTCTAGTGCTCAACCGTTGCTTATGGATTTTGTCTGTATGTGGGCTGTACTGGTTCATAATGAATCAATAATGTGAGTTATATTAATGTGAGTTATATTGAGTATGCGCTATTAGAGCATGTCATCAATTAGTAGATTAATGCAATTTATGACACGCCCTAGTTTTATAAATCTTAGATTAACACACCAAGTGCAACGCTAATTAATATTATAGAACGCCTGCATAGGCGTCTTAAACCCTAATCGTTTTCTTGGTCTGTTGTTTAATTTGTTCTCAATGTCCTGCATCTCATCATCAGAGACTTGTCTAAAGTCACAACCCTTAGGCAAGTACTCTCTGATAAGGCCG